>CACIPV010000004.1 GCA_902588615.1 uncultured Alphaproteobacteria bacterium | reverse complement strand
GCATAATTGCACTTAACCATAATAAATTAATAAATGGTTTATATACTAAATTGATCACAACTTTATTGCTCTCAATTGTTGATATTGTTGCATAATATTGACTAAAGTGGGTATTGGTAGTACTGACCTCATTTGTAACTTGCCCTGAGGGTTGGTAGATATTTTTTGAAGGTGAGAGCTCTTTTTCTTTTTGTCCATCAGAAATTAATAAGTCCACTGATATTTTTTGATAATTTTGGAATTTTTCGTCTTTAATATTTTTAATTATGGCAGTTTTATTATTTTGTAGTTTTATTTCATTAGTGGTTTCTTTTTCAAATAGTAGGTTTTCTTCATAGTCAAATTGTTCTGTATATACAGCTGCTATAATAAAAAAACCAATACTTAAATGAGCAAGCCATTGAGAATAAAAACTTATATTTTTGTTAAAATTATTTTTTAAAACTAAAATACTTTTTAAAAATAGTGGAAATGTAATAAATACACTAAGTGCAAAATAAAAATTATTTAAAAAATAATAGGATACCAAGCAAACTAATAATGAAAAAATTATTATAAAAGGTATCTGTTCATCTTTTTTTTCATGTTTTCCCCAATTTATCTGTGGTGCAAATGCCATGAATAAAATTAATGGTGATAGTAACAAATTAAATGCGAAATTATAATATGGTGCACCAACTGACACTGATGTTTTAAAAATCATTTCGCTAAACAATGGATAAACTGTTCCAATGAAGACAACTAGTGCAGAACAAATAAAAAATATATTATTTAATAAAAGAAAACTTTCTCTGCTAATTAAATTAAAAGAGTCCTCATTGAAATTAGAAATACTTTTTATATTTAGTCTTAATGTCATAGCTAGCAAATAAGCAATTATAAAAATCAAAAATAATCCTCTAAGTGGGTCTGTGGCAAAACTATGAACAGATACAATTAAATTTGAACGAACCAGAAAAGTTCCGAACACTGATGCAATGAAACAGTAAAGTGCTAAATTAAGGCTCCATAATTTTAGTTGGTTACTTTTGATTGAAACTTTAAGGGAATGTATCAAGGCGGTATTTAATAACCATGGGATTAATGAGATGTTTTCTACTGGATCCCAAAACCACCAACCTCCCCATCCTAGTTCTGAATATGCCCAGTACGAACCTAAAACTATCCCTCCAGTTAAAAAGAACCATGAAATTTTTGACCAAACCAACATTTCTTTGAACAATTTTCCTGAAAATTTTTTGTTCACAAGCATATGTGCAGATATCACAAAGGGAACAATTAGACCAATATATCCTAAGAACAATGTTGGTGGATGAATTACAAATAAAAAATGTTGCAAGATTGGATTCAAGCCCAAACCTAAAACATTTTCATTTGCATCTACATAAATAAATGGATTTGAGCTTATTATTACATAAAGAATAAATAAAGTTGATATAAATAATATATTTTTATGAATCTCAACAGTTTGATTTTTGTAAAGGAAAAAAACACCAAATAAATTAATTAGAAAAACCCATAATAAAATTGATCCTTCATGACTACCCCAGGCAGATGTCACTTTATAAAAAATAGGATCATCAACGTAAGAATTTTCGACAACATTCAATAAAGTGAAATCTGAAATTGAAAATCCATATACTAAAAGACCAAAGGGAATGAGGTTTATAAAATAAATTAATTTTAAAGAAGAAGTATTTGATGGAATTATTTTCTTTAATATATTTATATAAAACAAGATAGTTAGCACTAACGAAATATAAATAAAGCCATTACCTAAATAAGATATCAATTAATTTCCTCTCCATTTTCCTTCTTCTTTAAGTTTGTCTATAGCGCTTTGAGGCATGTAGTTTTCATCGTGTTTGGCCAAAACTATCTCTGCAACAAAAATATTATCTATAAATTTTCCTTCAACGATAATACCCTTATTTTCTTCGACTAGATTTGGAAGTGTTTTAGAAAATACAACATTTACAGAATTTTGATTTTGATCAACTACTTCAAAAATCCATTTTCCATCTAGAAATTTTAAACTATTTGTTTTAACAAGCCCCCCAACCCTTAAATACTTATTTTCTATCCCATCCATACTTTTTAAGTCAGTTGGTTCAACAAAATATGCTATTTGGTCTTTTAAAGAATAACTTATTAAAAATATAGAAGTAGAAAAGCAGGCGAATATTATTAGTAAAAAAATAAATCGCTTTTTTATTTGATTATTTAATTTGATTATACGCACTAACCATATTAAAGACTTTTTTCTTAAGCAGCATAATTACAATCGTTGTCACAGCACAGACGAACCCAAAAAATCCATAGCAAACTAAAACGAACTCCAAACTAGTCATTTAGTAGTATAGATCTCTCCATTTTTCTTTTTTCAACAATTATATAAAAAATGTTTGAAAACCAGAATATTGTAAGCATAAAAATACCAAAAAAACTCACTAATAATGTAATTAAATAGTCATTAGTCATACTAGGCCCTCCCATCCTTAAAACACTACTTTCTTGATGAAGAGTAGTCCACCAATCAACAGAAAATTTAACAATAGGTAGATTCACCAGTCCTATTATCGCCAAAATTGAGGCTGCAAAATCTGCTTTTTGGAAGTGTTCAAATGAATGTAAAAGAAGAATGTGACCTAAGTAAATGAAAGTTAAAATTAACATTGAAGTTAACCTTGCATCCCATACCCAATACGCTCCCCATGTCAAATTTCCCCATATCGAACCAGTAACTAAAACGATAATGCTCATTATTAATCCTATCGGAGATAAAGATCTCGCAACTGTCAATGCCGTTGGGGATTTAAATATTAAGCCAATGATACTGCTTATTCCCATCACTAGAAAAATTGCCAATGATAACCAAGCAGTTGGTACATGGATAAACATTATTTTGAATGAAATACCTTGATAATAATCATTTTCTAAAAATATAATAAGAAAAATAGAAACACTTATTAACACAAGTGATAATAAAATAACATATCTAGATAGAGAAATCATAAAATTAGAGAGTGTATTTGGAGTTATAGCAAACATTAAACTGATAATTTTTTTAGGGCAAAACTAGTTAGCAAAGGTGAAAAGGCCAAATTCAATAAAAAATAAGCTACAAAAAATAAATACATTCTACTTGTATTAAAATCAATTAAATCAGTTATTGCCATAGAAAATATAAGAACAGGGACAAAAAGAGGCAATGTTAAAATACTTGTAAGTGAGAGTCTATTATTCTTAGAGATGGTTATAGATGCAGTCATTGAAGCTATGAAAATAATACTTAAAAGCGAGAGCGCTAGAAGGACATTTATCTTTAACAAATAAGTTAGATCGATACTTAAAATAATCAAAATTAGTGGTGAGAATATTACGAAAAAAATAATTAAATTGAAATAGATCATCATGTTTTTAACAAATACAATTATCTCTAGAGAGAAAGGAGAAAGTAGATACTGATGAATTTTTGCTTCATCAAAATCTTGGCCATAAACCTTTTCAACTTTAAATAATGAAATAAAAAAAATCATTATATATAAGAAAGATAATGGAGCATTAATTCCCATTGACTGATGTTTTAATGACAATGCAAAAATAGCACACGAAATAATTAATAAACAATAGAGAACAAAGCTGAACACACTCCCTTTAAGCATAAGTTGAAATTCACTTAAAATTAATTTTAATAAATTTTTTATCATGTCAATTGAAGTGTTTTATAATTATTTAAATTAATATTTTGATGACTTGCTAATATAATTATTCCCTTATTTTCTAACTTTTTTTCAAATAAACTATTTAAATTTATTATTGTTCTTTCATCTAGTCCACTAAGTGGATCATCTAGTATCCAAACTGGTTTATTGACTAACATAAGCAGTAACAATTGAAGTTTTTTCTTTTGACCGTATGAAAGCTGATAAAACTTTTTATCAAGATTTAAATCCTGAAAAAAATAATTTACACTTTTATCTTTTATAAAATTATTGAATTTCACATTGTGTATTGAAAGCCAGTATTCAATATTTTGATTTAAAGTTAGTGAGTCATGAGCAAAATTAGTTTCACCAATATATAAAAAATGCTCAGAGGCAATATAGTTATTAATTACAAAATTATTGTAAGTTATACTGCCATCTAATGGATCTATAAAATTGACGATGCTAGATAGTAGGGTTGTTTTGCCTACACCATTCGCCCCCTGAACGAGTAACAATTCCCCAGGACGTAATTTAAAATTGATATTTTTGAAGATAAGAGTATTGCCTCTAGCAAAAGATAAGTTATTAACTTCTATCATAAAAAAAAAGCGGGTGATTATAACCCGCTTTTGATGTTTTAAATATTTAAAACTTAGAAAATTATCTTCTTTTTCTTGAAGCTTTTCTCTTTTTAGGAGCTGCTTTTTTCTTTGCAGCTTTCCTTTTCTTAGGTGCTGCTTTTTTCTTTGCAGCTTTCTTTTTCTTAGGAGCTGCTTTTTTCTTCTTAGGAGCTGCTTTTTTCTTCGCAGCTTTCCTTTTCTTAGGTGCTGCCTTCTTTTTTGCAGCCTTCCTTCTTACAGCTTTTCTCTTAGTGGCTTTTTTCTTCTTAGGTGCTGCCTTCTTTTTTGCAGCCTTCCTTCTTTTAGGAGCTGCTTTCTTTTTTGCAGCCTTCTTCTTTTTAGGCGCTACCTTTTTTGCAGCTTTCCTTTTCTTTGGAGCTGCTTTTTTCTTGGCAGCTTTTTTCTTTTTTACAGCCATTATAGCCTCCTTACTTTTTACACTTACTAGTAAGTATAAAACGAATATCTAAATATTCATTTTCTAAAAAAAATTTAAGAAAGTATTTAATTAAGTCAACATTTTATTTATGGTAACTTCTTTTCATTGAATGGATCAAATTGAAATAATTTTAGGCCCAACTAATACCGGAAAAACATTTTATGCGTTTGAACAAATGTTTTCCTTTAAAAACGGTGTTTTTGGTTTCCCTTTGAGGCTTTTAGCAAGAGAAAATTATGATAAAGCATGCAAACTTTATCCTGTAAATCAAATTGCTTTAATTACTGGAGAAGAAAAAATAATTCCCTCAAACGCAAAATATTTTTTTTGCACTGTCGAATCAATGCCAGATAATTTTTTTGAATTTGTCTGTGTAGATGAGATACAATTAGCATCTGACTATGAGAGAGGACATATTTTTACTCAAAGGCTTTTACATTCTCGTGGAGAACAAAAGACAATCTTCTTGGGCTCTCTTACAATGGAAGAGATTATTAGAGAATTAATTCCTGAGGCAAAAATAATTTTTAAAAATAGATTTTCAGAGTTAACCTTTATAGGTCATAAAAAAATCCAAAATGTCAAACCCCGATCAGCAATTATTGCATTTAACTTAATCGGTCTTTATGAAATAGCCGAACAAATAAGAGGTTTAAAAGGAGGTGTTGCTCTCGTTGCAGGTGCACTCAGTCCCAAAACAAGAAACTCCCAAGTAAAATTATATGAAGATGGAGAAGTCGATTACATCGTTGCCACTGATGCTATTGGTATGGGATTGAATTTAGATATCAAACAAGTCTATTTCTCTGGTTTAGAAAAATTTGATGGAAAATTTGTCCGACCTTTAAATAACATGGAAATAGGGCAAATAGCTGGAAGGGCAGGTCGTTTTACAAAACCTGGATATTTTGGGACCACCCTCGGGGCAAAGTTTGCAAATCTTGAGTCTATAGAAAATATACAAGCCCATAAATTTGAACCTGTTAAAAAAATATTTTGGAGGAACCATCTTCTATCATTTAAGTCAGAGTATGAATTAGTAAACTCTTTAAAAAAGAAATCTAATAATAATCGACTAATTCTAAAAAAAGATGCTGAGGATCAAAAATTTTTATCTAGGTTTTTAAATGATAATAAAAAAAATTATAAATTTGATAATCCAGAAACCTTGAAACAATTATGGGATGTATGTCGAATACCAGATTACCAAAATATTTCAGATGAAAAACATATTGAATTGTTAACTAAAATATTTAACGAACTTATAAAAAATCAATGGGTATTTAGTGATAAATTTCTAAATAAAGAAATTTCATATTTACAAAATTATAATGGTAGCATTGATGATCTTATTTACAACTTAAATGAAACTAGAACCTGGTTGTACATCACTAACCAGAAACATTGGATTAGTAACTCTATTTGGGTTGAAACTGTTAAAAATATTGAAAACAAACTGTCTGAGGAGATACATTTAAGCTTAATGCAAAAATTTGTAGATAAAAATAAAAGTGAGTTGATTCAAAATTTAAATATTAGCGAAAAAAATATATCATTAACTGATAATAGATATGTTAAGATAAAAGAAGAAAAAATAGGAGTTATAAAAGGTTTTAAAATTTTATTTGATAAAAAATATAAAGATATTTTAAATAACAACTACCATAAAATAATTAAAGAACAAATTTTCCCGTATATGTCTTTTAACGTTGATAATTTTATAGCAGCACCGAACGAAAGCTTGTTGATCGAATCAAAATCTGATGAGAATGGAAATTTTCAGAATCTATATCTTAAATGGGGGGATGCAAATGTAGCAATATTTAAAAAAGGAAATTACATCACCAATCCTATTTTAGAACCAATTTTAGATGACTTACTGGTATCACCTGATCATATAAAAAAAATTCAGGAGAAAATTCAAAAATGGTTTGAGGAAACATATCTCTCGAAGTTGGATTTATCAGGTAAACTAAAAAAATTTAACTCAAAACCTGAGGAAAGAAGTTTTATTTTTAAGATTATTGAAAGCCAATATAATCTTTACCAAATAAACATATTAGATGAATTTAAGCTAATTGATGAAACTCAAAGAAAAGAGATTCATTCACTTAATTTCAGACTAGGAAAGAACGTTGTATTTAATTCAGAATTAATTAGACCCGAATACATGAAGTTAAAGTTTTATTTATGGAATTTGTATAATAATGAATTTCTAAATATTGATGACTACATACCAAAAGATGGCAATGCAACTCTTAATATTCAAAAAAAGTTAAATGAGGAACTTTTAACATTCTTAGGCTTTATTTCTAAAAATGACTTATTAATAAGGCTTGATATTTTTAATGAATTTGAAAAACAATTATTTAAAAGAGAAAACAGAGGTCCTTTCTCACTTCCTATGGACTTATCTAATCTTTTGGGTATAAAAAAAGATAAACTAATAAGTATTTTAGAAAGTAGATCTTTTAACATTCTAGAGATAGCAGAAAATGATTTAATTATTTCTAAAAAAATTAGCACTAATAAGAAGTTAGAGTTAAAACAAAATAAAAACAAAAAAGTATTGAAAAAACCTTCAAAAAAAGTAAAAAAACCCTCATCAAAAAAATTATTCAATAATCCTTTTGACCAATTGAAAAATATAAATGTTAAATAAATTTTTCCAATCTTTTAATGAAAAGACGGTTAAAAATGATGATCACTCTTTTGAGTCAGATTTATATAACCTAATTTACGAGATTATTATTGCAGATCACGAAATTTCAGAACAAGAAATTAATTATGCTTCTGAATTAGTAGAGTTTTACTTTAAAATACCAATTCAGAGTAATAAAGAGCAATTTAATAAGTTAGCTAATCAACAACATTTCAACACCGATTTATCACAGTTTTCATACAGACTTAAAACATCGCTTAGTTATGAACAGAGAATGGATTTAATTTTAATTTGTTGGCAAGTTTTAATGGTTGATGGTATTGAGGATCAGCTTGAGGTTTCTACTGTTAGAAAAATATCAACGTTACTTGGCCTAGAAGATAAAGATTTTATATTGATTAGAAATAGAGTAAAAGACTGCCTATGACCTATCTAGTTAATGATAAGTGCATCAAGTGTAAATACATGGATTGTGTTGAGGTATGTCCTGTGGATTGCTTTTATGAAGGTGAGAATATGCTTGTTATTAACCCTGATGAATGTATCGATTGCGGAGTATGTGAACCGGAGTGTCCAGTTGAAGCGATTATCCCGGATGACTTGGACGATGGTACAAAATGGTTAGATGTAAATGAAAAATATTCACAAGTTTGGCCTAATATAACTACAAAAAAAGATGCCCCCGCTGATGCAAAACAGTGGGAAGGTGTAGAAAATAAATTTGAAAACCATTTCAGTGAAAAAGGAGCTGATTAATGCCAGTTAAAAAAAAAGCTACAACAAAAAAAGTAACAAAAAAAACTATTAAATTTAAATCAAAAAAAAAAGTTGAAGTAAAAAAAAAATTACCTTCCAAAAAAAAACAACCTGTAACAAAAATACCCTTAAAAAAAGTAGCAAAAAAGGTAGTAAAGAAAGTAGTTAAAAAAATTGTTACCCCAAAGGCTCCCAAGATTAAAAAAGTAATAGTCCCACAAGAATTTAAAGCTGGAGAAAATATAGTTTATCCAACTCACGGTGTAGGAAGAATTCTTACGATAGAAAAGTTTCAATATGATCTAGTGGAAGAACAATTGTATGTGATTCAGTTTTTTCAAGATAAATTAACAATCAGAGTTCCATTTGCTAAAGCAAAATTGATTGGTTTAAGAAATATTACTAGCAAACCCTCTATGACCAGAACACTCTCTGTTTTAAAACAAAAACCTAAAATTAAAAAGGCAATGTGGAGCAGAAGAGCTCAAGAATATGATCAAAAGATAAACTCTGGAGATATAAAGCTTCTTTCAGAGGTGGTTCGAGACCTATTTCGAAAAGATGATCAAACTGAGCAGTCCTATAGTGAACGTCAGATGTTCCAGGTAGCTTTTGAAAGATACACTAGGGAATTTGCAATATCTTCAAGCTTAAAATTTGAGGATGCATCAACAAAAATATTAGAAATTTTAAATAAAAGATAAATTAACTTGTTTCTTCGTCTGTTTTATCTGTTGGAATATCAATACTGATATCTTCTGCTAAGTTATCAGAGTCATCAGTTTGAGTATCAGTATCTTCTGTATCTTCAATTAGCTCTTTTAATTCATCATTTTCTTTGGCAGTTTTTGTGGGTGTTGTAACACTTATTCCCGCTTTTCTTCCTCTTTTAGGTTTAGCAATATTTACAGCTTCAATGGATTTACCGCACTCTGGACAATTAATTACGTCCTGATAAAAATCGTAATACTTGACGCTGCCGCATGGGCATGTTCTCTTATGACCTAAATCGACCTGCTCTTCTTTCATTGTGGGCAGATTTATACATTATTATTGTAATTTATACAAATTTTTATTATGTTATCGCTCTAGTATGGCAGTTCCAAAAAGAAAAACTACACCCTCAAAAAGGAATATGAGACGCTCTCATCATAGAGCGGGTACTCAACTATTCGCAGAAGACAAAAAATCAGGTGAATTGAGAAGACCCCATCATATTGATCTCAGTACTGGTATGTACAGGGGTAAGCAAATAATTATTAAAAAAGCTAAAAAAGATAAAGATGCTGAGGGTCAAGCACCTGTTAATACTGACGAAACAACTAAAACTATTGAAGCACCGGCTGCTTCTAAGTAATTAATCTCTAATTACCTTATATATTGAATTTTCTGAAAAGCTTTGTTGATAAAGCTTTTTCTTAAGCACACCAGTTTCTAAATTTGACAGTTTTTTTCTAAATATAAATTTTTTTAAAATTTCTAGCTCTAAATCTGGATTTTCAGAGACTTTCTTTGAGACATATTCATCAATTAAGCTTTGTTCAAAGCCTTTTTGAAAAAGTTTATTTTTTATTTTTTTGATAGAAAATAAGGATTGCTCATAATAATGAAATACTGTCTCAATAAAGTGCCTCTCATTTATAATCTTCAATTCATCTAATTTTTGTACAATATTCTCAATAAGTTCTTGATTAGAGATATTTTCTGGAAAAATGACCTTTTGATATATTTTTTTATTTTTGAGTTTTTGTTCTAGTATTTCAGAAATTTTTTTTTTAGTAGCTGGATATTTACCCAAATATTTTAATGCTTCTTTATATAGGTATTCATCAGCTTTTTTTTTCATAGTTTATATTATTTTATGAATTATTATTATTAAGTACACTTATAAAGGCGCTTGTAGCTCAGTAGGATAGAGCACCAGATTCCTAATCTGGGGGTCGCGGGTTCGATTCCTGCCAAGCGCGCCAAATAAAAATAAAATTAATTTTTCTCGTGTAAAAAATCTAAGAGTTTATCTAAATACTTCTCATCGACATTATAAGCCTTTTTATAATGTTCTATACAATATGGTTTTGTTGGAATATTTTGACCACCGCAATAGTGAAACCCCTCTTCAAGTGGATCGCCAATTGGCCATTGACATGATTTGAAGTTTCCGGTCCCAACAATACTCTTTTTAAAGCTGAATTTTTCTCTTCTTCGAACTGGCTCTTTTCTTACGGTATTTTGGGAAGATGAATTACTGGTTTCCCTATACATGGTCACTGATGAAAATTGTTGATTTTGAGTTGATTTTTTTCTGGAGTTTTGACGTCTTTCTAGGCCCAGTCTAAAAGCCTTACCAATAACGGCATTTTTAGTAAATCCAAGCTGCACGCCAATCTGACTAGTAGCAACCCCTTCACTCCAAAGTTTTTTAAGATCTTCTACTTTTTGGTTATTCCAAGACATTTTTAATATACCTACTCTATTTAGTTCCTAATATGGGTAGTTTTATACTATATATAGTAGTAGTAATCTAGCCTAAAATGATTAAAAAAATGTGAATAAATATGAAATCTCTTAAAAATTTGAACTTTGAAAAAATCCGAAATGTAGGAATTAGAGTCGATTTCAATGTTCCTATCGATAAAAATTTTAGAATTACAGACAAAACAAGACTAGACAGATCTAAGGAGACAATCGATTTTATTAAAAATAAACAATGTAATATTTTACTTATTTCACATTTTGGAAGACCAAAAGAAAATTTTGATGAGAAGTATTCTTTCTCAAAATTAATTGATCAGTTTGAGGATATATTGGAGTTAGAATTAAATTTTATTAGTTATGATAGTTTTTTAGATAGTGGCCTTAATGAAATAGATGTCTATAAGCCAGCTATAAGCCTTTTAGAGAATATAAGATTTTTTGAGGGAGAAATAAAAAATGACTTAAATTTTAGCAAATCTATTACAGATAAATTAGATTTATATGTTAATGAGGCTTTTTCTGCTTCTCATCGATTTCACTCATCAGTTAATCAAATGGTTAAAAATATATTGTCAGCACCTGGATTTAATTTTGAAAGAGAAATTTTAGCAATAGATAAAATAAAAAAGTCTCCAAAGAAAAAATTAGCGATTATTGGCGGATCAAAAGTTTCAACTAAAATAAAAACACTTCTATCTTTAACATCCTCTTGCTCTGATATTTTTATCGGAGGGGCAATGGCTAATAATTTTTTTAAATATAATAGTATAAATATAAGCAATTCTTTAATTGAAGAGGGCACAGAAAGTATGATTGAAATGATTTACAATTCTGCAAAATCAACAAATTGTAAAATTCATCTTCCATCAGATGTTATACTTGACTCAAATGAAAATAAATTAATAGATGGGCTTCCTATAAGCTCTGATTTTAAAATCCTAGATATATCAGTTTCTTCACACACAGTTTTAGAAAAACTGATAGGTAACAGTGATATCGTTTTGTGGAATGGTCCAATGGGAATGATTGAAGACAATAAATTTTCAAAGGGATCAATAAATTTAGCACATCTCCTTGCAAAATCTCAAGCAGATGTTGTCATAGGTGGTGGTGACACAATTTTAGCAATCAACATGGCTAAGGAAAAATTTGAGAATTTTCACTTTGTTTCAACAGCTGGTGGTGCTTTTCTTGAGGCACTTGAGGATAAAGATTTACCCGGAATTGAAGCCCTTATGGCTGATTAATAAAATGTTTTTTTAGCAATGGAATTTGAACTATTGTAAACACTATAGTAATTCCCATTATGCCAAATACTTTAAAATTTACCCAAACATCAGTTGTTTGAGTCCGCCAAACAATTTCATTTAAAACAGCTAAAAGAATAAAAAAGCTTGACCACATTTTATTCATTAATCCCCAACCCTCATCAGTCAATTTTAATGATGAGTTTAATAATAACTTTAAAACAGGTTTATTAATTAATGTGCTTCCAATCAAAACTGCAGCAAAAAGAGCATTTATAATTGTTGGTTTCATTTTAAAAAATATCTCATTTTTTAGAAAAATACTTAAACCACCAAAAACAACTAAGATAATTGTACTAACTAACATCATTGTTGAAATTTTTCTTTCTTTGAAATAGATGGCTATAAGGGAAATAAATGTTGCAACTATTACAGCAGCAATACTTAAATAGAGATCTTTATCTGATTTATAATAGACTGCGAAAAATACAACTAAGGGAAAAAATTCAAAAAGTTGTTTCATTTTATATTAGTCTATCTAAATATTCTTCAAATTGAAACTCTCTTAAGTCATTCATGCCCTCGCCATATCCTTCAAATACAACAGGAATATCAAAATCATTTATTATTGTTAGAAGAGCTCCATACTTGGCATTAGAATCTACCTTATTTAAAATAATGCCATTTAAAGTGATATATTCTTGAAAACCTTCTATTATATGTTTTGAAGCAAGTCCTGTATTAGCATCTAATGTCAAAAAAGCCTTAATCAAATTAAATTGATCAGTTTTTTTTGAAACGATATCTGAGATTTTTTTTAGCTCAGCCATTAAATTTTTGTTGTTATGCTGTCTCCCAGATGTATCAACAATAATAACATCACTCTCTTTCAGATTATCAATACCTTGAAAAATGACTGCAGACGGATCTTCCATATTATTACCTTTATAAATGGGCACTTCAAATTGATTTGTGAAATGTTCAAGTTGATCGATTGCGGCAGCCCTAAATGTATCTGCTGCAATTACAGCAGGCTTTAAGCCATTTTTTTTTAATAGATTTATAAATTTACCTATGAATGTTGTTTTTCCCGAGCCGTTATTTCCAGCAATAATATATAAACTTTTATTTTGAGGAGAAAAACCACCAAATTTTTTTTCTTTGAATTTTGTAAGCAGTTCATCTTTAATAACTTTTTTAATATCCTCTTCTTGTGATTTACTTTCTTTTATTTTTGAAATAATTAAATCGGCAAATTTTGGTTCTACACCATTATCAAACAAAAGATCCTCTATCTCATCTATATTTAAATTCTTTTGAAAGATTTTTTTTAAAAAAAACATTAAACCCTAATAACTTCTCCAACGGGTACACCTACTAAGGGTACTTTATGTTTGATATAATTTTGATCATATCCGATAGCTAATCCTGAATTTAACTCTTCAATAAGAATCTCCCTTGGTAATGAAAGATTGGATTTTACTTTTTTTAAAATTAATTCACCAAGGTCTCTTAAAATTTTTGCTCTCTTTTTAATGATTGATTTAGAAACCTGAGGCATCCTTGAAGCAGGAGTATTATTTTTTGGAGAAAAAGGAAATATGTGGAGGTGAGAAATTTCATTTTCTCTTAATAGATTGTATGTATTTTCAAACATCGTATCCGTTTCTGTAGGAAATCCTGCAATAATATCTGCTCCAAATGAAATATCTTTTCTAATTTTTTTACAACGATCAACAAATCGAAATACATCTTTTGAATTATGTCTTCTTTTCATTCTTTTCAGTATCATGTCATCACCAGACTGTATACTAAGGTGAAGATGCGGCATTACTCTTCGATCTATTAGTGCTTCATTAAAATTTTCATCAACTTCAACACAGTCTATTGAGGAGAGTCGAAGACGTTGTAATTTAGTTTTATCTAAAATATCTAAAATTAAATTGCTCATGTTATATTTGTGATCAAAATCGCTCCCATAATCTGATATATCAACACCTGTTAAAACAATTTCTTTGACACCATTTTCTACAACTCTTTCCACCTCATCAATTAAGTAAAAAGGATCAAAACTCCTATTATTGCCTCTACCAAAAGGAATAATACAAAATGTGCACCTATGGTTGCATCCTTGTTGAATTACAAGGCTTTCTCTGATGTTAAGGTTTTTATTATCTAAAGATGGGCGGATATCTTGAGGAGAGTCAAATATGTCCTCTTTAAAATCTACTCCTAGTTCTTCATCAAGTAAAGATGTCCAAGTCTCCGATTTCAGTTTACTTATATTATCAATAACTTTATCGACTTCAGTCATTGAAGAATACTTATCTGGAGATATTTGTGCAGCACAACCTGTCATTACAATTTTTTTATTAGGATATTCTTTTTTAATCCTTCTAATAGTTTGTCTTACCTGCCTCTCAGTTTCATTTGTGACGGCACAAGAGTTTATAACAACCATATTTTCATTACTATTTACTAATAATTCTTCAATTTTTTTTCCTTCAAAGTTATTAAGTCGACATCCAAAATTAACAACTTTAGACATTTAAATATTAATCGATGATTGATAAACTAATTCTGCGGGGCCTTGAAGGAATACCATCTTGTCCTTGATTTCTGTTTTTAATACTGATCGTTCAGTAACTACTTCAATTTTAGAGGACACAAAGTCATTATGATATAAAACAAAAGCAGTAGCACAAGTTCCTGAACCACATGCTAGTGTATGTCCGCCACCTCTCTCCCAAAATAATACTTTCACTTTAGATTTTTTTAATACCTCTACAAAAGTAATATTAGCTTGATCAGGAAATAATTTATTTTTTACAAGTGAAGGCCCTAACATATTTAATTTAATTAGCTTTAAATTCTTTACTAATACTACACAATGAGGGTTTCCAATATTTGCCCCCATAATTTTAATTAACCCAGGTATCTTTATTCTTTTAATTTGAATACTTTGAGAGTCCATTTTTTTTGATAAAGGAATTTTTTTCCAATCTAAAGTTACTTCCCCAACATTGATTTTGTATTCCTTTTGAGTTTTCTTACCAAAATGTAAAAATTTATGAGTTTTAATGACTACCTTTTTAACTTTTTTTACTTCAACTAAAAATTTGTAGGCACATCGCAATCCATTCCCACAATTTTTCCCAAGAGAGCCATCTGAGTTATAAAATGTAACTTGATAATATGAACTGATTTTTTTTAATAGTATTAATTGATCGCAACCTACCCCAAAACGCCTGTCGCACAGTCTTCTTATAACTTTTTTTGACTTTCTAATGAAATCAACGTTTTTATCCACAATAATAAAGTCATTTCCTGCTCCTTGAGCTTTCATAAAAGGTATTTTCATAGACCAGCTATAGTGATATAAATTCCACACTAAATAAAGGAAAAATTAGTCGGCCGATGAGTATCATTCGCCGATTTTTTTTATTTTTTAAATGTTAGAAAATATAACAAATAAGATAACCGGAATTTTTCAAGGTCTCTCAAATAAAGGCGCTATCACTGAAAAAGATTTAGAGACAACCCTGCGAGAGGTTAGAGTTGCTTTGTTAGAGGCAGATGTCTCTCTTAAAGTATCTAAAGATCTGATTAAAAAAATCCAAGAAAAAGCACTTGGCCAAAAAGTAATTGAAAACGTTCAGCCAGGACAACAAATAATTAAAATAGTAAGTGATGAACTAACAGAAATACTTGGTGTACAAAGTAGCGAGTTAAACTTTAAAAATAAACCCTCAACTTTTTTAATGTGTGGTCTGCAGGGCGCAGGTAAAACAACATCAATTGCAAAACTTGCTCATTACTGTCAAAATTCTCTTAATAAATCTGTTGCACTTGTGTCAACAGATTTAAGAAGACCAGCCGCTATAGACCAACTTCGTATTTTATCTCAAAAAAATAATATTCAGTTTATCGAGCCAATAAATGAAAATATAAAAGATATTGTCAATAATGCTCTTGAACAAAGTAAAAAATTTTTATCAGATGTTTTAATTATAGATACCTCAGGTCGAATTAGTACAGATGAGGAATTACTTTTAGAACTGAAAACAATTCATGATCTGGCAAAACCACAAGAGAATTTACTTGTTTTAGACTCAATGATGGGCCAACAAGCCCTAAGCGTTGTAGAGTCTTTTAACTCCACAGCACCACTTACTGGATTTATATTAACAAGATTAGATGCAGACCCAAGAGGAGGAGTTGCACTTTCAGCAAAATATCAAACAGGTTTGCCAATTCGTTTCTTTGGATCAGGAGAAAATATTGAAGATTTTGAAGTTTTTCACCCAGAGAGAATAGCTTCTAGAATTCTTGGTATGGGAGATGTTGTTTCATTAGTTGAAAAAGCACAAAAAGATTTTGATCAAAAAGAAATGGAAAATCTCCAATCTCAGATGATGAGCGGGAAATTCAATATGAATGAT
Organism: uncultured Alphaproteobacteria bacterium; assembly: GCA_902588615.1. Taxonomy (GTDB): domain Bacteria; phylum Pseudomonadota; class Alphaproteobacteria; order HIMB59; family HIMB59; genus HIMB59. The sequence goes on along the minus strand of CACIPV010000004.1, from coordinate 74,683 downwards.
CTTTTAAAACAGTTTTCTCAAATGAAAAAAATGGGAGGTATGTCTGGACTAATGTCACACATGCCAGGTGTCAGCAAAATTAAAAATATGATGGAGAGTGGGGATTTTGACGAAAAAGTTATTGATCATCAAATTGCAATTATTTGCTCAATGACAAGAGAAGAAAGAGTTGATCCTGATTTACTAAAAGCTTCAAGAAAAAGAAGAATAGCAACAGGGTCTGGTAGACAGGTACACGAGGTCAACAGGCTTTTAAAACAATTTGAGCAAACTAAAAAACTTATGAAACAAGCTCAAAAACCAGGTTTTGCAAATAAAATAAAAAGTTTATTAGGCGGAAACCAAATGCCAACGATTGAATAAATACAGAAGGGAGAAATCATGGCGACAAAAATAAGACTAGCAAGAGGAGGTTCAAAAAAAAGACCTTTCTATAGAATTGTGGTTGCAGATGAGAGAGCACCAAGAGACGGTAACTTCATTGAAAAAATAGGCAACTTCAATCCAATGGTTCCCAAGGATCACAAGGAAAGAGTAATGCTTAGCAAAGAAAGAGCTGAACATTGGCTTAAGGTTGGGGCCCTGCCAACAGAAAGAGTTCAAAAAATTCTCTCTGAATTAGGAATGACGGAAGCTCCAAAAATAACTGAGAAAACAAAAAAGCATTTACCAAAGGCAAAGGCTCAAGAAAGAGTCAAAGCAAAAGAAGAAGCAGCATCAAAAGCTGCAGAGGATGCAAAAGCTACTGAAGAAGCAGTTAAAGCAGAGGACGAAAAACCTACTGAGGAGGTAACTACCACAGAGGAGCAACCGCCTGTTGAAGAAGTAGCAGTTGAAAAACCAGCTGAAGAGGTGAAGACAGAAGAGACTTCTGAGCCAGAGGAAAAGAAAGAAGAAGCTCCCGTAAAAGAAGAGCCCAAAGAGGAAGAGGGTTCAAATGAGGTTTCAGAGGATAAACCCGAAACTAAAGAGTAATTACTTGTGACTCCCTTTGAGAAGCATTTCATACAAGTTGGTGTAATTGGCAGACCTAAAGGAACTAAGGGTCTGCTAAGGTTTCACAGTTATTTAAATGATGATCGTGATGTAAATCAATTTAAAAAATTTTATTTAGATAATGAAAAAACTATTAACTTAAAACTAGTATCTTTTGATAAAAAAAGCCCACTTATAACAATCGACGAAATAAATAATAGAACAGACATTGAAAAGTTTGTTAATAAAAAAATTTTTTTAAAAAAAGAACAACTATCACCAGTAAAAGGAAATGAATATTATTTCCACGATTTAGAGGGACTTGAGGTATTTGATAATAAAGACCATAGAGTTGGAGAAGTTGCTTCAGTTGTAAATTTTGGTGCAGGAGATTTATTAGAAATATATTTTATTAAAAGTAAAAAAAAGGAATTTTTCAGATTTACTGAGCAAAACTTTCCATTTGTAAATATTAAAGAAAAAAAAATTATAATTAAAAATTAATGTTAAAATTTAATATTCTTACATTATTTCCGGAAGTTTTTCCTGGAATTTTACAACATGGCTTGTTAGGCAAGGCTCTGTCAAAAAATCATTTCGAAATCAATACGATCAATATAAGAGATTACAGTGATTTATCTGCGAACTCTGTTGATGATAAACCATTTAGTGGTGGCGCAGGTATGGTATTAAGACCTGATATAATTTCAAAATCTATCGAAGCAAACTTTAATAAAAATGAATTAGATAGCTGTATTAAAATATGTTTTTCTGCCAAAGGTAAAAAACTCACTCAAAAAAAATTATTTAACTATAATTTCAATCAAGATTTTATCTTACTAAATGGTAGATATGAGGGCATTGACCAAAGAGTAATTGATTATTATAAATTCCAAGAGATTTCTGTAAGCGATGTCATCTTAAACGGAGGAGAGATAGCATCATTATTATTTATTGAGGCGTTAATGAGACTTCAACCTGGTGTTCTTGGAAATAATGATACTCACATTATTGAGTCATTTCAAAATGGACTAGTTGAACATGATCAATTTACTAGACCAAACCCATGGATAACCCCTGATCAGTCAGAAATAGAAGTACCATCTATACTCGTGAGTGGCAAACATGCTGATATAGATCTTTGGAAACACCAAAATTCGTTGGAAAATACTGAAAAAAATAGACCAGATTTATTTAAAAACTATTTAAAAAAAAACAAAAATGAGTAGAATATGCCGCTCTGATACCACCCATATATTAATATTGGATGGAGCACACAATGAATGAAATTATTAAAAATTACGAACAATCACAAATTCAGCAGATTTTAAAAAGTTCAAAGGTTTCAGACTTCGCGCCAGGTGACACTGTCAAAGTTAACGTTAAGATCAAAGAAGGAAATAAAGAGAGAGTGCAAGCATTTCAAGGTGTCTGTATTGGTAAAAAAAATAATGGTCTTAATTCTTCATTTACTGTTAGAAAAATTTCTAGTGGTGAAGGTGTTGAAAGGGTTTTTCCATTATACAGTAATGTTATCGACTCAATCGAACGTGTAAAAGTTGGTGATGTAAGAAGAGCTAAATTATATTATCTAAGAGGTTTGTCTGGTAAAAAAGCAAGAATTGCCGAAAGAACTGACGGTCGATCATATGACGATAACCAATTTGTATCCACAATCGAAGATGTTGAAGAGATTTCAGAAGTTAGTACTGAAGAAAATAAATCAGATACACCTGTAACTGACGATTCACCAAAGGAAGAAGCAAAAGAGACCAAAACAGAGGATACTTCGTCTCAAGAAGCCCCTAAGTCTGAAGACGACTCTAAAGAAGTAATTAAAGAAACTAAATCAGAGGAATCATCGCCACAAGAAGAACCCAAAGTTGAAGATGAGCCAAAAGAGGAAAAGCCTGTAGAGAAAAAAATAGAAGAGGCAGAAACTAAAAGCTAAAAGTATTATCTTGAGCAACCAAGGCCCAAAAACACTTTTTGATAAAATCTGGTCTGAGCATCTTGTCGGTCAAAGAGAAGATGGGACTAATCTTTTATATATTGATCGTCATTTAGTTCATGAAGTAACTAGCCCTCAAGCCTTCGAAGGATTAAAACTTTCCAATCGTCCTGTTCATCGACCAGAGGCTACGATAGCTGTTGCAGACCATAATGTTCCTACTATAAATAGACAAAATATTGAGGACCCACAAAGTAAAATTCAGGTCGAAACCCTAGCAAAAAACACTAAAGAGCATGGAATTCAATATTTTGATTTAATGGACCAAAGACAAGGTATTGTTCATATCATTGGTCCTGAGCAGGGAATTACCCAACCGGGCATGACAATTGTCTGTGGAGACAGTCACACCTCTACCCATGGAGCTTTCGGAGCTCTCGCTTTTGGTATCGGAACAAGTGAAGTTGAGCATGTTCTGGCTACGCAAACAATTGTTCAAAATCCAGCAAAAAATATGAGAATTTCGGTCAATGGTGAACTTCCTTTTGGTGTAAATTCTAAAGATTTAATCTTGTACATAATTGGAAAAATTGGAACAGCTGGAGGAACTGGTCATGTAATTGAGTATGCTGGTTCATCTATTATGGGCCTTTCAATGGAAGGCAGAATGACTATTTGTAACATGAGCATTGAAGCTGGTGCTCGCGCCGGTTTAATTAGCCCAGATCAAACAACTTTTAATTATATAAAAGGCAGACCTTATGCTCCTGGAACTGAACACTGGGATCAAGCAGTAGAATACTGGTCATCTCTTCCCTCAGATAATGATGCAAATTACGATCATGAAATAGTTATAGATAGTTCAGAAATTGACCCAATGGTGACATGGGGAACTAGCCCTGAGGATGTTGTGTCAGTGAAAGGCACAGTACCAAATCCGAGCAGTGCTAAAACAGAAAATAAAAAGAAAAGTATAGAAAGATCACTTGAGTATATGGGCCTTAAGCCTGGAACAAAAATTACAGACATAAAATTAGATAAAATATTCATTGGCTCTTGTACAAATGGTCGAATTGAGGATTTAAGAAAAGTTGCATCTATCGTTAAGGACAAAAAGATTGCTTCACATGTTCAAGCAATGATAGTACCAGGATCAGGCTTAGTTAAAAAACAAGCTGAAGAAGAAGGAATTGATAAAATTTTAAAAGATGCTGGCTTTGAATGGAGAGAGGCTGGATGTTCAATGTGCCTTGGTATGAATCCTGATCAATTAAAACCTGGTGAAAGGTGCGCATCAACTTCAAATAGAAATTTTGAAGGTAGACAAGGCCGAGGTGGTAGAACTCATTTAATGAGTCCTGAGCTTGCTGCAGCATCTGCTATTACGGGAAACATTTCAGACATAAGAGATTTTACATAAAATGGATAAATTTCATTCTTTAAAAGGTATAGCAGCTCCTTTGCCAATTGTTAATATCGATACTGATATGATCATCCCAAAGCAATTTCTCAAAACAATTAAAAGGACTGGTCTTGGTGTAAGTTTGTTTTATGAGATGAGATATGATAACGATGGAAACCTCATCAAAGATTTTGTTTTAAATACATCTCCTTTTGATAAGTCAAAAATTTTGGTTGCTGGTGATAATTTTGGATGTGGATCAAGTAGAGAGCACGCACCTTGGTCCCTAAAAGATTTTGGAATAAGAAGCGTAATTTCAACAAGTTTTGCAGATATTTTCTATAATAATTGCTTTCAAAATGGAATTTTACCGATTGTTGTAAGCCCTGAAAATCTTGATCAGTTAATGACAGCAGCTAAAAATCAAATTGAGTTCACAATTGACCTTCCGGAGCAAATCATTAAAGCTGGCAATCATTCAATCAATTTTGAAATTGAAGAATTCAGAAAAGAAAGACTTTTGCAGGGATTAGACGATATAGGCATTACCCTTGGTTACCAAGACAAAATTAATGCATACGAAGAGGATAAAAAAAATAAAAAACCTTGGTTATTTAAAGATAATTAAATGAGCTCTAAAATTTTAGTTTTGCCAGGAGACGGCATAGGTGTGGAAGTTGCAGATCAAGCAATTAGAGTAATTGAAAAATTAAACGAGCAAGGCCTTAATGTTAGCTATGAAAAAGATTTAGTTGGAGGCGCTTCATATGATGTTAATGGCGAACCTTTGACTAACTCTGTTTTAGAGAAAGCAAAAAATTCAGATGCTATATTATTGGGAGCAGTTGGTGGATCAAAGTGGGATGGCGTAGAAAGATCAAAAAGACCAGAAGCTGGACTTTTAGGTTTAAGGAAAGAATTAGAGCTTTTTGCAAATCTGAGACCTGCTTTAGTTTTTGATGCTCTTGTTTCAGCTTCAACTTTAAAAAATGAAGTGGTAAACAATTTAGATATTATGATTGTAAGAGAATTGACTGGTGGAGTATATTTTGGTCAACCTCGAGGAATAGAAGACACACCAAATGGTAAGAAAGCGATCGACACACAAATATATCACGATTACGAAATAGATAGAATTGCTAGAGTTGCTTTTGATTTAGCCAGGAAAAGAAATAATAAAGTGACATCTGTTGAGAAAGCTAACGTTATGGAAACAGGCGTACTCTGGAGGGAGATTGTGAAAAAAACTCATAAAGATTTTTCAGATATTACACTAGAAAATATGTTAGCAGATAATTGTGCCATGCAACTTGTTAGAAACCCAAAACAATTTGATGTAATAGTTACAGATAACCTTTTTGGAGATCTGCTGAGTGATTGTGCTGCTATGCTGACTGGTTCGCTTGGAATGTTACCATCGGCATCATTGGGGGAAGAAAAAAATGGCAAAAGATATGGACTTTTTGAGCCTGTTCATGGAAGTGCCCCTGATATTGCAGGTCAAGATAAAGCAAATCCAATCGCTACTATTTTAAGTTTGTCTATGATGCTAAAATATAATCTCCATAAACCAGAGTTATCAAATAAAGTAGAAAGTGCTGTCCAACAAATTCTCTCTGAGGGTTACAGAACTGGAGACATTTACACAAATGAAGACCAAACTCTTGTTTCCTGTTCTAAAATGGGCGATTTAATAATTGAGAGAATTTAAGTTGGCTTCTTCTAAAAAACCTAAAATTGCTGTTGTCGGAGCAACTGGAAATGTCGGTAGAGAGGTTTTAGATATTATTGATGAAAAAGAAATTCAATATTCTGATTTAATTGCTTTAGCTTCTTCTCGTTCTAAAGGAAGCACAATTGATTACGGAGAAAACAAGTCTGTTGTAGTATCAGACTTAGCTGAATATGACTTTTCTGATACTGACATAGCTATTTTTTCACCAGGTGCGAAAGTTTCAAGTGAGTTTGCTCCTAAAGCTGCTAAGCAAGGTTGTATAGTAATTGACAATACCTCTCATTTTCGAACAGATCCAGATGTCCCATTAGTAGTCGCTGAGGTCAATCCTGAGGCGCTAAAAGACTTTAGAAAAAAAAATATCATTTCTAATCCTAATTGTTCAACTATGGGGATGTTAGTTGCGGTTAAACCTTTGCATGATCAATTCAAAGTTAAAAGAATTGTTGTTTCAACTTATCAATCAGTATCTGGTGCAGGTAAAGAGGCTGCAGATGAATTATTCAATCAAACTAAATCAATCTATGCAAATGAAGCAGTAGTGAAAGAAAAATTTACTAAACAAATTGCTTTTAATGTTATCCCGCATATAGATGTCTTTTTAGAGGACGGTCAAACCAAAGAAGAATGGAAAATGTACAATGAAACAAAAAAAATTCTTGATCAAAACATTGAACTAACTGCAACTTGTGTTCGTGTACCAGTATTTATATCTCATTCACTAGCTGTAAACATCGAGTTTGAAAAGCCTTATGATGAGGACCAAATAAGAGAAATTTTTAAGAAATCCCCTGGTCTGAAAATGATTGATTATCGTGCTGATGAGGGGTACGTAACTCCGATTGAATCTGCAGGTTTAGACCCTGTTTACGTTAGCAGAATTAGAAGAGACCCTACTATTCCAAATGGTCTTAATTTCTGGTGCGTGTCTGACAATTTAAGAAAGGGAGCTGCTTTAAACACTGTACAAATAGCAGAAATCTTGATCAAAGATTATTTAAGCTCTTAGCCTTAAATCTTTTTTTTCTTTTTTTAGAACGTATTTTATTTTTTAGCAAAATATCATAAATATCATTCGTGACATTTTCTAGTATTTCTCTTGTTGTATTTTTTTTATAGATATAGTGAGCATATAAAGCTGTAGATTGGTCGCCAGCTCCATGAAATCTTTCTTTGAAATTGATGTAAGGTGTTTCTATGACAAAAATCTCTCTTTTATTACAAATAATATTTAATATTTTTTTATTTTTTGGAATGCTTCGTATTAATACTTGACTATTAAACTTCCTCGTAAACGATTTGAGGTCGGTTATGATCTCGCTAATACTATAGTTTTTTACATCTTTATTATTTAAGTATGACCACTCAAAAAAATTTGCTGATATAAATTTAACTTTTGTAACTACTTTTTTAAAAAAATTTGCAACGTCTTTTTCTACATATAGACCTATTCCTATATCTCCCATTACAGGGTCTAAAACAATTCTATTTTGCACATTAATAATTTTACCAATCGATTTTGAAATCTTTGAGTTGGGTGTGTAGCCAATAATTGTTAAATCATTTAAGCTTAATTTATATGTTTTCCTGACTTTATTAAAAATTACCCATGGATTTAAACTGTTGTTACTGATTTGAAGTGTGCCCTTTACAGCTTTATGAGATGTTAAAATTACAGTCGGTATCTCATAAATGTTATAACCTTTGTCACTTAAGATTGATCGAGCGGCATGATTTCCTACTTTATCATTTAAGACAGTAGACTGAATACTAACTATATTCCTCATATTTTATGTATCTATTTCTTCAAAGGTTGTCATTCTTTCCACAATAATATAAAAAATACGCATTAAGAATTTTAATTAAAGGAAATAAATATGACTTTTGAATTACCAAGCTTACCTTATGCAAATGATGCTTTAGCTCCATATATGTCATCAGAAACTCTTGATTTCCATCATGGCAAACATCATCAAACATATGTAACAAATTTAAATAATCTTGTTAAAGACACTGATATGAAAGACTCTTCTCTTGAGGAAATAGTTGTAAAATCAAGTAAAGACTCATCGATGGCAGGAATTTTTAATAATGCAGGTCAACATTGGAACCATATTTTATTTTGGCAATGTATGAAACCCAATGGGGGAGGCTCTATGCCGTCCGAATTAGAGAGTAGAATTACATCAGACCTAGGAGGGATTGATCAATTCAAAGAAGCTTTTATTCAGGCAGGTACAACTCAATTTGGTTCTGGATGGGCTTGGCTTGCCATCGATAATGGTAAATTAGTGGTCACAAAGTCACCTAATGCTTCTAATCCTCTAGTTGATGGAATGAAGCCAATACTGGGATGTGACGTATGGGAACACTCTTATTATATAGATTATAGAAACAAACGACCTGATTATCTAAAAGCTTTTTTAGATAGTTTAGTCAACTGGGAATTTGTTGCTTCTCAATTAGATTAAATATTAGGGCTGCTTTTAAAAAAGCAGCCCTATTTTTTTATTTAAGCTGATAAAAGTTTAGAATTCGTATTAACTTTTATTTTTCTAGGTTTTTGGTGTTCAGGTATTTCTCTTTCAAGATTTATACTTAACAGACCATTATTTAAATCAGCCTCTATAACTTTTACAGTATCAGCTAACTCAAACTTTCTCTCAAAATTTCTGTTGGCAATTCCTCGATAAAGATATTCTGATTTATTCATAGTTTTATCATCACCCATTTCACCTTTAACAGTCAAAAGATTACCCTCTTGGGATATATCTATTTGATCCTCACCAAAACCGGCGATAGCCATGGTAATTTGGTAAATATTTTTATCATGTTTGACGATATTATAAGGTGGATAAGAAGCACCTTTATTGTTCGTAGAAAAGACGGTATCAAAAAGTTTATCAAACTCATCGAAACCAACTGATGATCTCCATAGTGGAGATAAGTCAAATGTAGTCATAATTAACCTCCTTAAGCGTTAATTGTTAATTGCAGTTTTTAAACCTGCGTTAATAAAGAAATTCCAAATGGCAATTTCTCTTACTATTAATTTGGGATTTCAATTGTGAATTTCAAGACTTTCAAATTGACTGTTGGATCATTTTTTTAGATGATAGGCTTCTTTAATGTATTCAATTGTTGCAAATAAGCCAGGTGATACAAGCGTTCTTCAAAGGAAAAGTATTGATCTAACTGACCTTAAATCGAATGAAATTTTGATTAAAAATAGAGCAATTGGAGTAAATTTCATCGATATTTATTTTAGAGCAGGATTATATCCTTGGCCTGTTGACAAAGATCTTGTTTTAGGCTCCGAAGGTGCAGGCGAGGTTGAAGCTATAGGCTCTAATGTTACAAAGTTTAAAATAGGGGATCGCGTAGCATATGCGCAACCTAATAATGCATACGCAACACATAGAATGATATCAGAGGATCTCGTAGTTTCTATCCCAGATAGCATATCTTTCGATCAAGCAGCTGCATCAATTCTTAAAGGACTAACAGTAAAATATCTTGTTTGTGACAGTTATAACTTACAAAGTTATCATGAGGTATTATTTCATGCTGCGGCTGGAGGCGTAGGATTGATCGCAGGCCAATGGATAAAAGAAATTGGTGCAAAATTAATAGGTACAGCTGGTAATTCAGATAAATGTGAGTTAGCAAAACAAAGAGGCTTTGACGAGGTTATAAACTACTCTGAAAAAAATTTTTTAGATGAAGTATTAAAAATCACAAATAACAAAGGTCTTGACGTGGTTTATGACAGTGTAGGTAAAGATACAATGTTTCAATCATTTAAATGTTTAAAAAAACATGGGATTTTAGTTAGCTTTGGTCAATCATCTGGACCATATAAAGACATTCAAATGACAGATCTAGCATTTGGTTCTTTTTATTTAACTCGACCTACACTTTTCCATTTTTACGCTAATAGAGAGTGGCTTGAAATTGCAAGTCATAAATTATTTGAGATGATTGTAAAAGATAAAATTAAATTGGATAAAATTACAAAATATGATCTTGATAACGTTGCCGACGCTCACATAGATATGGAAAATAGAAAGACTTCGGGATCTATTGTCCTAAAGATTTAACTTCACTAAATACTTCTTTAAGAGTTTTCTCTAGAGTATCAAATATTATACCCATCTCCTCCTCTGATGTAATAAAAGGGGGACATAACACAATTGATGGGCCAAGAGGTCTACATATCAAACCATTTTCAATACACTTATTAGCAACACGCTCGCCAATGGATATAGAACCATCGAAGGGTAGTTTATTTTTTTTATCTTGAACCATCTCTAAAGCACCCATAAGTCCAATGCCGCGAGACTCACCTATAAACTCTAAATCTTCAAAGTTCTTTAAACCACCCATAAAAATTGGCTCAAGGTGTCTAACATTTTCAATCATTTTCTCATTAATGATAATATCAATTGCTTCTAGTGCTAGGGCACAACCTACAGGGTGTCCACCGGCTGTGAAGCCATGAAAAAATTCCTCTGCCTCATAAGAAGCCTCCATCATTTCTTTTGTCATTTTTTCTCCCAAAATAACTGCACCAAGTGGAAAGAAACCTGATGTGATACATTTAGAAGCAATAATAATATCAGGGTCAATATTGTATGTTTGAGATCCCCATAAGTTACCAGTTCTACCAAAACCACAAATTACCTCATCAGCAATAAATGGAATATTGTATTTTTTTAAAATTTTTTGAACTATCTCAAAATATCCCTTTGAAGGAGGTATCACACCACCTGCCCCCATAACAGGTTCTGCAAAAAAACCTGCAATGGTATCAGGTTCCTCTCTTAAAATTAAATTTTCTAAATCTTCACCCATTCTTTTGGTAAACATTTCCTCACTCTCTTTTTCTAAGCCATATTTCCAATAATGAGGACAAGCTGAATGTAAAAAACCATCTAAGGGTAATCCAAATTCACTATTGTATGGTTTTCCTGTCATCGAAGCAGAAACAGCCGTTACACCATGATATGAATTTATTCGAGTAATTATTTTCCTTCGATTGGGATGCCCTTTTCTTTTATTAATAAACCATAATAATTTTACAGTAGTGTCATTAGCTTCAGATCCTGAGTTTGTAAAAAAAACTTTACCATTCGTGAAAGGAGATATTTCAATTAATTTATCTGCAAGTTCTACAGCTGGTTCAGATATTCTTCCAAAAAAAGCGTGGTAACCAGAAAATTTTTCATATTGTTTTTTTGCTGTTTCAACCATTCTGGGATGATCGAAACCAACCACAGAATTCCATAATCCTGAATTGGCATCTAAATATTTTTTTCCATCTTGATCGTAAACATATATTCCCTTCGCTTGGTTTAAAACAATAGGACCAAGTACATTTAAATTTTTAAGATCGGTAAAACCATGCAAAACTTTATCTGTATTAATCATTTAATCTACAACCTCATATAAATTTTCTAAAATTGGAATATTTCTAAATGGAATATCCACTAGTCCTGTATCAGCAAGAAAATATCCAATAAAAAAGAAGAGTATCATGAAAATTAACTTCAACATCTTTAAAAAAGATAATATAGAAATCAAAAAAGGGTTAGAACAATTTGTCCTAACCCTTTAAGAAAGAAGTGGCCCACTAAGAAAAAAGCCGCTTCTATAAGGCTGTAAAAAGAGATTAATCTCTTATTTTAAGATTATAATTAGGGGTAAAAATAACATCAAGAAAATTGAAATAACCACAATATATAGAATAAATTAGATCTATATGCTACTAAACTTAGTTAAATCAGAAAATGAGTATCTTTAGATTCTTAGATAATATTCCGACTGTTTTTTTCACAATTATTTGGATTGGATTACTCGGTGCAATAACTTTAGGTGCACCATATATTTCTATTGAAGATATAAAAATTCTTATCACAATTAAAGATAATGAATTAGTTTCAAATTTTTCAGAATTTTTCAATCCACATTTGATATTTCTAAATATTGCATCAAATCTCACAAATTTTTTTGGTTTTGACAATTACTTTCTATTTAGAATACCGAATTTTATATACTTAGGACTATTAATTTTTGTCTCATATAAAATTATCAAATTAAAATTTTATGACCTCAATTATTTAATGCCTCTTACAGCAGTGATGTTAAGTGGCACAATTTTAATTTCAATGACAACCATTGATGGTTCTCTTATTTCAGGCTTGGTGACTTTATTAATTTTCTATTATTTATTAAAAATTTTCGATGATGAAAATTTTTATAATGTATTTTTTTTTATATTATTTAGTTTAATTGCATTAATTCTCAATAATTTTTATTTTGTTATATTAATAACATTTTTGATATTCATAAAATTATTTAATTTAAAGCTAGAGAAAAAAAAACGTCTTAACTTAATTTCTTATCTAAGTTTTATTTATATATCGTTTTTAGTTTTTCTGATTATTCAGGGTATTGATGAAACGGATTACTATTCCATACTTAATTTCGATCCAAATATTTTATTAAAGAAACTTTCAAAGAGTGTTATTATTTTACTACCTTTACTAAGTTTGCTAATTATTTCTATTTTTTATAATGGCATAAAAAGAATTAACTGGAATAAGGAATTGATTATATTCCTTTTTTCAATAATTCTTTGTTGGTTTATATTTATTTTTTCTAATAAATCAAATATCTCAATTTTAATCTTTTTATTACCAATAATGTCTATTTATATTTTTAGAACACTAGAATTTGTTGAATTAAAATGGTCGAAAATAGTTTTAGTAACCCTTTTTTTTATACCAGCAAGCATAATTTATTTTGATACCTCCCTTTATCACAGTACTTCAGAGATACCGCAGATGAATTATATTTTTTATTTAATGATAATTTTAGTATCATTAATTAATCCAGTTTTTTCTCTCCAAGAAAAATCCTTAACTACAGTATATAAAACTATTTCATTTTCTCTGATTTTAGTTGTATTTTTCACTTCAGTCTTTTTTTATTCACAATATAAGAATAAAACATTGAGTTCTGTTATCTATGATACTTTAAAAAATGATTTAAATTGTGATATAAAAAAATCCGAATTTGTATTGGAAGAAAATTATCCACTAGATTTAATGTTGTTTTTTAGTGACAAAGTGAAACCAGACTATTTTTCAGATTGCCAAATAGAATTAAAATTTAGTTCCCTTGACTCAATGCCAATAGAAGATAGTGACTCAATAAATAAAACCATACTCGATATGACAACAAAATCATTCATTAATATCAACTTTAATAAATTATGACTTTCTTCAATCAGTTAAACTCGCAAGAAAAAAGAATAAGTATTTATCTATTAATCGGAGCTTTTTTTTTCTTATTATTTGATTATTCAGTAGCTTCTTTTTTTGACAATATTAATCATCAAACAAAGTCTCTTTTTGGAACACTTACTCATTTTGGTGACTCTTTATATTTTTTTGTACCTACTATTTTAATTTGGGGGTTAATAAAAATTATTAAAAGTAAAAATCAAATTTTGGATACTATAAATGATATTAGTCTATTTATTTTTTTAAATATCTTATTAAGTGGTATAGTTACACAAATATTAAAGCATATAATTGGAAGACCACGACCAGTTTTATATAATGGCTTTGAATTAAAATCGTTAGATATAATACAATTTGACTCCAAATGGCATTCATTCCCATCAGGTCATACTGCAACTATTTTTGCTTTTATCTTTTGCATGATATTTCTCTTTCCAAAAATTAAAAATGTATTGATAACAATTGCAATTATTATTGCGTCCACGAGAGTCATAGTCGGTGCTCACTTTATTAGTGATATCTTTGGTGGCACGCTTGTTGCATATCTTTCAACAATATTTATTTCAAAAAAACTAGCAGATAAAAAAAAGCTATTTACATCAGAGAATGACAAATTAATCCCAAACAATAACGTTGAAATAATTTCAAGTAATATTTCCAATTTTTATACAAACATTTTCTTTCTTTACTTGAATTTTAATTTTTACTTTAAAACCCTAACCATAACCCTCCTACTCTCTATAGTATTTTTCATATTTCCCTCATTAGACATAACTGTTAGTGGCCTATTTTTTGGACAGGACGGTAAATTTATTGCTTCAGAGTCTGACTGGTTTATCTATTTTGTTCGTAAGATGTTGCTACCACTTATGGCTTTATTAGTTTTCTTTGTCCCCATAGCTGCTGTTTTCAAACAAATTTATTATAAAGAAAAAATTTTAAATGTTGCTGTTAGAGAATGGGTTTACTTGTTTTCTTGTCTTATTATCGGAACAGGTATTGTTGTAAACTCTATTTTTAAAAATTTGTGGGGTCGTGCAAGGCCTAATGACACCATTCAATTTGGAGGAGAAGAGCCATTTACTATTCCATGGTTAAATGTTGATTATTGCAGTACCAATTGTAGTTTCGTTTCAGGTGACGTGTCTTTTTTTACGTTATCTTTAGCTTTACTAATAATTTTCAATAAAACTTCATGGAACACATTTGCATATGCTTCAATTCTTTTAATCTCATTATTAAGAATTATGGAGGGTGATCATTTTTTGAGTGATACGATTATGAGTTTTATAATCACATATGTAATAATTAAGGGGCTCAATGATATCTTTAAAAATTTTCCAGAGGATCTTAATTTAAATCAATTAAAAAAACCTTCTTGGCTGACTAAGAAAAATTCTAATTAAAAATACATATAATTTTATATATATGGATTTTTATGATATTTTATATAATGAGAAATTTTTTAAGCTTTTTTTTAGTTTCTTTATTAAGTCCATTCTTTTTATTCGCAGCAGATTTGATACCAGAAAAATTTCATGGAACATGGAGTAATGACTGTTCCAAAGAAGAAGATGTTTTTATTATTACTCAGAGTAGCTACTTCAATCTTTATGAAAGCCTGGACGAAATAGACGATTATGCGTATTTCTATCTTCAGTTTTCTGACTCAAAGACATATAAAGATTGGATTTATCTAAACGGTGAAATATTTGAATTTAAAAATGTTTTTATGAAACTGAATGACGATATTTTAGAGGTTGTATTTGAAGAGCAAGATAATCCCGATGAGTCCTATGATTTTTTAAATAATACGAATAATACTTTTACATATGCAAAGTGCGATAACACCCCAGCTAGTCTAACCTTAGTATTTGGAGAGGTACTATCATATATGAATTCAAAAGCATCTTTATCCTGCTCAAATTTCTCTAAGAATAAGGGGGAGTGCTTTGAAGATGTTTTTAGTTTTTTAGATGTCTCTGGTAATAAAGCACTTTCAAATGCTGAGATTAATAGAGCTTCTAAACTTTTAGTTTTTTTTAGCACAATAAATGGGCAAGAATTTGATGAGGCAGGTCTGTTTGGAATAATTTCTAGTTATGCTATCACCCCCTTGATTACTAAAGTTATTTTAAATAATTTTGATTTTGACAACAGTGCAGATCTCACACTAGAAGAAATACTTCAAGACAGAGAGGGTTTATTTGATTTAGATTTTAGTGAAAATGATCAAATAGAAATAGATAATCAAAAAATTAACGAACAAATTAGAGACTTCATAAACAAACTTCAAGGTTTAGGGAGTTTTTTATAAATTAAACTGGCGGTTCCGCAAGGATTCGAACCCTGACTAAATGATCCGAAGTCATTTGTGCTATCCGTTACACCACGGAACCGTATTGGAAAAACTTATCTTTTTTGACTCAAATTTTCATCAAAATAAAAAAATAAAATAATTAGATTTTATCGTTTAGTTATTTTTGATAAATTTTATTAGAAATAAAATATAGGATTAAATAATTTGAGACTTTTCATTCTAACCTTTTTACTTTTTTCTTTTTCCCTAAACGCAAATGATATCAAAGATTTAATTGGAAAAAAAATTACACTTAACTGGGATAATGCCTCTTGTTCTTATAATTTACATATGTGGTACCAAATAACTGGAAATTGTACAAACCAAGTGCACAAAATTAAAAATATAGTCACTGATGATGGTTTCTCATATATACAATGGGATGACGTTCTAAGAAACAATGGAGAAGGATCTTATAACGAAGTCTTGTTTTATAATAATGAGGGTGTTTTAACGCATGCCTCTTTAGATAACATAGAGGGTGCTGAATGGTATTATTCTAGTCCGCAGTACGACATTGATGAGATTAATTATAAAGACGAGTCTGAATTAATTAACTTGATAAAGAAAAAATTAGAATTTCATAAAGAAGGTGCGCTTATTGCTGCAAAATATTCAGATGATTCTGAGGCAGAAAGTTATTTAAATTGTGACCAAAATTTCTTAAATGAAATCTCTATTGATGAAGAAGGAGAATTTTCCTTTTTAAATGATACTAAAAATAAAAAATTATTATCTAAGATGGAAAAATTTTATAAAATTGTACAATCCGATAAGGGACAAGAAGAAATGGAGGGTGTCATTGAGGTATTTTTTTCAGGACAAGAGCTTGAGGAGGTCCCTAAGCCTTTTAAAAAATTTTCTATAACAGAGTTTTCTTCATACTTAGGCTTAATGTTTGCATATAGTTTTGGATGCTCAGGTATGTTTAATAATGGATAGCAAATTTAAATTAGTTATTTTCCTTCCAATTTTAGTTTTAATAAGTGCATGCAAAATAGACTTTAACGGAGATCTTTATACTTCTGATTTAATTGATGTTGCAGAAAATGGATCTGAATTTACATTGCCAATGGAGGTTAATTTTCAGGTATCCTCTTGTGATGATGATCTTACTAGTATGCATAATACTTTGAGTGGTTACTTTATTGATTATAACTTTTTAAATTGTGGAACTGGTGATGACTTCATGAGTTATGTCACTTCCAGGGTACAAGTACCACTTACAAATGATCAAGACTCTTTTAACAAAACAAACAATAGTTTAGTCGGGTATTTAAGTATCAAGTATGAGGACAATCCTAATATTTATGTATACCTCATCTTAAATTCTGGTCTTTTTTCTAATCTAAGTGATTATGTTGAAAATGAAACATTCTCTCCTTTGTCTCTCGAAGAGAGTAAATTTATTGTAAATTTAAATAATGATTTAAATGAGGCAAATATTGATGTTTACCCTAGTTATGTTGACTCCAAACCTATAGTTTGGACAACAAATTATCAACTTGGTAAAAGAGAGAAAATTACCATTTCTAATTCAAATGTAAGTTCTGCTCATTTACAGTCAAATTCATGGACTCCAATATTTGTTTTTTTAATGTAATTGCTTTTGAAAAAGAAAATTAATTTATACGAAAGTATCCCCTGCAAATATCTTTGAAAACTTAGACTTTTACCTAGATTGAAATAATCTAAAGTCATTTGAGCTATCCGTTACACCACGGAACCAATTATTGATTTTATTAACTTTTTAATTAATTCATAGAGGATATATTTTTTTAAGGGACAAATATGGGACACTAAAGATATAACTTTATTAATGAAAACTCTCTTAATCTTGTTGTTAATTATTCCTAGTTTGTGTTGGGGTTTAACATTTAAAAATGGAGAACAAGTTGGAAGTTACAAGGGTATTGGTTGGCCAACTATTGAAAAACATGGATTAGATGCTGGTAAAGATTGGAGTCAAAGCGTCGATACTGAATTTTCAAGACTTGGTGAATCATCACACAAATTTGAGTTTAGAGCACTTGATTGTAAAGACTTTGATTGTAAAAGGGGAAAATTTAAGGGTTCTTTTGGAAGAACTGAGACTTATATAAATACAAAAGAGAGAGGAGAAAATTGGTATGCATGGTCATTTTTTATAGACAATTCTGAGCTTACTTATTCGTCAACTTCTCATAAAGAAATTGACAATCATTTAATTCAATTTGGACAAATGAAATTATCATATGAAAATAAAGTTTTTTCACACTGCAGAGATAATGGTTCTGAAAATGTTTTCATATTTCAATATAAAAAGAAATATAAAGGGTTAGCCATTAATAGAACGCACTGTACAAAAAAAACTGTTGTAGAGACCGATGAGACTGCAACGGTAATTCCAGAAAATATTTTATTTAACCAATGGCATGATGTAATTATTCATGCAAGTTGGGGCAATGATGGATTTCTAAAACTATATATAAATGGAGATTTAAAATATGTTGAAGAGGGATTTATAACTAATATTTATTCTTACAATGGTAAATCTTACGGACCTTCTTTTCGATATGGTATATACCAAAATAATGCTCCTAAAGGTTTTAACGGTAAAATCACAGCTTGGTATGATGGAATTGCTAGAGCAAAAAAATGCACAGATAAAAACTTTTCTGAATTGTTAAATGACTTAGGGTACTCATGTGACTCTATCGCAGACTATGATAATCAGGTTATAAAACCTACTTTTATCCAATATAAAGATTGATAAAACTAGCAAGAACTATGGAGTAGGTTTATATTAGAAAGATGACAACTTTATCTAGCTCTATTTTTTACATACTAACAGGATGGACTTGTGCAATAAATATATACAAATTTTTTTACCAAAAAAAATTAAAGGACTCTCAAAAACAAGACGGGCAAAATGTAGCTCAGCTTAATGAAATGAAATCACATTTTAAAAAGGCAGATAAACTAGGTAAGATTTTTTTAACACTTTGGTGTTTATCTGCAGTATGGTTTTTCTATAATTTAAATGCGTAAGTTATAAAGAAATGATTAACCCAACTTTCGATAAAAAAGAACATTCAAAGTGGGAGTATAGAATTTATACCCAATATTTAGATGATGAAGAATTAAAGTCGGAAAATGACTGGCTTAATAAAGGTGGAAAAGAAGGTTGGGAGTTGGTCAATGTAATTAAGGATAAATCTGATATCCCTTCAAAACACAAAATGATTTATTATTTTAAGAGAGAAAAAATATCTTAAGTATTTCTATAATAGGTATTTAATTCAATGAATGAATATAGATATTTAATATTTGGAATAGTTATAATTATTATAACTTATATATTGTATTTAGGTCTGACTACTTAATGTTCCAATACAACTTCAAAATATATTATGAAGACACAGACTCTGGTGGAGTTGTATATTACGCAAATTATTTAAAATTTATTGAAAGAGCCCGCACTGAAATCATCAATGAGTTGGGATTTACACTTAATTCTTTATTGAAAGATCATGATCGACTTTTTTTAGTAAAAAAGATCGAATGTGATTATATTGAGTCATGCAAACTAGAGGATCAATTAACTGTTAAAAGCAAATTTTTGTCTCTTAAAAATGCATCATTTGAGCTCGAACAAAATATTTACAAACAAAATAATATTATTTTTAAATCAAAAATTTTGATGGTTTGCGTCAATTCTCAAGGAGCTCCAAGTAAAATACCAGATGACCTTCAACGATTAATGAAAAACAAAGATGGATAAGTTATTTGAGCCAAGTAGAAAATTTATTAAAACTACTAACCTTTATAAATTTCAGACATATTTAGAACAAAAATTTTCTAAGAAATTTTTAAATTATAACAAGCTTTGGTTATGGACTAATAAGAATCCTGGTGAGTTTTGGGATTCTATAGTTGAGTATTTTAATATCGACCTTGAGAGGAAAAGATTTTTTAAAGCTTACAAAAAAAAATCTTTTTGGAATTCAATTTTTTTTGATAACAGTAATCTTAATTATTACGATTTAATTTCTAAAAATAATTCATCAGATTTGGCCATTGAATTTATTGGAGAAAACAAATTCAGCGAAAAAATTATTTATAGTGATTTAAATAAAAGAATTAATGCATTAAGCAATTTTTTTAGAGATAAAGGCATTAAAAAAGGCGATGTAATTGTTGGATATCTGCCAAATATACCTGATACAGTAATAAGCTTCCTTTCTGCAGCAAAAATTGGTGCAGTTTGGTCTTCTTGCTCTGCTGACTTTGGAACACAAGCAGTGATTGACAGATTTTCCCAGCTTAAGCCTAAGCTTTTAATTGTTGCTGACTATTATTTTTATAACGGCAAGAAATTTCAATATTCAAAAAACTTAAAAACATTAAAAGCAAATTTAAATAATCCACTAATTTTAAAAACTAGTTATCCTTCAAATAATAACACTTCTGAATTAAAAAAAATTTACAATCACAAAAAATATTTAAAACTAAATAAAAATATATCATTGAGCTTTAATCATCCGCTATATGTTTTATTTTCTAGTGGAACGACAGGGCTTCCCAAGTGTATTACGCACGGCCACGGAGGCTCACTCCTTCAACATTTAAAAGAACTAGCAATACACACAAATGTTAAATCTGAAGATAAAATGCTTTTCTTAACTACTTGCGGGTGGATGATGTGGAACTGGACAGTTTCAAACTTACTACTGGGTTCCTCAATCGTTCTTTATGATGGCTCCCCATTTTATCCAAATATAAATCGAGTTATCAATATTACAAAAGATACTAATTCAACAATGCTAGGTGCGGGAGCAAAAGTTTATGAAACTATCCAGAATAATTATAAATCAAATAAAAAAGATATTTTAAAAAAAATTAATTGTTTTATATCAACTGGCTCTCCTCTAAGCCCAGACACTTTTAAATTTATTAATAAAAGTTTAAATTCAAAATCTTTTATACATTCGGTGAGTGGCGGTACAGACATAGTTTCGTGTTTTATGTTAGGAATACCAACTTTACCTGTTTATTCAGGTGAAATTCAAGGACCAGGCTTGGGTATGGATATTGATGTTTTCGATGATAATGGCAAGCCAACCAAAAAGACAGGAGAACTAGTTTGCAAGACTCCTTTTCCCTCTAAGCCAATTTATTTTTGGAATGACAGAATGAATAATAAATATAAATCCGCATATTTTAAAAAATTTCCAAACATATGGTCTCATGGAGATTATGTGAAAAAAACAAAAAATGGAGGTTATGTAATTTTTGGAAGGTCAGATGCTACTTTAAATCCAGGTGGTGTTAGAATAGGAACAGGTGAAATATACAGTTGCTTACAAAAATTTCATTGGATTGAGGACTGTTTGGCAACAGGTTATTTGACTAAAAATGATGAAAAAATTGTCCTTTTTTTGAAATTGTTAAACACAAAAATTAATGTTGATTTTAATACAATAGTGAAAAAACACCTCAAGACATCGCTTAGTCCAAGGCATGTTCCTTGGAAAATATTTATAGTTAAAGACATTCCAAGAACAAAAAGTGGTAAAAACTCTGAAATACTTGTCAAAAAAATTATCAATAATGGTAAAGTGCAGAACTTGGGATCGTTGGCAAATCCTGAGTCAATAATTGAATACAGAAGGATAAATATTAATGAGTGATGTTTTTATAATCGATGCAGTTAGAACACCAATAGGAGCTTATCTAGGTAATTACAAAAAAACTGAATCAGTAGAATTAGGAACCTCTTGTCTCAAAGAATTATTTGATAGAAATAAAACAATCAATACTAAAGAAGTTGAAGGATTAATTTTAGGACAAGTATTAACTAGTGGACTAGGAATGAATACAGCAAGGCAAGTTGCACTAGGTTCCGGAATGCAACAGACATCCTTTGCTTATGTAGTAAATCAAGTTTGTGGAAGTGGTATGAGAGCTACAATAGATGGTTCATCTAAAATTTATTCCGGCGAGTCAAATTTATTAATTGTTGGTGGTCAAGAAAGTATGTCCAGGGCACGCCACGCGTATCTGAGTAGAACTGGAGAAAAAAAATTAGGAAACAATATCTTTATAGACACTTTAGTTAACGATGGCCTAACAGATGCTTTTTCAAAAGAACATATGGGCATAACAGCTGAAAACGTTTCAAGAAAATATAATGTTACAAGACAAGACCAAGATCAATTTGCTTATCAGTCTTATCTAAAAACTTATAAGGCAATTAAAAATAATTACTTCAAAAACGAATTGACAAAAACATCTCTTAAAGATGAAATTCGAAAAGACACGACTTTGCCAAAATTAAGCCAATTAAAAGCTGTTTTTAAAAAATCTGGAACAGTTACTGCTGGAAATGCCTCTTCATTAAATGATGGAGCTAGTTTTTTGGCTCTAGCTTCAGAAAAATATGTAACTTCTAACAAAATTAAACCAATAGCAAAAGTACTAGCTTGGGCGTCCTCAGCGGGCAATCCCGATTATATGGGTGTTACTCCAATTACAGCTATAAAGAAATTAATGAAGAAAATGAGTGTAAATATTAACTATTTTAATTTGGTTGAGGTCAATGAGGCTTTTGCTGCAACTTCAGTTGCTGTCCAAAGATCTTTAAAGATTGATCCAAGTAAATTAAATATTGCTGGGGGCGCTATTGCATTAGGTCACCCCATTGGCTGTTCAGGTGCAAGAATTATTACAACCTTGTCTCATCAACTTAGAAGAACAAAACAAAAGTTTGGTGTTGCAAGTATGTGTATTGGCGGTGGTCAAGGTCTAGCAATTGCTATTGAAAATTTAAAATAAGAAATCTAAGTGAGTGTTTCTCTTAAAGCAGCGATATTTTTATGTTTTGCCTCCTTATTTTGGTCAGGCAATTTTATAGTAGGAAGATTATCTTCAGTCGAGGATTTAGTATCACCCTTATCGTTATCTTTTTATAGGTGGGTAATAGCTTTAATTATTTTAACTCCCTTTTGTTTAAAAAATGCTTTAGTTGACTTACCCCTTTTAAAAAAACAACCAGGAATAGTTTTTTTGATTATTTTAACTGGTCCGACACTATTTAACACCTTAACTTATATTGGTCTAACAGCGACAACTGTTATTAATTCTTTATTAGTTATTTCGACAACACCCATGTTGATAATCCTTTTAAACAAATTGATTTATAAAAATCAAACAAATTTGTTTCAAATGTTAGGTGTCATTTTATCTCTTATTGGTGTTAGCTATGTTATAACAAAAGGTAACTATCAAAATATATTTGACTCGAAATTTTACTTTGGAGATTTATTCATCTTACTAGCTGTTATATCTTGGGCATTGTATTCAATATTTCTAAAAAAAAATGAAACAGGTGTTTCAGGATTTAGTTTTTTATATTTATCATTCGTATTTACAGTAATCTTACTCTTACCTGTTTATTTGTATGATATTATAATTCAAAATAATTTCATAACATTTGACTACAAGACCTTATTAGTAATTGGCTATACCGGAACTTTTCCCAGCATCTTGTCATATATTTGTTGGAATACTGGAGTGGCTTTAATTGGCCCTAATAAATCAGGTCCTTTTCTCCACTTAATGCCTATTTTTGGTGGAATTCTTGCATATTTAGTCTTTCAAGAAACATTACAGAGTTATCATTACGCTGGAATTTTATCTGTGATTGTTGGTATAATGATAGCTAATAAAAAATAATTAATTATTTCTTAATTTAGGAGGGGAATATTTATGGCAAAAAAGAAGATTAATAATAAGACCATGAAAAGAAGAAATTTCCTTAAAGGTGCAGGTGCTGCAGCACTGGGCGCCGCAGCAGTTTCTTCATTTCCAGCACCAGCAATATCAGGTGGACACATGGAATGGATTGCATGTTCTGCTTTTGGCAAAGCAAGTGGTCTTGGTAAAGCAATAGATAGATTTGCAAGTTACGTTAACAATGCTTCTGATAAACTAAAAATTACTGTTTATCATGGTGGCGAATTAGTACCACCACTTGAGTCATTGGACGCAGTAAGATCTGGAGCCGCTCAAATGGCTTATGGTGCAGGTTATTATTGGACAAACATTAGTATGGCTCCATCTTTTTCTGCAGCTTTACCTTTTGGTTTAACGGCTCAAGAACAAAATGCATGGTGTTACTATGGTGGAGGAATTGAAGCAGCAGACAAAGCTTATAATGCTATCGGTGTAAAATTTCTTCCAATGGGAAATACTGGTAACCAGATGGGTGGTTGGTTTAATAAAGAAATTAACTCACTCGCAGACTTTGAAGGTCTAAAAATCAGAATGCCTGGTCTTGGCGGTGAAGTATTAAAATCATTTGGTGCTAACACTGTTCTTTTAGCAGGTGCGGATGTGCTTCCTTCACTTGCTTCTGGTGCTATTGATGCTACAGAATGGATTGGTCCAGCAGCTGACTTAGGTAAAGGTTTACATCAAGCAGCTAAATATTACTACAATCCTGGATGGCATGAGCCAGCAACGATCTTAGACTGTTCAATAGATATGTTTGAGTGGGAGAAGCTAGATGATGCAACAAGAGAACTAATTACTGTTGCTACAAAAGCTGTCAATATGGAAGTGCTATCTTTTTTCCAAGCTGTTAATGATAGTTCATACCAGAAACTCATTAACGAACATGGTGTTCAAATGAGACAACTTCCAGATCCTGTTATGAATGCTCTAGGTCAAAGAGCAGGTGAGGTTTGTAGCGCTATTGCTGCTGAAGACCCAGTTTCACAGGCTCTTTTTTCACATATTGTTGAATTTAGATCCTCAATTCTAAGGTGGACAAATACGTCTGAGAAAGAGTACATGAGAGTTAGAAGTCTCCCATTTACTTATCCATCAGCATAAATTCATGATATTTATATCATCCCCGAAATGTTCGGGGATGATTATTTTTTTAAAACATTTTATCAGGCAACCAAGTTGCAATCTCTGGATAAAAACCAACAATTAATATTGCTAATATTTGAATTCCAATAAATGGAATTACACCTTTATACATGTTTTTAGTTTGAATATTGTCTGGAGCTACTCCTCTTAAAAAAAATAATGAAAAACCAAATGGTGGAGTTAGGAAACTTGTTTGTAGATTTAACGATATTAGAATACCAAGCCACAATGGATCAGCTCCATTTGCAATTAATATTGGCCCCACTAATGGTACAATGACAAAAATTATCTCTATATAATCTAGAAAGAAACCCAAAAGAAATATAACTACCATAACTAAAATTAGTGCTGCGTAAAGTCCACCTGGCAAATTACCGAGAAAATGTTCAATCATTTCATCACCACCAAAAGCACGAAAAACTAATGAAAACATTGACGCTCCAATTAATATTACAAACACAAATGAACTAAGCTTTACTGTTCCTATTGCTGTTTCCTTGAGGTTCTTAAAATTCAACTCACCTTTTAAAAGTGCTATCATTGCTGCACCTACTGCACCAACTGAAGCAGACTCTGTAGGTGTTGCAATGCCAAAAAGTATGGACCCTAAAACTAATACAATTAGAGTTATTGGAGGAATCACAGATTTAGCTGCTTCTATATAAATCTCCCCTCTTGACCTTGTCGTTTCTACTGGAGGACACGATAGTGGATTTATTCTTGCGTAAAAAAAAATGAATATAATGAATAATACAACCAACATTAGTCCAGGTAATATTGCGCCCGCAAACAAATCAATTGCAGTTACTGGGTCAGGAGCTAAATTACCAACTAACATTGCCGCTTCTTCATTTGCTCCTTGTAAAATTGTTGCTAATAAAACTAAAACAATTGAAGGTGGAATTATCTGTCCCAATGTTCCAGCAGCACAAATTGTGCCTGTGGCTATTTTTTGATCATAGCCAGCTTTCATCATTGAGGGCAAAGATAACATTCCCATAGTTACAACTGTTGCACCGACAATGCCTGTTGATGCAGCTAGCAACATACCCACTATTACAACTCCTATTCCAAGACCTCCTTTTGTAGTTCCAAAAAGTTCACCAATTGAGTGTAATAGTCCGGCTGCAATTTTTGTTTTTTCTAACATTATTCCCATAAAAATGAATAGGGGCACAGCCACAAGGGGCTCATTAATCATTGTTCCAAAAATGCGTTGAGGAAAAAATCCTAGCATTCTGAAATTAAATATTTCTAGAGCGTCTCCTAAAAATCCAAACAGAAGAGCTGTTCCAGCGAGTGTAAAAGCAACAGGAAAACCGAAAAGCAATAAACCCAATGTTGTTACAAACATTACAATTGCTAAAATTTCAGGACTAATCATGATTTATTTTCAGACAAATGATAGTTTGAAAGTGTTAGTATTGATTTAATTACATTAGAGACTAATTGAAGAAATAAAACTAAACAAAACCATAGAATTGCACTTTTTAGAATATATAAAGCAGGCATACCGCCCGCTTCTCTGGAAACCTCTCCCATTAAAAAAGATCTATATACAAAGGGATAGCTGTAATTCCAAATAATATATAAAAAAGGTAGAAGTAAAAAAATATTTCCAAATAGATCCACAGTAGCTTTATATTTTTTTGATGCCTCTCGGTAAAAGACGTCTATTCTGACATGTTCATTAGCTAAATAAGTAAAACCAGCACCCAACATAAAAACAAAACTATGAAGCCAAACATAAACTTCTTGCATCCATATAAAACCAATATTGAACCCGTATCTTAAGACGACAACAGTGAATACAACTATGACCATAGAGAAAACAAAAAAAGCACATAGATATCCAATGAATGTATTAAATCGATCAATAAATTTGGATAATTGTGCTAGAGCAGACATAGCAGCAGATTATATATAGACAATAAACATATTAAAGAGAGTATATTGATAGGTCGTGGTGCCAACTTTATATGAATAAAGCTTTCTCATGCGGGGTGAGATTCGGCACATTTAAACAAAAATGTTCACGACCTGATTGGATTTTAATTGAATATAGTGCATTTTCAGAACCTTAATTTCAATGAATGGGTAATTTGATTAACATTTTTTCCACAGCCTTAATTTATTCATGTAACGCATGAATTAATAAAATAATAGTTTTTTACTATAAGACATTTTTAAATATATTGCCTTTCTATGGCTCCAATATCACCACATTTGCAAATATATAGACCTTTTTTAACAATGGTATTTTCTATCTCCAGCAGGATAGGAGTAATTGCATTTGCTTTTTCTTTGCCATTTTTTGCAATTTGGTTAGGAAGCTTAAATTTTCTTCCTCAACTTAATCAAGTATTAACATTGTTGATAAACTTGCTACCTATAAAGCTAATATTTGTCTTTTGGTTTTTTATCTTTAATCATCATTTGTTAAACGGTTTTAAATATTTCTTATGGTCATTTTCAATTGGAATGGATCTTAAAAATGTCTACCTAGTGACATATCTCATTCTAGTAGCAAATATTATAATGACTTTGATTTTTACTTGGATGATATTTTAATGAAAGCTTCTCAAAAGTGGAAAATAGAAAGAATTTTATATCTAGCGTTAATTCCTATTAGCTATTGGTTTATTTTGTTTTTTTTAAGTTCTTACTCCGATGTAAATTCTCTCGTTATCTCATTATCTACTTCCACTAATAAAATTTTATTATTAATATTTTTTATCATATCAATACTTCATATTAGAATTCAACTGGGCAAAGTTTATGAGGATTATTTTCAATTAAATAAAATGAAACTTTATTCTTTAATAACAGACGGAATTATTGGTATTTCCTTTATCCTCTTTTTACCGGTGTTATTTTTTTAATATGAATTATACAGATCATAAATTAGATGTAGTTGTATTAGGCGCTGGTGGAGCGGGCTTGAGAGCAGCTTTGGGGTGTTCTGAACAAGGCCTTAAAACTGCATGTGTCTCAAAAGTTTACCCTACAAGAAGTCATACTGTTGCGGCTCAAGGTGGAATTGGAGCTGCCTTAGCTAATATGGGTGAGGACAGCTGGCAGTGGCATATGTTTGACACTGTAAAAGGCTCAGACTGGCTGGGTGATCAAGACAGTATTGAATATTTATGCTCAAATGCAGTCGACTCAATTGTTGAGCTTGAACATTATGGTATGCCATTTTCAAGAACAGATGACGGTAAGATTTATCAAAGACCTTTTGGTGGCCATATGACAAAAAATGGTAAAGGCGAGCCAGCAAGCCGAGCTTGCGCTGCAGCTGACAGGACCGGCCACGCATTACTCCATACTCTGTATCAACAAAGCCTCAAAAATGACGTTGATTTTTATAACGAATATTTCGCTATAGACTTACTTAAAGATGACAATGATACAATTTGTGGTCTTTTAGCAATTAGTATAGAGGACGGATCATTGCATCGTTTTATTGCGAAAATGACAATTCTCGCAACTGGGGGTTATGGAAGAATTTTTCAATCCTCAACAAGTGCCCATATTTGCACTGGTGATGGAGCAGGCATAGCGCTGAGAGCCGGTCTTCCTCTGTCTGATATGGAGTTTATTCAATTCCATCCAACAGGAATATATGGTGTGGGTGTTTTAATTTCAGAAGCAGCTAGAGGTGAAGGAGGTATTCTTAAGAACAACGAAGGCACAAGGTTTATGTTAGAATATGCCCCGAACGCAAAAGATCTTGCTGCTAGAGATGTCATATCAAGATTCATAAGCAAAGAGATTAGCGCAGGTAGAGGATGCGGACCTAATAAAGATTATATAAATCTTCATTTGGAACATCTTGATGCTGATATGCTTGCAAAAAGATTACCTGGTATTTCTGAGTCAGTTAAAGCCTTTTGTGGAAGAGATATTTCAAAAGAGCCAATCCCAGTAATTCCAACTGTTCATTATTGTATGGGCGGAATTCCTACAAACTTTAAAGCAGAAGTTTTGAAACCAAGTTACTCTAATACAGAAGAAGTCTGTGAGGGACTGATGGCTATCGGAGAAGCTGCATGCGCTTCAGTTCATGGAGCTAATCGACTTGGAACAAATGCTTTAGCTGAGCTCGTAGTTTTTGGAAGGGGTGCAGCAATTCAGGCCGGCCAAGTTATTGATACCAAAGAGTCATTGAGAACCCCATCTGTGTCGCAAACAAATTCTATCATAGAGAGATTAGAGTCCATTAAAAGTAACAAAGGAGATGTTTCAGTCGGTGAGCTAAGAGAGAGGATGCAAAAGACTGTTCAAAAAAGATTTGGTGTTTACAGAGAAAGTGAAACTTTGAAATTAGGCAATGATGAATTAGCCTCGATGTCACAAGATTTAAAACATATTAAAGTTAAAGATCAGTCTGATGTTTTTAATACAGATTTAGTTGAAGCTTTAGAACTACATAATTTAATGCAGGTTGCTGGAAGTGTTGGTGTTTCTGCTGAGCAAAGAACTGAAAGTAGAGGTGCTCACGCTAGAGAGGACTTTCCAGACAGAGATGATGAAAATTGGTTAAAACACACTCTTTTTTGGGGGGATGTCACTGATTATAAAGTCACCTATAGACCAGTGAGAATGACTACACTGAGTAATCAAATCTCTGTCATCCAACCACAAGTAAGGGTTTATTAAATGGTACAACTTACTCTTCCAAAAAACTCAGTTCCAGTTAAAGGAAAATCTTATTCTAATGTCGATCTCATTGACGAGCAATCTCAACAAAATCATGATATCCGAATTATAAATGTTTATAGGTGGTCTGGTGATGAAAATACCCCACCTCAAATCGATCGATTTGAAATTGATGTAGCTAAAGCAGGAACAATGGTTCTAGATATATTAAATAAAATTAAAGCTGAAGTTGATCCAAGTTTAACTTTTAGAAAATCTTGTAGAGAAGGTGTTTGTGGATCATGTGCAATGAACATAGATGGAGTAAATACACTTGCATGTCAAAAACATATAGAAGAGTGTTCGGATGAAATAAATATTTATCCTCTTCCTCATATGAAGGTTTTAAAAGATCTAGTGGTTGATTTAAAAAAAGCATTTGAACAATTTAAATCTATAAAACCATGGTTAAATAAAAAGTCCCCAAATAATAAACGTGAAAACTTACAGTCAGTCGAAGACAGAGATAAGTTAGATGGTAAATGGGAATGTGTTATGTGTTTCTCATGTAGCACTTCTTGTCCTAGTTATTGGTGGAACGAGGATAAATATTTGGGACCAGCTGTATTGCTTCAAGCAAATCGCTGGATACAAGATAGTAGAGATGAAGAAAAAAAAGAAAGGTTGAATGAATTAGATGATAGTTTTAAACTATATAGATGTCATTCGATTATGAATTGCACGAACTCTTGTCCGAAAGGATTAAACCCAGCTAAAGCGATAGCTGAAATAAAACATGAAATATCCAAAATGGATAATAAGTGAATAAAATCTCATTAATTGGTGCTGGAAATATTGGAGGCACACTCGCACATTTATTAGCTTTAAAAAAACTCGGTAATATAACACTTATTGATGTTGTTACCGGGATGCCTCAAGGAAAAGCTTTAGACCTTAGTCAATCATCAGCAGTCGAAGGTTTCACAGGGTCAATAGAGGGTACCAATGATTTTTCAAAAATGAAGGGATCTGACGTTATCATCATAACTGCTGGCTTACCCCGTAAACCTGGAATGAGTAGAGATGATTTACTTGAGATCAATGGAAAAATAATAAAAAAAATTGCACTAGATATAAAAAAATATGCTCCTAAAGCATTTGTTATTTGTATTACAAACCCACTTGATGCGATGGTATACGTTCTCCAGAAATATTCCAAACTACCCAAAAACATGTGTGTGGGCATGGCGGGAGTATTGGACTCCTCCCGAATGAAATACTTCTTATCAGATGCTTTGAAGGTATCCGTGAATGATGTTGAAACATTTGTATTAGGAGGCCATGGAGATGACATGGTACCTCTAATTAATTACACAACAATAGGAGGTGTCCCTTTAATCAATTTTATAAAGCTTAAAAAATTTCCTTACTCAAAAATTGAAAAAATAGTCGATCGAACAAGAATGGGCGGTGGTGAAATCGTGAAGTTATTAAAAAATGGATCAGCTTTCTACGCACCTGCAAGTTCGGCAATTCAGATGGCAGAGGCTTTTTTATTAAATCAAAAAAAACTTTTACCTTGTGCTGCTTATATCAATGGCCAATATGGCCTTAGAAATATGTATATGGGAGTACCTACAATTATTGGAAATAAAGGAATTGAAAAAATTATTGAGGTAAAACTTACAGCCAAAGAGAAATTAATGTTAAAAAAATCTGTCAAATCTGTACAGGGTTTAGTATCAGCTGTTGATAAGCTTTTATGATCAAAAATCAAATGACATCTTTATTAGATAGGCGTATACATAAACCTATTAATGAGATCTTATAATTCATTTCTCACAACTAATAATGCCTCTCAAGTAATAGCGATATATAGAGATTATATAAAAGACCCAAGTCTTGTTGATAAGAGCTGGCATGAATTCTTTAAAGCTCTCGCTCCTGAGGAAATCTCTATACTAGCTGACTATCAAAAAATAAATTGGTCAGAGACCTCAAGAGACATTGATTTTAATCAGATTTCCCTTGATCAGGCAATTACTGACTCTCTTCGACTTGTTATGATGATAAGAGCTTACAGAGAGATAGGGCACCTTATAGCTGATCTTGACCCTTTAGGTTTAATGGCAAAGAACAATCCATCAGGTTTAGACCCCGAGTATTACGGTTTTCAAAAAAAAGATTATGATCGAAAAATTTTTCTATTTGGATATTTAGGATTTCAGAAAGCTACTGTACGTGAAGTTTTTGAAAAACTTCAAAGCATCTATTCTGGCACCTTGGCAATTGAATACAAACATATTCAGTCCGCTGAAGAATACAAATGGCTGAAGGATAGAATAGAAGAAAAAAAAGACATGCAATTAACCTCCAAGGGTAAAAGGACAATCTTGGAGAGATTAATTACAGCAGAATATTTTGAAAAGTTTCTAGATACAAAGTACAGAGGTACCAAAAGATTTGGACTTGAAGGAGCTGAGTCTACAATACCAGCGCTTGAACAGATTTTAAAAAGATCCTCAGAATATGGTGTAGAAGATTTTTCCTTTGCATGCGCCCACAGAGGAAGACTAAATATATTAGCTAACATAGTAAAAAAACCTCATGTTCAAATTTTTGGAGAATTTATCCATGGAGGCGAGAATGCCCTCAGTGATCAGGGCTCTGGTGATGTTAAATATCATTTAGGTGCAAGCTCTGATAGAAGTTTTGGAGGTAAGATTATTCATGTGAGTATGGCAGCTAATCCCTCTCACTTAGAAGCGGTAAATCCAGTTGTAGCTGGCAAAATAAGAGCTAAACAAACAATCATTCAAGACAAAAATAATACGAAAGTTTCAGGCCTACTAATTCATGGAGACGCAGCAATTGCTGGACAAGGTATTGTTGCTGAAACCTTTACTATGTCACAATTAAATGGCTACAGAATTGGTGGATTAATTCACTTTATTATTAATAATCAAATTGGATTTACAACTAGTCCTCAATATAGCCGATCTGCGCCTTACTCTTCAGAGATAGGAAAAATTGTTCAATCCCCAATATTTCATGTAAATGGAGATGACCCAGAGGCTGTTGTTTTAGCCTCAAGAGCCGCAACAGAATTTAGAAACACATTCAAAAAAGATACACTTGTCGATATGTTTTGTTACAGAAAACATGGACATAACGAGGGTGATGAGCCCTCTTTCACTCAACCATTGATGTATCAAACTATAAAAAAGAAAAAAACAGTTGCTAGTATTTATGCAGATAAACTTATAAGCCAAGAAGTAGTAAATACAAAACAGGTAGACTTCATCAAGGACAGAATATGGTCTGATCTCGAGAAGAAATTTGAAAAAGCAAAAAACTATAAATTAAAAACAAAATCTTGGATGGGTGGACAATGGAGTGGATTAAGTCTTGCACCAAAAGATCCACTTAGAAGAGGTAGAACAGCTGAGTCAGAAAAATCCTTAAAGGAAATTGGCACAAAAATTTCACAAATACCTAAAGGATTTAATCTTCATCCGAAATTAGAAAAGTTTAATAAATCTAGATTAACTTCAATAAAATCAGGAAAGAATATTGACTGGTCTTTTGCTGAGGCTTTAGCATTTGGAGCATTGTTAAAGGAAGGATATAGAGTGAGGCTTGCAGGTCAAGATTCTGGAAGGGGAACTTTCAGTCAGAGACACTCAGTTTTTTATGATCAAAAATCAGAAGAGAGATATATTCCACTCAATCACATTGCTAAAAATCAAAAACAGTTTGAAGTAATTGATAGTTTTCTCTCTGAATTAGGTGTCCTAGGTTTTGAATATGGGTACTCGTTAGCAGACCCAAATACTTTGGTTTTATGGGAGGCCCAATTTGGAGATTTTGCCAACGGTGCCCAAATTATCATTGACCAGTTTATTGCTTCAAGTGAGAGAAAATGGATGCAAATGAGTGGATTAGTCATGTTATTACCTCATGGTCATGAGGGTATGGGTCCTGAACACTCCAGTGCAAGAATAGAAAGATTTCTTCAAATGGCAGCAGAAGATAACGTTCAGATTGTAAACTGCACCACTCCTGCGAGCTACTTTCATGCTTTGAGAAGGCAAATACATAGAAATTTTAGAAAACCACTAATAGTATTTACCCCTAAATCCACACTGCGCCACCCAAATAATGTATCATCTATTAGTGAATTTACTGGACGCTCATCTTTTCATCGCCTCATTGAAGATGAAATCAAAAACCCAAAAAGGATAATTTTCTGCTCTGGAAAAATATTTTATGAATTAGATGATTTTAGAACAAAGTATAATATTAAAGATGTAAAAATAGTTCGTATTGAGCAAATTTATCCATTTCCATTTGATGCCATAGGAGATGTTATATTAAAACATAAAGAAAGTGAGATTTTATGGGTTCAAGAGGAGCCAAAAAATATGGGTGCATGGAGTTTTGTTAAAAGTCGTATTAGACATGTTTTAGTAAAAAATAATTTAACCAAAAAAGTTCATTATGTTGGAAGACGCCCTGCAGCAGCTCCTGCTACAGGCATATCAAAAAGACATAGTACTAATCAGCAACTAATAAAAGAATTAGCTCTTAAATCATCACTAAAACGTGTTATAAAAGAAAGAAGTGGTGTCAGTTTTATGAAATTTAAAAACTTACCGAAAGAGTAATGAAAAACATAACAGTACCTGAGCTTGGAGAGTCGATCATTGAAGGCACGCTTACATCTTGGTTGATCAAAGAGGGAGATAGCTTTGAGTCTGGCGATAATTTAGCTGAAATTGAAACAGAGAAAATCACAATTGAAATTCCTGCTCAAACCTCTGGAAAATTAACAAAGATAATAACCCCAGAGGGATCTACTGTGAATGTTGGTCAATCTATTGCTGAAATATCAGAGAATACGACTACTGAACAAAAACCCAAACTAGAAACAAGTCAAATCGAAGAAATAAATGAAGAAAAACAAACAATTGACCCATCTAATGTCTCTAAAGTTAGCGAAAATCAAACAAAAACTCCAGCTAAGGCAGTTGATCTTCCAAACTTCGACAAAGATAACTCTACGTTAGATGAAAAAACTATCCCAATGTCAAAATTAAGGCAAACAATTGCCAGAAGGTTAAAAGAAGCTCAAAATACAGCCGCAATTCTCACAACATTTAACGAAGTCGATATGTCAGCAATTATGTCTCTTAGAAAAAAAGAACAAACAAGTTTTCAAAAAAAACATGGTGTGAAACTTGGCATTATGTCTTTTTTTGTTAAAGCCTGCACAGAAGTTTTAAAAGAAATACCAGAGATTAATTCAGAAATTCACGAAGATAAAATAATTTATAAAAACTACTTTGATATAGGTATTGCAATTGGATCTGAAAAGGGGCTTGTTGTTCCAATAATTAGAAATGCTGGAGATTTATCAAATGCAGAAATTGAAAAGTATATTATTGAATTATCTGAGAAAGCAAATTCAAATAAACTTTCCATGAGTGATTTATCAGGAGGAACATTCTCAATTACAAATGGAGGAATATACGGTTCTATGATGAGCACCCCAATTATCAACCCACCTCAAAGTGCTATATTAGGTATGCACTCAATAATTGATAGACCTATCGCTGTAAAAAAGAAGATTGTTATAAAACCAATGATGTATATTGCATTAAGTTATGACCACAGATTAATAGACGGTAAGCAAGCAGTAACTTTTTTAGTTAGACTGAAAGAACTGTTAGAAAATCCAAAAATTATTTAATTTTTTAGAATATTTTTTAAAACAAAATTTAATATGCCATCTGCTTTATAATATTGTAGCTCATTGATAGTATCAATTCTTAAAATACAATCTATTTTTATATTTCTCATATTGCTTTGAATAATGACTTCTAATTCTTGTAAAGGCTTCAGGTCTTCAGTAAGTTTTATATTTATTAAATCAGACGATTGAATATTTAAATCATTTATTGTGTGACTTTTAAGTTGTATAGGCAGAACTCCCATTCCAACCAAATTTGATCGGTGTATCCTTTCAAAACTTTCAGCAATAACTGCCTTAATACCTAATAACTTCGTCCCTTTTGCAGCCCAATCACGCGATGATCCAGTTCCGTATTCTTCTCCTGCAAAAACTACAACATTTTCAGACCTTTTTGCATACTCCATAGCAACATCATAAACACTCATTTTTTTCTTATCAGGTTCTAAAATTGAGTATCCGCCCTCAACGTTTGATAGCAGTTGGTTTTTAATTCTTATATTGGCAAAAGTACCCCTTACCATTACTTCATGATTGCCCCTTCTAGCACCATATGAATTAAAATCATTTTGACGTATTTGCCGTTCCATGAAGTAGTTGCCAGCAGGACTATCAACTTTAATAGCCCCTGCAGGTGAAATGTGATCTGTAGTAACACTATTGCCTAGTAGTAATAAAGGTCTTGCATTCTCAATTGGCTTAATCTCTTTATCATCATTTGATTGATTATCAAAAAATGGAGGTTTCTGTACGTAAGTTGATGAAGAATTCCAATTATACAGGTCTCCCGTAGAAGTATTAATTTTTTGCCATTCTTTTGGCCCATCTAAAGCATTAGAGTATTGTTTTTTAAACATTTCAGGCGATACATTTTTTTCAACAGCATTTCGGATTTCGCTATTGCTTGGCCAAATGTCTTTTAAAAATACTTCATTACCATCTGTGTCAATACCAATGGGATCACTTGTCAAATTAATAAGTACAGACCCAGCTAAAGCATATGCTACAACTAAAGGTGGTGAGGCAAGATAATTAGCTTTAACGTGTGGATTAACTCTGCCTTCAAAATTTCTATTACCTGAAAGTACTGAAGCAACTGTTAAATCATTTTTTGAGATACACTCGGCAATATCTTTATCAAGTGGCCCTGAGTTTCCTATACACGTAGTGCATCCATAACCAACTAGATGAAAACCAAGTTGGTCTAAATATTTATTCAAACCCGATTTAGCCAAATAATCAGTAACAACTTTTGAACCAGGTGCTAAAGAAGTCTTAACCCAAGGTTTTACTTGTAGACCTAATTCACAAGCCTTTTTTGCGACTAAGCCTGCTGCAACTAAAACATCTGGATTAGAGGTATTAGTACATGAAGTAATAGCAGCAATTACAACGTTACCGTCTTGCATTTTGTAATTGTGATTTTTAATTTCTTTTTCAATAGGTTTGTTTTTTGAAAATTTTTTAAAATTTAAATTCACGCTTTCAAGATTAATTCTATCTTGAGGTCTTTTAGGTCCTGCTAATGATGCTTGAACATTTTCTAGTTTTAAATGAACGTTATCATTATAATTACATCTGTCATCGGCCCACAAACCTTGAATTCTGTTATATTTTTCAACAGTATTTATCAGATCGGAGCCTCTAGATGTCAATTTCAAGTATTTGATAGTTTCATCATCAACTGCAAAAAAACCACAAGTTGCTCCATATTCTGGAGCCATGTTGGCAATAGTTGCTCTGTCAGCGAGTGATAAATTCCTTAAACCATCACCATAGAATTCAACAAATTTTCCTACTACTCCTTTTTCTCTTAGCATTTGTACAATTGTTAAAACTAGATCTGTTGCTGTAACACCCTCTTTCATTCTCCCTGATACTTCAAAACCAACAACTTCTGGTAAAAGCATTGATACAGATTGGCCAAGCATAGCAGCCTCAGCTTCAATTCCTCCTACTCCCCAACCTAGAACACCAAGTGCATTTACCATTGTCGTATGACTGTCTGTTCCAACTAATGTGTCAGGGTATAATAAAACTTTATCGTCAAGCTCCTTGCTCCAGACTACTTGAGCTAAATACTCTAAATTTACTTGATGGCATATTCCTGTGCCAGGTGGAATAACCCTAAAATTTTTAAAAGCTTGTTGTCCCCATTTTAAAAACTCATATCTCTCTGCATTTCTTCCAAATTCCATATCTACATTTTTTTGAAATGCATTTGGGCTAGCAAAATAATCAACCATTACAGAATGATCTATTACTAAATCAACTTGGGACATAGGATTAACTTTTGATGGATTACCACCTTTTTTTGAAACAGCATCACGCATTGCTGCTAAATCTGCAACAGCAGGCACGCCAGTAAAGTCTTGCATTAACACTCTTGAAGGAAGAAAAAATATTTCATGTTTTTTCTCAGGATTTTCTAATACATTTTCGATAAGGTCTTTATTTACATCTTTGCCATCTTCTAATCTAAGTAAATTTTCAATGAGTATTTTTTTTGACTTAGGTACATTTTTTATTTTAGGAAAATTATCCTCCAATTTAGATAGGTTATAGAAAGTGTAGTTTTTTCCATTATTTGAAAATTGATCAAGTGTTTTAAAACTATCTATTGACAACATACTTTTATTATAAACATTAATTAGTAAATTTATTTATGCATTATACTAATTAATTATTTTTTAAATTTTTCTTTTAAAAGGTCATATAATTTTTGCGAGTCATAGCTTAAATCTCTTCCAGATCTTTTTATTAATCCAATTGTTCTAGTTACAGAGGGGTCAATTAAAGGCCTATATGACAGAGAAGAATAATCCTTTGAAATAGCTAATTTTGGGGCAAGAGTTATTCCAAGACCTTGCTCAACCATATTTAATGCAGTTGGTATGTGCCTCACTTCATAGGCCCAATCGATATCTTCTTCTTGGAGCGCAAGTGCATTCTCAATATAAATTCTACTCCCAGAACCTTTCCATATTGAAATAAAATTCCTACCTTTAATTTCAGATATCTTTATTTTTCTTTTTTTCTCTAACTTGTCTCCTTTTGGAAATACAACGACGTAATCTTCCACGAATAAATTTTCGAAGCTAATTCCAGGTTCTTGTTTACCAGTAAAATTAATACCAAAATCACATTCTCCTCCCAAAACACTATCAACAACATTATTAGATGACCTTTCAATGATTTGAACTTTACACCTTGGTTCAATTTCTTTGAATTGTTTAAGTGATGAAAATAAAATATTTCTTAGCGCCGAATGAACCACCCCAATTTTAATTATTGAGGGAAAGCTATATTTTTCATTTAGAGTTTTTGTTGCTGTTTTGACTGCCTCTATTATTCCTCTTGCTCGATCATAAAAATTTCTCCCAGAATATGAAAGTTGAACTTTTCTAGTGGTCCTATCAAATAGAGTAGTTCCTAATTCGTGCTCTAACTTTTGAATTCTTCTTGAGAGAGCGGGTTGAGATAAATTTAAATTATTTGCAGCTTTAGCAAAAGAGTTAGTCTCAGTTAATTCAATAAATGCTTCAATATCACCAATTTCAATATTAATGCGCATATAACATAAATATCAAAAATTTTTTTATTTTCTATTCTTTTTTGTTGTTGTTTTCTTTACAGCTTTTAGCCACCCTTCATAAAGATATTTAACTTCTTTCTTGTGAAGTTTTGGTTTAAATATTTTATCACTTTGCCATTTTTTAGAAATTTCCTCAGTATTTTTAATAAATCCTGAAGAAAGTCCAGCAAGATAGGCTGCTCCCAATGCAGTTGTTTCTGTTACTTTTGGTCTGTCACAATTTAAAATTAAAATATTTGACAAAAATTGCAGGAAATCTTCATTTGCTACCATTCCTCCATCGACTTTAAGTTGTTTAATTGGAACACCACTATCTTTCTGCATGGCAATGACCAAGTCTTTAGTTTGGTATGCAACACTATCTATAGCGGCTTTGACAAACTCTGCTATTCCAGTATTTCTTGTCATTCCAAAAATTGCACCTCTGGCTTCCCCATCCCAATAAGGAGCCCCTAAACCAACAAAAGCGGGAACAAAGTAAATTTTTTGACTTTGATCACTCTTAGAATAAAAAATTTCTGTCTCTTGTGCTGTTTTGATAACTTTAAGTGAGTCTCTTAACCACTGAACAGCAGCCCCAGCAACGAAGATAGAACCTTCTAAGGCATAAGTGGTCTTATTATTAATTTTATATGCAATGGTCGTAAGCAAATTATTTTTTGATATTTTAAGTTTTTGTCCAATATTCATGATCATAAAACAACCAGTCCCATATGTAGACTTAATAGATCCAGGTTTAAAACAGGCCTGTCCAATTGTTGCTGCTTGTTGGTCACCAGCCATACCTCCTATTTTGATCTTATCTCCAAAAAGAGTTGTGTACCCAAAATCATCTGCACTATCTTTTACTTCGGGAAGAATTCTATAAGGGATATTAAAAATTTTTAGTAATTCCTTTGACCAACAGTTTTTTTTGATGTCATATAACATGGTTCTTGAAGCATTCGTAGCCTCAGTAAAAAAAGATCTTCCCTCTGTTAACTTCCACAGAAGCCAAGTATCAATTGTCCCAAATAAAAGTCTATCCTCTTTTAACAATTTTTTTGATGACTCTATATTGTCAAGTATCCATTTTATTTTAGTTGCTGAAAAATATGCATCAATTACAAGACCAGTAATTTTTTGTATTTTTTTTGCAAATCCTTTCCTAGTTAAATCTTTGCAATAATTTACTGTTCTTCTATCTTGCCAAACAATAGCTTTGTAAATAGGCTTACCTGTTTGTTTGTCCCAAATGACTACAGTTTCTCTTTGATTAGTTATTCCAATACCTAATATTTGGCTGGAATTAACTTTTGCTTTTTTTATTGCATTTTGTGTTGTTTGTAAAACAGTATTAAATATCTCTTGAGGGTCGTGTTCTACACATCCATCTTTTGGAAAGTATTGTTTAAATTCCAATTGATCACTAGAAACAATTTCAAAATTACCATTAAAAATTATCGAACGTGTAGAAGTTGTTCCTTGATCAATTGATAAAATAAATTTTTGCACCAATTTATAATATCATAAGAACTAAAGGTGTCTTTTTAAAATAATTTCTAATTTATCCTTCGCCTCTTTGGGAAAATTAATTCCAAGTTTTGTTCTCCTAAATAAAATATCTTCAGAAGTTCGAGCCATCTCTTCTTTAATAAGATATTTCACTTCAAATTCATAAAAATCCTCAAAAATCAGATCTCCACCAGCGTTAAATTCGTTATAATATTCTTTTAGTTTTGATACTTTAGCTCCATATGTTTCAATAAGCCTTTCAAATATTTTTTTAGGCATATCTTCATTATTGACAATTGTATCAGACGCGCCTGGTAAAACTTCATTTGATGTCCACGTTTTATTTGAAACTAATATGTATTTGCTCAATTTTTTCAAAACTTGCTCTGAGAGTTTTCTATAGGTTGTAAGTTTTCCTCCAAAAACAGTTATAATTGGGGCTCCATCTCTGTCATCAATTTCAAAAGTATAATCTCTTGATACCTTAGAAGATGTCTTACTATTGTTTTCAATTAATGGCCTTACACCTGAATATGTCCATATAATATCATTGTCTGTAATCTCTTTTTTTATAAAAGAATTAACTGAATTAATTAAATAAGTTTTCTCTTCATATGTAATTTTTGGATTTTCAAAATTTTCAACCTCATGATCAGTGGTACCTATTAAAGTATATTTTTTTTGAAATGGTATCATAAAGATTATACGCCTATCATTTAATTGAAGTATATACGCTTGATCGCCATCGTATATTTTTTTGACCACTAAATGACTTCCTTGAACAAGTCTTAATTTTTTTTTTGATTTTATTCCAAAAATATTATTTAAGACTGATATGGTAAAAGGCCCTGTTGCATTTACAACAGCTTTTGATTTTAAAACTTCACCATTATCCAAAAAAATTGACCAATTATCTTCACCTCTAACCGTTTTGGTAATGTTTGTGTTTGTGTAAAACTTTGCACCTCTATTTATAGCATCTTCTGCATTGAGTAGAACTAGTCGGGAGTCATCTACAATTAAATCAGAATAAACATAACCACTTTTAAAATTCTCTTTTATTGGGTTTTCCTTAAAATAGTCTTTCAAAGATATAAATTTTGACTTTTCAAAGGTTGATTTGCCACCCAATCTATCATACAAAAATAAACCTATTTTTATAATCCAGCTTGGCCTTAAACTTGGAACATGAGGTAAAACAAAATTTACAGGTTTTGTAATATGAGGGGCAATCCTTTTTATTACATCTCTTTCTATAAGAGACTCTCTTACTAGTCTAAAATCGTAATTTTCTAAATATCTTATTCCCCCATGAATTAATTTTGTTGACCATGAAGATGTTTCGGAGGCAATATCACCTTTTTCGATTAGACAAGTATTTAAACCTCTTCCTACAGCATCTCTTGCTATACCTACACCATTAATACCACCACCAATTATTATAACATCATACATTTCAAATGAAGTTCATACAAAAAATCAAAAATGTAAAGTATGAGTAAATTTTTTTTTCTATTTTTTGAATAGTTTTTATAAGTTTAATATTGACTTAATTAAAAATATTGCTCTTTCTAATTCAAAACATACTATCAAAATGTCTATCTATAATGATATTAAATTTTTATAAAAATGCATAAAAAAATCTTAGTAGTCGGTGCAGGTGCTTGGGGCACAGCTATTGCTAATGTACTCTCAAAGAAAAATAATAATGTTTATCTTTGGGCAAGAGATCAGAAATTATGTAATCAAATAAATAAAAACAAAATTAATAAAAAATATTATAAAAATTTTAAATTATCAAGAAAACTGAAATCAACATCGGGTAATTTTAATGCAAATGAATATCATTATATTTTCTATGTCTTGCCTGCTACCGCATTTGACAATTTTTGCGACGATTATTTAAAAAATCAAAAAATTAATGAATTAATAATATGCTCAAAAGGAATCAGTAAGAATGGTGATTTCATATCAAATCTTATAATAAAAAAACTAAATTTTAAAAATTACCATTTTTTATCAGGGCCTAGCTTTGCAAATGAGGTTTTGTATGGGAAACCCACCGCCTTAAGCTTATCAAGTAATAAAGTAAATAA
Organism: uncultured Alphaproteobacteria bacterium; assembly: GCA_902588615.1. Lineage (GTDB taxonomy): Bacteria > Pseudomonadota > Alphaproteobacteria > HIMB59 > HIMB59 > HIMB59. The sequence continues at coordinate 32,457 of CACIPV010000004.1, read as the reverse complement.
AAATATTGGTAATATCTTCAAAGATACAAATATAAGAATTTATTATTCAGAGGGTTATAAGACACTTGAATTTTTAGGTATCCTCAAAAATATTTATGCAATTGGTGCAGGGGTCATTGATGCAACATCATTAGGTCAAAACGCAAGAGCTGCGTACATAGCAAGATGCATTGTTGAGATTAAAAGTATGTTAAATAGCTTAAACCTAAATACTAATATGATTTACAGTCTTGGTGGAATAGGAGATTTAATACTTTCATGTAGCTCAAACAAATCAAGGAATTACAATTTTGGGTTTCGTTTTGAAAAAAAAAGGAAATATAAATCATTAAATCGTAAGACTATTGAAGGCATTAATAGCTGTCTTAATATAAAAAATAATAAAAAAATTAATATTAGCAATTTTCCAATTATAAATTCCATTATTAAAATCATTAATGGAAGTCCATCGAAAAAAGAAATAAAGATATTACTCAATAGAAAGTTTAAAAACGAGTGATTAACGATAAACTCTTTTTAAATTCAGTCCAATTTTTATAAATTTTTTTTTGAAGCTATAAAATTCTTTATTATGTTTTGCTGAATTTTGTTTTAGGATTAATTTTTGATAATAATGAACCATTTCATGTCCAAGTATTTCAACAAATTCTTGAAAATTTTTAAATTTATTATGAAGGGTTATTCTATAGCAGTGTTTTGTTGCATAAGGGTTAAATTCAAATAATCCCAGCGCGCCATGCATTCTTCTTGTGAGGATATAGGGCTTTTTTAAACGATTATTAAAAATTTCTCTGTTTAATATTTTATATACATCAGAAATTTTATTTACTTTGAGTTTAAATTCTCTTTCATTTCCATAATGATTAATGAGAGTAGCTAAACTTTTTGTTCTAGGCATATATTTAAAAATACAATTATTATTTATAAAAAAAAAATCAAGAAAATTTAATTAGGATTTCTTAACAAATGTTCGATGTATGAAGTTATTTCATCAAACTTGTCATCAGAAAGATCTTTGTAGCTCTCACCAAATTTCTCTTTGATATTTAGAGCTATATGCGCATATGCATTTCTCCCATTTGGATGAAATTGAGACGGTTTTAAAAGAGGTTGAAGCTTGTCACCTGTTGATTGAATTTTTCCCCACAATTTTTTTCTGTTAAACTCATTCATAAAGAAATTCCACCAGGAAAAAAAATGTCTAATAAAAGTCTTATCATCGCAAAACCAATCCCACAAAAGATAATAATTGTGATTAACTGTTTATTTATCATGATGTATACATTTAAATGATATGAAATATGTTACCATCTTTTTTTCTTTAATTCTTCCTAATTTAGCATTTACTGAAATTTTAGAAAAATTCCCTCTTGCCTGTATATGTGACAAAAGTATAAACGCACTAAAATATTTTGATTGTAAGCAAAAAGTTTCTGGAACACAATTAGACTTAATTGAAAATAAAAAAAATAAAAATGTTATGATCTTTAGTAGCTTTGATGAAAAAAATTATCAATTATTTGAAGGAGATAATTTAAGCTTAATATTTAATTATGATACAGATGATTACATTTCATCAATTTCAATCAAAGAAAATTTAGATTTAGTTTTTTCAATATCTTACAAAGAGTATAACAAAGAATGGGCTTACGATTTAAAGTGTGTTTCGTTGAAAAAAGATTAAGGTTTTATCTTATTTAAAATGTTAGATAAAAAATTTTTCTTTCCCTCAGTAGTCTCTTTTATAGGTTTCTTATTTTTAGTTTCAATGGACTCCGTTATTAAAATTCTGGGAGAGACCTATTCTGTTTTACAGTTATTATTTTTAAACGCATTATTTTCTCTGATACCTTTACTTTTTTTTATATGTAAAAATCATGGCTTTCATTTTTATAAAAATCAAAACTACTCTTTCCAAATTATCAGAGGAATTGTTCATACAATTGGATTCCTTTTTGTTTTAAAAGGCGTTCTATTGCTGCCTCTATCAGTAGTTTATCCGGTTCTATTTACATCTCCTTTAATGTTACTTGTTTTGTCTCATTTTTTTTTAAGTGATAATATTAATATAACAAGGGTTTTAGCTATTTTAATAGGCTTTTTGGGTGTAGTGATCTCTGCGGAACCATTTGGTGCTAACATAGTTTCATTCCTTGGAGTTTTTTATGTTTTTTTGGGTGCTTTTTGTATCGCTATTACCCACCTAATCACAAGAAAATATAATCACTTAACATCATCATATTCAGCAGCATTCTTTAGTATGGTGGTTAGTGTTATAATATTTATTTTTTCTACAAATTTTGAATTTGAGCTAATGACATCTAAAGATTTATCGCTCTCTTTACTTGGTGGTATTTTTGCAGGTCTTGGTATCAGTGCAGTAATTTATGGTTCACAAACTCTTCCTGCTTCTGTATTTGGTTTAACGAGCTATGTTCAAATAATTTTTGGAGTCCTTTTAGGTTGGTTTGTTTTTAAACAACTACCAACATTATATAACTATATAGGGATCTTAATAGTCATATCAGCAGGAATAATACTTTTTTATTTTGATAAAAGTTAAAAAAATAATTAATTCATTGATTTCTTTCATAATTTTATTTTTAGTTTCATACTTAATTTTTATTTTTCCATTTGATATTTTGTTATCTTGGTTGGGCAATTCAACATCATTATTGGAAGCTCTAATAGGAACTACTATAGTTTTTGGAATTTGTTTATATTATTTTAGATCAAGAACTACTAATAAAATTATCAAGTTTTTCGTTTATGAGGGATTTGGAGTAGGGGCAGTATCTTTTTTTATTATTTTGCCTTTAATACTAATTAGTTATTTAAAAATTTCAACTGACTTTCAGTTAGTATTTCTTTTTTTTCACTATACAAATACCAGCAATCATTTATGGATATTTAAACTCAAAGAGTCTCAAAATTAAGAAAATTTTTATAGAGTCAAATATTGTTCATAAAAATATCAAATTTATATTTATAAGTGATGTGCACATTGGATCGAATCATCCCTCTTCATTGAATAAGTTGGTATCAAAAATAAATTCTCTGGACTTTAATTTCATGGTTGTAGGGGGTGATTTAATTGATAGTAGTTCCTTTCAAATTAAAGACCTTTATGAAATAAAAAAAATTAATAAACCTATATATTTTGTTACAGGAAACCATGAATATTATGTTCAAAATTACCAAAAGCACCTAAAAGATTTAAAGACTGTTGGAATAAGAACTCTAAACAATGAGTCATTAAAATTACATGGACTAAATCTTATTGGTCTTTGCGATAATATTACAAATAAATCAAAAATAGACTATGTTGAGAAACTCTCCCGACAGGGTTTGTTTAACCTTTTGATTGTTCACAAGCCATCAATTTGGAAAAAAGTATCTAATAATGTTAATTTGATGCTATCTGGACACACTCATAATGGGCAAATTTTTCCATTTAACTTTGTTGTAAAGCTTCAATTTCCACAAAATTATGGTCTTTACAAAAAAAAGAATAACTATTTGTATGTAAGCTCTGGATCAGCTACCTGGGGCCCAAAAATGAGAATAGGATCTCATAATGAAATAATTCAAATTGAAATAAAAAATTCGTTATTGGATAATAAATAACATTATGTATTCTTTTTTTATGAGAACAATATTCATGTATTTTCTACTCATAGGTACTTTATTTTCAAATAATCATGTTTTAGAACAAGAGAATTTTGAAGCTTGGCAATTTACATGTGTTGAAGAACAAGGGCAAAAAATTTGTGATTTAAGAGAATTAGTTTTTGATCCTAATTCTGAAGAGGTAGTTAGTTATTTATCAATTACAATAAATCCTGATAATTTAACTCAAATGCAAATAGCTTTTCCTCATGCTGTAAACCTTAAAAACCCAGTTTCATTACAAATAGATCAGAAAGATCCCATAGAATTAAATTATGCCTATTGCAATCAAAGCGCTTGTTTTATCGCAGAAATAATTGGTGAAAATTTTGTTAATTTTTTTAAAGAGGGAAACCAATTAATAGTAAAAACTTTACTTCTAGATAATAGAGAGGCTACAATAACATATTCATTATCCGGTTTTACAGCAGGTTATAATAAACTATTTTCTAGTGTAATAAATTAATTCTTATTAAAGTTAATTTTATTTTTTATAAGTATTAGACATATTAAAGAAGGAACAACCATTAATGCTGTAATTATAAAAAACAATCCCCAATTCCCATCTAATCCGTCGACAAGGGCTCCAGATGAGGACGCTAATAATGTTCTTCCTGCTGTTCCAACTGAAGCCAATAAAGCATACTGTGTAGCAGTAAAGCTACGATCTACCAAAAGTGAAATAAATGCAACAAATGCTACAGTTGCGAATGCTGCAGCTAAATCATCTAATATAACAGCAAAAGCAAAAAGAGTTTTTGAAGGCCCAACCCAAGCAAGTGCAGAAAATAAAATATTAGTAGCAGCCATCGCAATACCCGCAATTATTAATGTTCTAAATATCCCAGATCTCATAGCGATTGCTCCACCAATAAGTGTAAATACAATTGTTGTAATCCATCCAAGTGCTTTTGAAAAAATAGCTATGTCACTTTTTGAAAAGCCAATTTCCTTGTAAAATACCAAGCTCATTCTTCCTAAAAAAGCTTCACCAATTTTAAACAAAAATACAAAAGCAAGAATGTAGATGCCTATTTTTACTCCATTAATGCTAAAAAAACTATTTAGTGGGTTTGCGACAACATTGTTTAAATAATAGAATGTTTGCGAGACAGGATTGTCTTCACCAAATTTATTTATGTAAAATGAAAAAAGATAAAACGCAGCACCTATAATAACAAATGTCACTCCCCCATTTGTAAACCAAGTTTTTTCAAAGAATTTTCCAATCAAAAAACATAAAACTCCTATAGAGGTAAACAAATAACCCGCATTTCTGACACTACTAACATTTGAATTTGAGTTATCTGTATTTGTTATATCTTTAAATCTCTCTGTATTAGACTCAGGTATGAAATTCAGACCCACATTACACAATACTATGATAGCCATTAAAAAAATAAATGTAACTTGCCAATATTGTTCAACTCCTGCTATTTCAAGTCTCTCAGCTATCTCAAGACAAATAAAACCCCCAAGTTTAAAACCAGTCCACCAACCAACAACTGCCATCGCTGCTCCTGCAGCCATACTAGATGTTTCGTCCCTGTTTATTTGTTCAATCCTTAAAGCATCAATTGTTATATCTTGAGTTGCAGAAGATATAGCTATAGCTAAACCAACTCCGATAATTAAAGCTAAATTTTGTGTAGGTTCTAATGCACTCCATATAATAAGGCAAACTAAAATTACTGTTTGCATCAACATAATAATAGATTTTCTATGACCTATTTTATTAGTTAAAAACGGAAGCCTTAATCTATCAATTATAGGTGCCCATAAAAAATTAAAAGCGTAAACTCCAAAAATTAGTCCAGCCCAGCCAATAGTGCTTCTACTTAAGCCCTCTTCTTTTAACCACAGAGAAAGTGCGCTAGCAATTAACACCCATGGAAAACCACTAATTATGCCTAAAAGAAGAATTCGAACCATTCTTCGATCATAGTAGGCTCCGAACAATGACTTTAGTTTGTTAGAATCTAAAGAGACAGAACTCATAAGTAATATGATATTAAAATTTATATAAATGGAAACTTTATTCGCTAAGAGAAGACAGCCATTTGATTAAATCTGCCCTATCTTGGTCTTTTTTAATACCATTGTAGTTCATTTTAGTACCTACAATATACTTTTTAGGTTTTAATAAAAATTTGTTGAGCTCTTCAACGTTCCAATCACCACCAAATGCCACTAGTGCTCCAGAATAAGCGAAGCCCTCTGAGGATCCTTTTTGTCTATTGACAATACCCCACATAGCAGGACCAGTTTTATTTTCACCACCTTGAACGTGAGTATGGCAAGAAGAACATTTTTTAAAAATCTTTTCACCATTTTCCATACTCGCTGATGCCAGCATAGGAGCAATGTCTGGTAAAACAGCAAAAATATCCACTTCTTCACTAATAGAAGATGTAACACCACCTTCAGGTATTTCAATTTTGTATGCTAATTCATCCGGAAACTCAGGGTGAATAGCCATATCAGCAACCTTTGAGAATACAGCGGCGAGTAGTAAAGCTAATATTATTGCTCCTAGAATTTTATTAGTTTCCATATTAAAAAGAGAAGTCTATGTTTAAAAATATATCACTTAAAACGGATTTTTGTCGCATTAATGAATGATACTTTAGTTATTATACCAATAAGATTAAAGTCATCTAGATTTCCAAATAAGCCTTTTGCAAAAATTGGTGACTTACCTATGCTTCATCACGTTTATAATCGTGTATTAGATTTTACTGAAAATTTAATTTTAGCTATATGTGATCAAGAAGTAAAAGATTACTGTGAAAAGATGAAACTTAAATATATTATGACAAATCCTAATCATCAATCTGGCAGTGACCGTATCGGAGAGGCATTAAAAAAACTAGAAGACAAAATAAATTTTAAATATGTTATTAATGTTCAAGGTGATATGCCATTTATTAGAGAAAATCATGTAGATCTATTAAAAGAAAGGCTTTTAAAGTTTCAAATGAGTACTTTGGCTTGCCCATTCATAAATTTAAATGAAGTAAAAGATAGTTCAAAAGTTAAAGTCTTAATTGATAAAAATAATTACGCTTTAGATTTTTCTCGATCATTAGATGATAAACTAAAAGTTAATAAGAGTATTTTTCATCACATAGGCATCTATGGTTATCATAAAGATTTCTTATTAACTTTTATCTCTTTATCTCCTTCTAAAAGAGAGTTAAGTGAAAATCTTGAGCAACTTCGAATTATTGAAAAAGATAAAATTGGAATTTCACTTGTTAAAGAAGAGATTTTGGGAGTTGATACAAAAGAGGATTTAGATAGAGTAAACCGATTAATTTATAATAATGAGTAAGAAAATATCTTTTCAAGGAGTTGAAGGAGCTTATAGTCATCTTGCAGTCCAGGAGTTCTTTCCTGGGGCAGAGCCGTTACCTTGCAAAACATTTGAGATTGCCTTAAATGAGGCTGAGATTGGAAATGTTGATTATGCAATGATCCCTATTGAAAACTCTGCTGCAGGTAGGGTAGCTGACATTCATCGATTAATACCAAAATCTAATTTGCATATTAATTTTGAACACTTTCAAAAAGTTGAACACAAGCTCTTAATTCATCCGAACAGTAAAATTGAAAATATCAAAAATATCATCAGTCATGAACAGGCTTTAGCACAATGCAGTGATAAAATTCAAAAATTAGATTTAGATATTTTGATAGGAGCTGATACAGCAGGTTCAGCAAAGAAAATCCAAGATGAACAAATAATAGATACAGCTGCAATTGCGTCAAGTTTAGCAGGAGAGATCTACGGCCTAAAAACCATTGATGACAATTTTGCCAACACTATAAACAATATTACAAGATTTTATGTAATGTCTAAAAATGAAAATTTAGAGTTTGATGAGAGTAAAACATACATATCATCCTTTTTATTTTCAGTTAAAAATACACCAGGATCTTTATTTAAAGTAATGGGGGGATTTGCGACTAATAATGTTAATATGATTAAACTCGAAAGTTATAATTATGGAGCTGATTTCGTTATTACACAATTTTATTGTGAAATTGAAGGACATCCTGAACAACAAAACACTAAATTTGCCCTTGACGATATGTATCATTATTGTTCAAAGGTTAGAAAATTAGGAGTTTTTGAAAAATCTCCATACAGAGTAAGACAATAACTTCATATTTCTATTTATTGCTGTTATAAGATAATTTGAGAATTACATGGGCAACATTTTATGCCAATCCGGTCAGGTTCGAAAGAAAGCAGCCGTAACATAAGAGGTTGGGTCGTGTAATTCTCCTTTGAGTCCATTATGAAACATCAATCGAATATTCTAGCATTAAAATATAGACCTTTAAATTTCCAAGATCTAATTGGTCAAGAGTATTTAGTTTCAACTATTCAAAAATCAATACAGCAAAATAAAATTCCTAATGCATATATTTTTACAGGTATACGTGGAGTAGGCAAAACAACAACAGCAAGAATTGTTGCAAAAATGTTGAACTGTACAGTTTTTGATAAAAATAATAATCCTGATTTAATCAATTGTGAACAAGCAAAAGCTATCACTGAAGATAGACACCCAGATGTTATAGAAATTGATGCTGCATCAAATACAAGTGTTGAAAATGCGAGAGAGATTATAGAAAACGTAAAATATAATCCTGTATTAGGAAAATATAAAGTTTATATAGTCGATGAGGTGCACATGCTATCGAAAAGTGCATTTAATGCATTTCTTAAAACCCTGGAAGAACCACCCCCTCACTCAAAATTTATATTCGCAACGACTGAGATATCAAAAGTACCTATTACTATTCTTTCAAGATGTCAAAGGTTTGACTTAAGACGAGTTGAGAAGAAGACACTATCTGATTTTCTGAAAAGCATTGCCAAAAAAGAGGATATAAAAATTTCTAATGACGCATTAAATTTAATTATAAAGGCTAGTGATGGTTCAGTAAGGGACTCCTTAAGTATTTTAGATCAAGCTAATATGTTTAAATTAAAAAAAGAAATTCAAGTTGAAGATATCGTAAACATGTTAGGTTTTGCGAAGCAAAGTGATTTGTATGAATTATCAAAATGTATATTTGATAACAATTTATCAAAACTAATTTCTATGCTTGACGATATGTATCAAAGAGGTTCTGAGACCTCTAAAATCATTGAAGATATGATGAATATAATAAATTGGTCATGCAAATTAAAAATAAATAAAGAACTTATTGAGGATGAATTTTTAACTGAAGAAGATAAAAACTTTGCTTCTTATGTTATTCAATTTGATAATGGCAAGTTAAATATATTTTGGCAAAGTTTGATGAAAGGCTATGATGAAATCAAAATTTCACCTCAACCTCATTCAACCCTAGAAATGGTAATGCTTAGGTGTGCTTTCTTGTTAAATGATAATCAATCAACTGATTTAGTAGAAAAAAAAAAGTCTGAAATAAATCAGAATACAATTCAATCCTCTCCTATTATTGATCAAGTAATTCAAAACAAAGTTGAACAAGTATCACTAATTTCTATAAAAGAAAAAATTGATATTCATCAGAAATTTTTTCAATTTTATGGAAAAAATTTCTCACCTCTTATGGCAGGAATTATTATTGAAAATGTTGAAATTATTGATTTTTCACAGAAAAATAAGATATTACGATTAAATGTATCTGACAAAAATTTTAACGGAAGCGAAGAATTATACAAAAATTTGGAAAATGATTACAAAATCGAAATGAAACTTAAAACAGAAATAACAACTTTAGAGAAGATTAAGTCTCTCTATAAAAAAGAATTAATTGACCAGGAGATGAAGACTAATGAATTTAAAAAAGTTCTTGCTAAATTTCCTAATGCAAAGATTATAGATATTGAAGAATTAGAAAGAGGTGATGGAAATGATGGGTAACATGGGCGGTATGATGAAAAAAGTCCAAGAAATGCAAGCTAAAATGCAAGAAATGCAAAAGGAGCTTGAGAATAAAACCGTTGAGGCTGAGTCAGGAGGAGGAATGGTTAAAGTTATAATGAATGGTAAACAAATTGTTCAATCAATTGATATAGATCCATCACTGTTGTCTTCTGATGAAAAAGAGGTATTGGAGGATTTAATCAAAGCAGCACTTAATCAAGCAAAAGAAAAAGTCGAGGAAATGTCAGCTGAAGAAATGAAAAAAATAACTGGTGGGTTACCATTGCCTCCAGGAATGAAGATGCCTTTTTAAATTGTCACAAGACGAACTTCAAAAATTTATTAATTTAATTTCTAGACTACCTGGAATTGGCCAACGTTCTGCACAAAGAATTGCCTTATATTTGATAAAAAATAAACAAGAATTAATGTTACCTTTAGGAGAAAGCATAAAGGAAACAGCTTCTGTAGTAAAAAAATGTACTAATTGTGGAATATTAGATGTTATTGTTCCGTGTAAAATTTGTTCTTCAGAAAATAGATCAAAAACTACAATATGCATCGTTGAAGATATGGCTGATGTATGGGCATTTGAAAGATCTGGATATCATAAAGGTCTTTATCATGTTATTGGCGGGCTTTTATCAGCCTCAAAAAATTTTACAGAACAGGATTTAAATTTAAATAAACTCAGAGAAAGAATTATTAACAATCAAGTACAAGAAATTATTTTAGCATTGAGCGCAACAATTGAGGGACAAACTACAGCCTTAGTAATAAAGGATAAACTAGAAAATCAAAATATTAAAATTACGCAACTCGCATATGGTGTTCCTGTAGGAAGCGAAATTCATTATCTAGACGATAATACCTTAGGGGCAGCTTTAGAGTCGCGTAAAAACTTAAGCTAATTTGATCAGAAGTAACACTCTAAAAGTTTGATTTATTGTCTCTAATAACTGTATAAACTATATTAAATTCCATGTTGAAGCTTATTTATGCTCCCGATCCCATATTAAAAAAAGAGAGTGTATCTATACCTCAGGTAGACGATCATCATAGAGAACTTATAAAACAAATGTATGAGATTATGTATTCTGCGAATGGAGTTGGTCTAGCTGCTCCACAGATAGGTTTGAATATTTGCATATTTGTTCTTGATGCAGGCTCAAGAGATGAAGAAAAAAAACCTATCACAATGATAAATCCTAAAATTATATCAATCCATGAAAATAAAGTTCCATATGAAGAGGGTTGTTTATCTTTCCCAGAGCATTTTGCAGAAATAGACCGTCCTGAAAAAATTAAGATAGAGTATCTTGATGAAAACAACTCAAAAAAAATCTCTACATTTACAGGTTTTGAGTCGAGGATAATACAACATGAATTGGATCACTTAAACGGTATTTTATTCGTTGACCATTTAAGTCGTTTAAAAAGAGACGTGATTATCAGAAAGATGAGAAAGTATAAAAAAGAAAAAGAAATAATTTAAATGAAAAAAAAACGTGTAGTTTATTTTGGCTCACCAGAATTTTCTCTTCCCCCTCTTAAAACCCTCTATCTTGGGGGATATGATATAGTGGGGGTCTATACACAAGAGCCAAAAAAAAAATTTAGAGGTCAAAAAAAATATAACACACCAGTTCAACAATGGGCTGAAAGTCAACTTCTACCTGTTTTTACTCCCAAAATACTTGATGATACATCTTTGAAAGAATTTCAATCATTAAATCCTGATGTCGCAATCCTTTTTGCTTATGGGAAAATAGTTCCACTGAATTGGTTAAACACTCCTTTAAATGGTTTTATAAATATACATGCCTCGCTTCTACCAAGATGGAGAGGAGCAGCACCTGTTCAAAGAGCCATTGAAAATAATGATAAAGAGACAGGTATTACTATTATAAAAATGAACGATAAAATTGATGAAGGTCCTATTTTAGTCCAGCAGAATATAGAAATTAATGATTTAACTGATGGTAAACAATTAATTGATCAAATCAGTCATGACTCTTGCTCATTGTTATATAATACATTAAAAAAATATTTTTTAGGTCAAATCCAATTAAAAGAACAAGATCATTCACAATCTACATATGCAAAAAAAATAGACAAATTTGAAACACAAGTAGATTGGGGATTATCTGCAAGTATAATTGAGAAAAAAGTAAGAGCTTTTTACCCATCACCAGCAATGTGGTTTAAATATAAGGGTCAGAGATTTAAAATTTTAAAAGCTAAAATATCTAACTCACAAGGTGAAAAGGGCAAGATTATAAATTTACCTCTCACTATAGCATGTAAAAATAACAGTCTAGATATTTTAGAAATTCAAGCTGAAGGAAAGAAACCATTAAGCATTAAAGAATTTATTTTAGGGAATAATCAATTTCAATTAAATGCAATAATCGATAATGACTAATATAAAACTTACAATTGAATATCATGGTTTACCTTATTGTGGTTGGCAATATCAAAAAAATGAAAAAACTGTGCAAGGTGAAATAGAAAAAGCAATATTTAAATTCTCTGGTGAAAAAAAAACAATTCAAGGTGCTGGAAGAACAGATGCTGGTGTTCACGCTATTGGACAATGTGCCAATTTTGAGTTAGAAAAAAAATTTGATGATTATCAAATTCTAAGTGGAATTAATTTTCACCTTGGTACTGAAAAGATAAGAATTACTAAAGTTGAAAGTGTTGATAATGAATTTAATGCTCGTTTTACTGCTAAAAATAAAATTTATAATTATCAAGTTTTTAATAGTCTAGCCCCGTCAGTTATTGAGGATGATTTTAGTATACACATCCGTCAACCTTTAGATTTAGAGGCAATGCAAGATGCAATTAAATTGTTTATTGGTAAACATGATTTTTCTTCGTTTAGAGCACATGGTTGTCAAGCCAACAAACCGCTTAGAACTATTGATGAGGCATCAATTGATATTAAAGGTAATAAAATTATTTTTGTATTCAAGGCACAGTCCTTCCTTTATCAACAGATTAGAATAATGGTTGGATCTTTATTAGAAGTTGGATTAAAAAATAAAAATACTAATTGGATAAATGAATTAATTGAAGCTAAGGATAGAAGCTTAGCAGGACCAACGGTTCCTTCAAAAGGCTTGATTTTAAAGGAGATATCTTATTAATATTCTTATTTACACACAATGTTTTGCTCCAAAAGTAGGCGGTATTGAGTCTGTGATGACAAATATAGCTCAACATGCATTTAGCACGCAAAATAAAGTAACAGTTCTCTCTGATGGATCTAAACTGTTTTCTTCAGATTTTGATAGTAAATGTAAGTTTGACATCCACAGATTTGATCAAATTAAGTTTCTTAGAAAAAGAATTAAATCAAGTTTTGCTCAGAATTTTTTGAACAAAAATAAAATTGATATTATTTTTTTTGATAGTTGGAAATCACTAGAACTATTTAATAATATTACAGATATTAAAAAAATTTGTTTAGCTCATGGAAATGAAATACTAAAATTAAGTGATAAAAATAGAATTTTAAATTCTTTAAATAAAGCAGATTTAATAATCTATAATTCTCAATTTACTAAAAAGAAAACATTTAAAAATTTTGAAAATTTAAAAAAATTTAATCATAAAATAATATATCCAGCTTTTATAAAAAAAATTTCTGAAAATAAAAATAATAAGAAAAAATATGATTTATGTACTGTAGCCAGGCTAGAATACAGAAAGGGGCACCATTTAGTATTTGAAGCAATGTCTATACTAAGAAATGAATATAAAATTATACTTAAATATGCCATTCTTGGAGATGGACCAGAATTATCAAGATTAAAAGACTTAGTTTTGAAATTCTCACTACAAAAGCAGGTAGATTTCATACACTACGATGTCTCAAGTGAAAAAATTTTTAAGAATTCTTCTGTTCATATAATGCCAACTATAACTACACCCGAAAGTATTGAGGGCTTTGGAATATCCAATGTTGAAGCAGCTTCTTATGGATTACCTTGCATAGTTAGTAATAGTGGAGGAACTCCAGAATCAATAGGTAACAATGGTATAATTGTAAAAGAAAATAACTCCAAACAACTTGTCAAAGCAATTATGGATATTTTTAAAAAGTATAAAAGTTATAGTAGGAAAAGTTATTTATTTGCTAATAATTTTGAGTCAAATAAAAAAATAAAAGAGTATTTAAATGCTATCTAAAATAGCCTCATAGCTTGTATCTTTTAACTCGCCTGGATTATCACAAATTAATTTTTCAACTTTAAGATTATTTATTATGATAATTGACCGAATAAGTCTTTGACCCATAAAGCTTTTTTCATGATTTCTTATTAATTGAGAAGATAATAAAAATTCATTATTTCCATCTGATAAAAATAAAATTTCTGATTCACCTAACTCTTTTCTCCACAAATCAAGCACGTAAGGATCATTAGTGGTCATGCAACAAATTTGATCAATTTGCTTTTCAGACATCAACTTTTTTGCACCTTTAATAAATGGAGGAAGGTGTTGTATGTGACATGTTGAAGTGAATGCTCCTGGGACACAAATTATCATTGCTCTTTTAAATTTGAAGTTGTCGTGTAGTCCAAAATTTTTTGAACCATCTGCCGAAACAGATCTTAAAGTAATATCAGGAATTAAATCTCCTTCTTTCAATTATCAAAAAAGTTTTCTAAAGTTTTATAGTAAATTTGTTCAGTCGTTTTCAAATCCTCTATCGAAACACACTCATTAACTTTGTGCAGAGTTTTGTTAATCGTTCCAAATTCAAAGACAGGGCAGACCTCTTGCATAAATCTAGCATCTGATGTTCCACCTCCAGTATCTTGGCTAGCTTCTAATCCTGTAACATCTTTAATTGCTTTAATACAATGTTTTGTAAATGGATTATCGAAAGATTGGAAGGGCATACCTCTAAAAGTTAATTTCAATTGATACGTACAATTATTTTCAGAGCAAATCTTAGTCAAGTGTTCATCAAAATAATTTTGTATTTTTTCTTGATCCCAGTTGTCATTAAAGCGCATATCACCAACAGTAATCAATTTTTCAGGTATTACATTCTTTGCCTTGTTATTTAAATTGATCTGAGTAAATTGCAGAGTGGATGGTTCAAAGTATTCTGCACCATCATCAAGTTTTTGATCATCAAAAAATGAGATAACCTTAGACAAACAATGTAGAGGGTTTTGAGCTAGCTGAGGATACGCAGCATGCCCCTGCTTTCCAATAATTTGAACTTGAACATCCACAGCTCCTTTTCTTCCAACTTTGATCTGATCACCGATTATTTTCTCAGAGGATGACTCAGTGGCTATTGACCCGTCTATTCTTATATTATTTTCTTTCAACCATTTTACGACTTTCTTTACACCATTTACGGAGTCTGCTTCTTCATCCCCAGTTATGATAAAACTAATTGTGCCATTAAAATCTTTATTTTCCTTAATGAATTTAAAGACACTTACCATGCTAGCTGCCGTACACCCTTTCATATCCTCTGATCCACGACCATAAAGATATCCATCTTTAATTGTTGGTTCAAAAGGTGGAGTGTCCCAATCCTCTAAGTTACCAGGAGGCACTACATCAACATGACATAAAAAATTAAAATGTTTTCCATTTGTATTAATTGGACCATACGTAGCCATGATATTAATTACTTCGTAACTCCCATCTCCATCAAAGTTTAGTTGTTTTGTTGTAAAACCATTTTCTTCAAATACTCCCATTAAAAAATCAAAAATATCTTGTTTTGCTGGGGTAACCGAGTCGAAAGATATTAATTTTTTTGATAGCTCTATTGTGTCTAACATTTTAATCTCTTAGTAATTCATTGACGGAGGTTTTTGAACGAGTTTTTTCATCAACCGTTTTCACAATCACAACACAGTACAAAGATGCATCTCCTTTAGAACTTGGAAGACTACCTGGAACAACTACAGAATATGGAGGAACTTTCCCCATATATATTTCTTTAGTTTCACGATTATAAATTTTTGTTGAAGCACCAATAAATACCCCCATGGATAATACTGATCCCTCTCCAACAATTACACCTTCGGCGACTTCTGACCTCGCACCAATAAAACAATTATCCTCTATTATAACTGGATTTGCCTGTAAAGGTTCTAAGACTCCTCCTATGCCTGCACCTCCTGAGATATGACAGTTTTTTCCAACTTGAGCACAAGAACCAACTGTAGCCCAAGTATCAACCATAGTTCCTTCATCTACATATGCGCCCAAATTAACAAAGCAAGGCATAAGCACCGCACTTTTTGCAATAAATGCAGACCTTCTTACAATACAGTTAGGAACAGCTCTAAATCCTGCTGATTGAAAATTTTCTGATTTCCAATCTTGAAACTTTGAGGGAACTTTATCCCACCATGAAGTAGTTCCATCTTTTACGCTAGGACCGCCAGTGATTATTTCCATATCTTGAATTCTAAAACTTAAAAGAATTGCTTTTTTAAGCCATTGATTTACATGCCATTCGTTTTCTTTTTTTTCGCATACTCGAAGCTTTCCCTCATCCAATAGGTTAAGAACATTTTCTATATTTTTTTTTGCCTCATTATCCTCAATAAAATTTATCTGATCTCTTTGATCCCATAATTTTTCAATTGTATCTTGATGGCTCATAATACTTTTATATCACGTTTTTTAAGAAATTTTCCAAATCATCAGTAACGTGTGATATGTAACCTTTTTCATCAATAATTTTTTGAATATCTTCTTGTTGATTCACATCTTTATTTAGGTTGTATTCGAGGTTGTTCGTTACCCAAACTGTTTGCCAACCCATTTTATGTGGCTCTCTCAAATTAATATGAAGATCCTCAAACATAGCTGTTGAATTATTGTCTAAATTGAATTTATTTTGGAATGAGTCATAAACTTCTTTGTGAGGTTTTGGCATGTAATCACTTTCAGAAATATCAAAACATCCATCAAAAATATTAGTCATATGAAGTTTTTCTAAAACTTTTTCCACATGTTCAAAATTAGCATTTGTAAAAATATACTTTTTTCCATTTAAGCTTTTTAATATTTCCGCTAGAGATGTGTTCGGTTGAACTACTTCATAATTAATTTGATGTACGTAATCCAAATACTCATCAGGATTTACTTGATGTTCAATCATAAGACCTCTGAGTGTTGTTCCATATTGATGATAATATTTAGACCTCAACGCTTGTGCATCCCCAGAGTTTAAATTTAATTTTTCCTCAATAAACTTACCCATAAGTATGTGTACTTTATCAAATAAACCACACTCCGCTTTATAAAGTGTATTGTCTAAGTCAAAAACCCAATTTGTTATATTGTTCATAAGCGTGTTAAACTAATGTTTATTATATAAAAGCCAAGAAGATTTACAAAAATTCAAAAATTTTTTTTTGAATTTCAAATATGTTTTCGTTTGTTTTTTGAACTTACAATGTAGTTTTCAAATTCAGTATTTAAATTGTCTAAAAAAGCTGACTTTTCTTTTATTTTTTTGTCACTTTTTGTATAACAAATAATAATTTTTTGTTTTATTTGTTTCATTGAGTCTATCATCTCTATGTCTATTTTTTTTGGCCCCAATGAATTATCAATTAATACAAATATTTTCTTTAAATTTTCGCGTGATGTTAAATATTGAGAGACAAGATCTGATATCTGAAATGCCTCCCTTTGAGATATTTTTGCAAATCCATACCCAGGAAGATCAACAACCATCATTGAGTCCCCGTGATTAAAAAAATTAATTTGTCTTGTTTTACCGGGAGTATTGGAAATACGTGCCAGTTTCTTCATAAAAACTGCATTGATTAAACTAGATTTTCCTACATTTGACCTACCTATGAAAGCTATTTCAGGAAAACTTACATTAGGATATTGACGAGGTTGTGTAGCGCTTAGTAAAAACTTAGTTTGTTTTTTGAAATAATTTGAGACAAGGCTCATTAACTCTTCATAATTTTTCTTTGTATTATGTATTGTTGAGCCATTGATAAAACATTGTTAGTTGTCCAATAAATAACTAGCCCTGCTGCGAAGCCACCTAAAATGAAAGTAAATACTATTGGCAATAAACCAAAAATTTTGGCCTGCATTTTATCTACCGGAGCTGGGTTCAATTTAAATTGAATATACATCGAAATACCCATTAAGATTGGCCAAATTCCAACATTTAGAATTTGCAAAATACCTGGAACGTTCCATTCCACAAAACCAAAAAGAGTAAGAGCCCCTAAGGGATCTGGCGCTGAGAGATCATGTACCCATCCTATAAAAGGAGCATGTCTCATCTCAATAGTTACAAATAAAACTTTGTACAAGGCAAAAAATACTGGAATCTGTAAAAGTATAGGCAAGCAACCAGCTATAGGATTTGCCTTTTCTCTTTTATATAAAGCCATCATTTCTTTTTGCATTCCAGCTCTATCATCGCCGTATTGTTCTTTAAGTCTCTGCATCTCAGGAGCTAGTTTTTTCATTTTTGCCATTGATTTAAAAGATTGTTGAGCAAGTGGGAAAAAACAAATCCTCATTAAAACTGTAAATAGGATTATTGACCAACCAAAGTTTCCTACGTACCCGTATATGAATTCTAAAACGTTAAAAATAGGTTTTGTTAAAAAATAAAACCAGCCAAAGTCAACTGAACGATCAAAACCTTCAAACCCGTATTCTTCCATATATTTGTCAATAATATTTACAATTTTTGGTCCTGCAAAAATTTTAAAATTATGGGAAATACTCGCATTATTTGAAACAGCTATTCTTTCCCCAACAATATCAGTTTGAAAATTATCTATATTATCAACAAAGCTGTAACTATATGTCTGTTGAACAGGTTCGTTTTGGTTAGGAATTATCGCAGTCTGCCAATACTTATCTGTCATCCCGATCCACCCTCCAACAGAAGAATGTTTAATTTTTTTATCGTCTTTTAAATCGTCATAATCATATTCTTCCAATACCCCATCAGTGATTGACAGAGGACCCTCATGAAGGATGAAGAAATTTTGCATCTCTGGAATTCCTTGTCTTTTGGATAATCCGTAGGGATATAGGTCAAAAGAAAGACCTGAATTATTTATAACCCTTTGATCAACGCTAAATAAATAGTTTTCATCAAGAGTTATGATCTTTTCAAAAGTAATATTCTGATCACTAGTCCAAGTCAGTTTTACTGGTTCATTAACACCAATAATGTTTTTATCAGCAATCCAAATACTAGAACTATTAGGTAACTCAATTGTGCTATCAGAACTTACCCAACCTGTATCTAAATAATATGCATTATCAGACCCCAAAGGATTCAAAAATTCAATTAAGTCAGATGTTGGATCTAGTGTCTCCCTGAATTCTTCTAAGATTAGATCATCAATTACTGCTCCATTTAAATTAATAGAGCCTTTAATTTTAGAGTTATCAAAACTCACTCTTCCTGACTGAATTATTACATCACCTCTATCAGCTAAAATAGTAGAAGAGGATTTTTGAATACTGAGATCAACAAGACTTTCATCATTTGTTTGTTCTTCAGTCATTGGCGTTCTCTCTGGTTGAGGCACTAGTAACTGAAAACCAAAAATAATTGCCATTGAAATAATAATAGCTAGGAATAAGTTCTTTTGATTTTCCATATTATTTTTTTATTGGGTCGTAACCAGACGAACCTAACGGATTACATTTTAGAATTCTTACCATTCCCATTGTTATTCCTTTTAAAACACCAAATTCTTGAATAGCCTCAATTGTATATTCAGAGCATGTTGGAAGGTGTCTGCAAGTTTTTGGTAACATAGGTGATATGAATAATTGATATAATTTAATCGGTGCAATAAAAGTTATTTTCCAAACTTTTTGATATTATTTTTCATGAGATAAGAATTTTTCAATATCTTGTTTTAAATCAATAAAAGGTACTTTCAAAACTGTTTTTTTGAGTATTATTACAAATTTGACTTGATTTAATGTATTTATAAGACTGCATGTTCGAATTGCCTCTCTAGCCCTTCTTTTAGCCCTATTTCTTTCAACTGCATTTCCAAGCTTTTTACTAGCTATAATACCAACTAGAAAAGTTTCTAAATCTGCGTCATGAAGAATATAGCCATTAAAACTTGAACTTTTAAAGTAGTTTCCTTTGTTTCTGATTTGAGAAAATTGGGAAGATTTTTTTAGTGTAGGAAGTCTCAAAAATTAAGCAGATAGTCTAGATCGACCTTTAGCTCTTCTAGCATTAATGACTTTACGACCACCCACAGTTGACATTCTAGAACGAAATCCATGCCTTCTTTTTCTGACTAATTGACTTGGTTGATATGTTCTTTTCATTGCTAATACACCTAAAAAATTGGTTCCTACATTTAACAATTATTGATATGAAGTCAATAAATAAAAACAAATTATGTTGATAATTAAAGACATTTCTAATTTACAGTCATATTTGACTGCTTATCAAAATCGAAAATACTCAATTGGTTTTGTTCCTACTATGGGCGCCCTTCATAAGGGACATGGAGAACTGATAAAAAGATCAAAAAATGATAATCACAAAACTATTGTAAGCATTTTTGTAAATGAAAAACAATTTAACAGTAAAGAAGATTTTAACTCATATCCTAGGAATAAGGGCCTTGACTACGATTTTTGCTCTGACAACGATGTAGATATATTATTTGAACCATCAGCAGAAGAAATTTACAACAAAGATGAAACTATTTTAAAAAATAATAATTATAATAATATTCTTTGTGATAAATACAGAAAAGGACATTTTGATGGTGTAATCACTGTATTAAATAAATTTTTTTCAATTGTAAAAAGTAACAAGGTTTATTTTGGTGAAAAAGATTTTCAGCAACTCAAGATAATTGAAAAATTTATTCAAGAAAAATATGAATTTTTAGAAATAATATCTGTACCTACAAAAAGAAATGAAGAAGGTATTGCCTATTCATCGAGAAATGAAAAATTAAGTAAAAAACAAATGCAAGATTTTGTTAGTTTTCATCAAAAAGTAGAAAATTTTCTAAAAACTTTAGAAAAATCATTTGATATTAATACTGCAAACCAAAAAGCTAAAGATTTTATTGTTGAACAAGATATTGAAGAATTTGATTACTTCGAATTTAGAAATAATGAGAACCTAAGTTTCAATGGTAAAGTCTCTGAGTCGAGACTTTTTTATGCAATCTATAAAGGCAAAATTAGACTCATTGATAATTTAAAAATTTAAAATGGCGGTTCTGCAAGGATTCGAACCCTGAATTCTTGATCCGTAGTCAAGTGTGATATCCGTTTCACCACAGAACCAATAGCTTGATTTATATACTCTTTTTATTAATAATAAAATTTAATACAATGTTCTTTAGGGACTCAATACGGGCAAAACTATGAAGACATTCTTAACTTTATTTATATTTTTGCCAAGTTTAGTGCTTGCCTCAAGTTTTAGTGAAATTAAAAAAGCTTTAAAACAAGATGGTTTTGGAGAAATAATCCCTGAAGAACTTCATCCATTAATCTCTCCAAATGCAAAAAATCCTATATCAGTTAGCGGCAATTCAATTATTGGAGATAAATCTATAAAGTTTGAAGTTAATAATGGAGAGTGCGGAGAAGAACCTAAATCAAGTGACTGTGATACAGATAGAGAGAGGTCTGAAATATATTACAGCCACGAAAAGTGGAAAAAAGAGAAGTGGTATAAGTTTAATATTTTTCTTCCAAAAGATTACAATTCTATTGCCCCTGCAAAAATGTCGTTAATCCAATGGAAAAGACATAACCCATCTAAAGTTTTAGTCATGTTTCAACACACTCATGCAGGATTAACTTTTAACAGGAATAAAGACTCTTTTGAGGACTCCCACATAATTTTAAAAAGTAATGATGAACTTTTAGGCCAATGGACAGAAATAATTTTTAACACAAATTGGCATCCAGATGAGGATAAAGGTTTCATGAAGGTATGGATTGATGGGATTTTAAAAATAGATTTTAAAGGAACTAGCAATACATCTAAGGGTGAGGAGCTAAATCTTAGATATGGACTGTACGCCTCTGCCATATCACGTTATAAAAAAGCATTTAATACTGAAATAATTCCACAGCGTATCGTTTATTTTGATGGTGTAAATGCAGAGTCAAAATGTGAAAAGTTACTAGATAAACCTAAATGTAATAATTTAACTTCTCAAACAATCGAAAAATACGAATTATTTATGTATGATAAAAATGATATAAAATTTCACAATCATTCTGTTGTTAAATTACCCATAAACTTTTTGAAATAAATGAAACAAACCTTTTTTAAAATACGAGAAAGCAAGTTATTTCAATACTCAGTTTTATTTATCATTATATTTAATGCATTTACTATCGGTTTAAATACTTACAATTTAGGAGAGTTCTCAAGAGAGCTCATTAAATATCTCGATTATTTGATAACTATTTTTTTTGTAATAGAAATTTCAATTCGTTTTATTGGTGAACCTAGAAAATCAAATTTTTTTAAAAATGGTTGGAATATTTTTGACACTTTTATTGTTTTGGTATCATTGATACCAATACCTAATAACTCCAGTTTTCTTCTTTTGAGATTATTAAGAGTATTTAGAGTTTTGAGAGTTATATCTATTATTCCTGAGTTAAAATTAATCATTGAGTCTTTGATTGGATCTTTAAAAAGAGTTTTTTATGTAAGTTTATTGCTTTTCATAATTCTCTATATTTATGCAACTATTGGAGCAATAGTCTTTTCAAATAACATACCCGAGAGATGGTCTGATGTGGGGGTTTCAATGATTACTTTATTTCAAGTTTTAACATTATCTTCTTGGGAGCAGGTAATGTTGCCTCTTCAAGAAATTTATTGGTGGGCATGGATTTATTTTTTTAGTTTTATAATTGTTTGTGCCATTACTATGTTAAATCTTCTGATAGCAATTTTGGTTGATGTAGTTGTAAATCAGAACGAAAAAAAAGATGATATGATAAAAACTAGAAATAATGCTGAAAAGTTAAATGAACAATTTTCTGAGGAGATTAGTTTAGATAAACTAAAAAAAGATCAATAATGTCAGCAGAAATCATAATGCCTATTATTTATTTTGTATGTCTACTGATTTTAGTAGGACCTCATTTTTTGGATACAAACTCATCCTTTAAACAGTTTTTGAGTAATTTAAGTATATGGGCAGTAATAGTAATTGTAATTACTCTCTCTTACCAGGCCTATAATTATTTTACTTAAATTTTTCTTGTTTGACCGTGAGTCATATAAGAAAATTCATCTTTGCTTATCTTTAATTGCTTAGTTAGTTCTTGGAGTAATTTTATAGGCTCATCCATAGGTTCATCTGTTAATTGAAATGTTCCCCAATGCATAGCTATAGATTTTTTAGATTTAACATCTTTGTGAATTTGAATTGCTTCTTCAACATTACAATGCGAGTCTTTCATAAACCACCTTGGGGCATACGCTCCGATGGGTATTGTTGACAAGTCAAACGATCCAAACTTTTTTTGAATATCTTTAAAATCTTTTGAATATCCAGTATCGCCAACAAAAAAAAACTTAAAGTTATTTGCTTTAACAACCCAACCACACCAAAGTGTTTTATTGGTATCGTTAAATGTTCTCTTACTCCAATGTTGTACTGGGACAGAATGAATTTCTAAGTTTTTGAACTGAGTCATTTGCCACCATTCATGTTCCATAACATTTCTTGCACCTAATTTTGATATAATTTCTTTTAATTTAAGTGGTACAAAAAATGTTGGTTGATTTACATTTTGTTTTTTTAATAAGAGTTGAATAGTCTTTGAGTCAAGATGATCATAGTGATTATGAGAAATTAAAACAAAGTCAATAAATGGTAGTTCCTCTATTTTTAATCCAGGAGGTGTCGTTCTTGAAGGTCCCATAAAACTCAGAGGTGATGCTCTTTTTGTGAAATGGGGGTCAGTTAATATATTTATACCGTCAATCTGTAGCAAGAAAGTTGAATGTCCAATCCATGTAATTGTTTTTTCAGATTTATTAGATTTTAAATATTCAGGGTCATTTTCATCCACAGGAAATGTAATAGGTTCTGGCTTACTCGACTCCCTCCTCCATTTCCAAAAATCTTTGAAACTACTTCTATGTGAAACGTAGTTATTGACAAAGATCCCATCTACTAGATTGAAAGGTTTAAAGAGAGTGTTTGCCATAATTTTTGTTTTTAGAATTACAAAGGAGAAAGAGAAAAGTATAAACTTTTTTATAAAATCTCTTCTGTGCATCTAAATTAAGTAATAAAAACTAATTATTAATTATTTTAACGAAGTTTTTATACATTTGGTTGCACTGCATCACCATAGTATCAATTTCTTTAGCTACCATATCTTTCATTTGAGGTAAGGCATCGGCTCCGAGAGATTTTTCGAGAGCATTTTTATATTCAGGAACTTGAGCCCAATCATCAACAGTAGTTTTTCGAATTTCTAAATGAAATTGAATTCCATAGGCGTATTTATCATAACCAAATATTTGATATTTTGTTGAAGGTGAGGTACCTATAACTTTAACTTTGGAGTTAGTCTCCAAACCTACTACTTCATAAGAATGCCATTGCAATGCTTTTATTTTATTTGGAAGAAAACCAAAAATATGATCTGCTTTTGCACCTGCTTCAATGTTAATATCCAACACACCAATTTCAGGCGGTGTTGACTCTACTACCTTTCCTCCCAATATCTCACCTAAAAGCTGACATCCTAAGCAAAACCCTAAAAAAGGTTTCTTGAGATTTAAAACATATTCACCTATGGCTTTTTTTTCAGTTACTAACCATGGATATTGATCCTCCATAAATGTATCCATGGGTCCACCCATACAAAGCATAGCGTCAAATTCATCTAAATTATTTGGTATACTATCGCCCTCATCCAATTGTATAGTTGTAATACTATGACCATCTTCTAAAAGAAAATCTTTAAACGTTCCCGGATCCTCAATTGAAATATGTTGGAGAGATATAAATTTCATTAAATTAAATTAATTTGAACTCAGTAAAGGGTGCGCCCTGTAAAGCGCTAAACTTAATCGTCGCTGCCGGTTACTGTATCTTTAACTTTGTTGTAACCTTTTGATACGGCACCCGCTACAGTATCGTAAGCGTCATTAGCTTTTTCGCTCACAGTTGCACAACTAGTGATTAAAAAAAATGAAGAAAGTATTATTAATATTAGTTTTTTTGACATTGTTGAATTATCAGAAATCTAACAAAAATGTCAATTTATTTAAATGATAATCTAAAATATATTTCATAAATAATAATAAAATTTTTATGATGATAGAAATTTCTTTAAATCAGGATCAAAAAAAAGATTTTCAAAAAAATGGTTTTTTGATTATTGATAGTTTTCTTGATACGAACCGTTTTGAGCGATTGTATGAGAGGTTTCACAGTTTATTTAATGGAAACTTTGAAACAGGCATTGAACCTGACGAGTGGAATTGGAAGTTTGAAAGTGGACCGAAAGATGTTACTAGACAAATTTGTAACGCTTGGAAATCAGATAATTCTATAAAGGAAATAGTTTGCAATGAATTTTTAGGAAAAGCTTGTGCTGAACTAATGGGCTGGAGTGGATCAAGACTTTTACAAGACAATGTTTTATGGAAACCACCTGGAGGTAAAACTCTAGCTTACCACCAAGATGCTGCATACGATGATTGGATTGTACCGCAAACTATGATGACATGTTGGATGCCCATCGATAATGTCGATAAAGAAAAAGGGACACTAGAATATGTAAAAGGATCTCACCTTTGGGGATTAAGTCCTCCTAAAGGACAGTTTCATTCTCCTAGAGATTATAAAAAAGAGTTAAATGAATATGCTTCAAAATTAAATAAAGAAATTCAAATTCAATATGTTGAAGTTCCAGCAGGTGGAGTAGCATTTCATCATGGTTACACTTGGCACGGCTCAGGTATCAATAATACAAATAGTAATAGAAGAGCAATAGTTGCTCATTGCGTTCCCTCTGACTCAAAATTTCATCCCACAAACATAGGGGGTACTGCGAGAATTTATAAAAAATACAAAAAATTAGAAACAGATGAATTAGATGAAAGTTTTTTTCCAATTATTTGGACAAAGGAAGGATATAGAACAAATGTTTGACGAAGAAGAGCCAAAAAAAATAAAACCAATTGATTTAGATGATTTGAGTGTTGAAGAAATTGAGGAGATGATTGGCAATCATAAATTAGAAATCAAAAACTTAGAAATTTTACTGAAAAAGAAAAAAGACAAACTTAAATTAGCCGATCAATTTTTTAAAAAGAATTAATATCCCTCTATTAATATGAGGTCACTTTTTGTACTATTTTGCCTAATTTTCATAGCCTTTGAGTATTCAACAGACTCATAACATTTTTTAGCACTTTCAAAGCTTTCAAATTCTACAACAGTAGTTCTGTCTACAGGCCACTCCCCCTCTAAAACATCAGTTTTTCCACCTCTAATTATGTATTTACCCCCATATTTTTTCATCACTTCAGTTGATAAAGGAGGATATTTTTGAAATAATTCTTTTTTGTGAATTGAAACTCTCACAATTATGTATCCTTTTTTCATAACCAAGGATAAATTAATACTTTTAAACAGAGTTATCCACAGTTATTCATTATGCATGTAGTTTATTGGTTGAATGATGATAACACATTTTAAATTAATTCAAAAAAAAACCATGTTTTTCGAGTTTTTTTTGTAATTTGTTCTTTTGTTTTAAATCCAATCAAATTGTTTGTACAACTTTTTTGAAAATACATTAATCTTTCAAAAGTTATGCACACCTATCTGGCTAGTATTAAATTGATCATTTATTTCCTAATTTTTCAGGCTTTTTTTGCAATAAAAACTTCATATTCAGATCATCTCACAGCAAAAATAACAGGTTTTGTTGATGCTTCAAGCCCAATTCACATTCTTGGGTATGACAGGAAATATTATTTCGAGGAAAATTCCGCACCTCTTTTTATTGTTGTAGAGCAGGATATAAACAAATTTAATAATGTTAATTTAAAAGCTTTCCCACATATTAATATAGGCCTATTTGCCTTTCAAGATACTGATGGAAATGGAGAATTTTCAAGAGATTTTAAAGGTCAACCTCTAGAACCATTCGGGTTTTCATTAAACCCTAATTTAAATTTTGAAGATGTTGTTTTTGAAAACATAGTTTTTGATATGACTAAATTTCAAGAATTGGAAATTCGACTTAAGTAATAATATTCAATATTTTTTTTACAGCCTTACTTAAAGAAACTTTAGAGGTATCAATTTCTAAGTCAGGGTTTGTAGGTTTTTCATAGATACTGTCTATCCCTGTGAAGTTTGGTATTTTGCCCTGTCTTGCTTTTTTATATAAACCCTTTGGATCTCTTTTTTCAGCTACTTTTAAAGGAGTAGAAATATAAATTTCTTTAAAATCATTTTTTTCAAAAAGTGATCGTGCCATTTCTCTTTCTAATCTAAATGGTGATATAAAAGCAGTGATCACAATTAGTCCAGCGTCACACATAAGTTTTGCCACCTCTGCAACTCGTCTTATATTTTCAACTCTATCTTTGTCTGTAAAACCTAAATCTTTATTTAATCCGTGTCGGATATTGTCTCCATCAAGAATGTATGTTTTTTTACCTTGAGAATATAATATTTTTTCTACTTCATTAGCTATAGTGGATTTTCCTGATCCTGAGAGGCCAGTCATCCACAGCACTTGACCTTTATGACCATTAATCTTTTCTCTTAAATTCTTATTGATGGTTAAGTTTTGAAGTTGAATATTTTGTGATCTACGAAGAGAAAAGTTTATCATTCCCATTCCAATAGTTTGATTATTAATTGGATCAATAATTATTAAAGATCCCAAAATTTTATTTTCTTTAAAAGTCGAAAAGGGAACAGTTTTATTAAATGAGATAGAAATTTCTGCAACATCATTAAGTTGTAGTTCATTTCCAGCAGTGAACTCTAGCGTATTTACATCATATATTTTTTTAATGTTCATAATTTTAATACTGGTTGAGATATTATGAATTTTCGCTAAATAAGTTCTTCCAGTAAAACCCTTATCCTCTGACATCCAAATAACATTCATGTTAAATTGATCAGCTATATCAACTGTGGAGTTTTTCGAGCAGAGTATATCGCCCCTTGAAGTATCTATCTCTTTGTCAATGGTAATTGTAATACTTTGCTTTAAATTTGCTGTTTTAAGAGATCTTTTGCCTACAAAAATATCGTTTACTTTTACTTTTTGATTTGACGGAAGAGAAATTAACTCATCACCCTTTCTAATTTTTCCCTCAGCGATGGTTCCTGAATATCCTCTAAAATTTAAGTTAGGTCTATTGACGCTTTGAACAGGAAGTACAAAACTGTCTGAGCTTTGTATTTTAGTTTTAGTAGTTTCTAAATAGTCAAATAGGGTTTTATCATTGTACCATTTCATGTATTTAGATTTTTTGTGGATATTATCTCCCTTAAGTGCTGATATAGGAATACTTTGAATATTTTCAAAATTTAATTTTTTTGAGAATAATTTGTATTCAGAGCTTATTTTTTCGTAAATATTTTTATCATAGTTAATTAAATCCATTTTATTAATTGCCAAGACAATATTTTTAATTCCGAGAAGAGATACAATAAAAGAATGTCTCTTAGTTTGTGTAAGTATGCCATTACGGGCATCAACAAGTAAGATAGCTAACTCAGCTGTTGAGGCTCCAGTCGCCATATTTCTGGTATATTGCTCGTGACCCGGTGTATCTGCTACAATAAACTTTCTTTTGCTACTTGAAAAAAATCGATATGCAACATCTATAGTAATACCTTGTTCTCTCTCAGCTGATAAACCATCGACCAGTAATGCAAAATCTATATTCTCACCTTGTGTTCCATATTTTTTTGAGTCGTTTTTTAAGGAAGCAACTTGATCATCAAATATCATTTGAGATTCATAAAGCATCCTCCCAATTAATGTACTTTTACCATCATCAACAGATCCACAAGTGATAAACCTTAATAGATTAAGGGAAGCTTGACTTTTTAAGTATCTGCTAATTGTATTGGCTTTATACATTTAAAAATAACCATCAATTTTTTTGATTTCCATTGAGCTACTTGAGTCTGTATCGATAGCTCTTCCTTGTCTTTCGGATGTTTTGGATTGAAGAAGTTCAAGAACAATGCCTTCAAGTGAATTTGCATTTGATTCAATAGCACCAGTTAAGGGATAACAACCAAGTGTTCTGAACCTAATACTTTTTAATTCAATTTTCTCTTTAGATTGAATATTAAATCTATCATCATCGACCATAATAATCATTCCATCTCTCACGACTACAGGTCTAACTTTTGCAAAATATAAGGGAACTATTGGTATTTGTTCTTGGTAGATATATTGCCAAATATCTAATTCTGTCCAATTAGATAAGGGAAAAACCCTTGTGCTTTCACCCTTATTGACTTTAGAGTTATATAAAGACCAAAGCTCTGGACGCTGATTTTTGGGGTCCCATTGATGAGAGGGGTTTCGGAATGAAATAACCCTTTCTTTGGCTCTTGATTTCTCCTCATCTCTTCTTGCTCCACCAAAAGCAGCATCGTATTTATACTTGTCCAAGGCTTGTTTTAGACTCTGAGTTTTCATTATATCAGTGTGGAGAGCAGAGCCATGATCAAAGGGATTAATATTTGATTTAATACCATCAGGATTAATATGTGTTATTAGCTTCATACCACTATTTTTTTCTACCCAATTTCTAAATAAATACATTTCTCGGAACTTCCATCGAGTATCAACATGTAGTAGAGGAAATGGAGGAAGACTAGGATAAAAAGCTTTTTGAGCAAGCCTTAACATCACTGAACTATCTTTTCCTATTGAGTAAAGCATGACAGGATTTTTTGTTTCACTAACTACTTCTCTGATAATATGAATACTTTCAGCCTCTAGATCTGACAGATAACTGTTTGGAGGTAAATTAAATTTATTGAGTAGTTTCGTATCATTAATTTTGAGGTTATTTATATAAAATAAATATTCAGGAAAATGAATTGAGAGTTTTGATTTATTGTTAATTTGATTTTCGTTAATTTTTTGATCGAGAAAAATTTTAAGAAGATAAGCGTCTGGAAAAATAATAATATTTTTTTTTCTTAATTTTGGGAAATATTTTAAACTCTCAGAAATATCTTTTACTTTATTTGACTTAACTTTGACCCATAGTCTTCCATTACGTCTATCATTTGCAAATAAAAATTTATTATTATTTATCTCAACGTATTGGATAAACAAAATAAGTGATCTTTGTTTTTCAAATTTTTTTATGGAGTCTTCATAAATTAATTTGTTTATATGGCCTGCATGTATGTTTAAAAAGCTTTCTATATTTAAATTCTCTGGAAAAATTGATATTTTTTCCAACCACCTTTCATAAGATCTTTTTGTTTTAAATAAATTTTTACTAAAAAGGAATTTATAATGACTATCGCTATCCCAAGCTGGAAATTTTATTGATGGGTTAATTTTAAAAAATAAAGTATGATTCATTATAATTGACCATTTGTCGTATTATTGGAAAAATACAAAAACTAATCTAAATGTATATAAAAAAAATTAAAATTTTAAAAAAATGACAAATAATAACATAATACGACAATTTGAGTTTTTCAATGAAATCACTGAAAATCTTGAGTTATGTTCCCAAAAAATTCTTAATATTTATGATAATTATGATCAAAGTATTCAATTAAAAGACGATAAAAGTCCATTAACAGAAGCAGATTTAGCATCACATGAACACATTTCTAATTTATTATCATCTATTTCAGCTTACCCCATAATTTCAGAGGAAGGTGAGCAAAAGTATACCGATGAGCCAAAATACTGGTTAGTTGATCCTTTGGATGGTACTAAAGAATTCATCAATAAGAATGGTGAATTTACAATTAATATTGCTTTGATTTACAACAATTATCCCACCCAAGGGTTTGTTTACATTCCAAAAGATAAGACATTATTTTTTGGGGGTCTTAACAAAGGTTCATACAAGTTATTAAATGACAATATCAAACCTATTTCTGTGCAATCACCATCCGATAAATTAAAGATTGTTACGAGCAGAAGTCATCTCAATCATGAGACTAAAACTTATTTATCTCAGTTTAATAATTTTGATACTCTTCAAGCCGGTAGTTCTTTAAAGTTTTGTATGATAGCAGAGGGTTTGGCAGACTTATATCCTAGGCTGGGACCTACTTCTGAATGGGACACTGCAGCAGCACAAGCGGTTGTAGAGGGAGCAGGTGGTACTGTAAAAGACCTAAAAGGTAATAGGTTAAAATATTCAAAGAAAGATATAATCAATTCTCATTTTATAGTTAGAGGTAAAATCTAAATTTACTTACTAGGGTTTTTTTCTTTATAAGTTTTTTCTAAACTTATGTCATCTACTTCAGTGTATATTTGAGTTGTAGATAACGAACTATGTCCTAGTAATTCTTGAATTATTCTTAAATCCCCACCATTTTTTAATAGGTGAGTTGCAAAACTATGTCTTAATGAGTGAGGTGTTGCTGTTTTTGGCAGCCCCAAATTAACTCTGGCATTCTTCAAATCTCTTTGGAAAGCTGAGGCTTTAAGCGGATTACCTCTATCTCCCACAAATATCGAAACATCGCTTGGCAAATCATATGGTATTTCTTTTAGATAATTTTCTAATGAGTTAGCTACAATATCAAGAACTGGCACTAATCTTTCTTTATTACCTTTGCCCAAGATTGTAAGAGAACTCTTATCAATTAAATGGCTTTTAGTAATAGATAGCGCCTCATTTATTCTTAGCCCACATCCGTACAAAAGATAAAGCAAAGCTATATTTCTTTTTTGAACCCAGCTTTTTTTTGATATTTTTTTTAACTCTTCAATTAAAAGTTCAATATCTCCCTCTGCTATAGGTTTAGGAAGGGATCTTGGAATTTTTGGATTTTTTAATAATTGAACCTCGCTATAAGCGACTTTATATAAATCATTATTTAGAGATGAATACTTAAAAAAATTTTTAATAGAACTAATCGCTCTTCTCCTTGATCTTGCTGACAATGGTTTTTTATAAATATTTTTATATTTTCTATTCTCACTGAGATCTGCCAACCAAGCCCTAAATGCCTGCAAATTTAAATCTTTTAAATTTGATAAAGATACGGAATTTCCATTATAGAATTTAAAGAAAATTAAAAAATCACATACATCAAAGCAGTAAGATCTATATGTGTTTTCCGAGTGGCCTTTTATGTCTTTTAAATAAGTAGCCCATTTATCAAAGTCTTGTATTGAGGATTTATCTATTTTTAACTGTTCTAACAGTTCAATAAAATTCATTACATTATATTATAAATTAGAATCAAAATTTAAAATGGATTATTACTACCAAGTTATGCCGATAGGGCAAATAAATGAGAGCCTGACTTATAAATACTCGCATTCTATTGAGGTAGGCTCTATCGTTGAAATTCCTTTAAGAAAAAGAAAATTAGCAGGAGTTATTATATCTCAAACAAACATTAAAGATTTAAAATTTGATCTCAAAAAAGTACTTTTAATAAGTAATTATTATAAATTTGCTGTTGGCACAGAAAACATTGATTTTTACAAGTATGTGTCAATACATTGCTTCATAGATTTAGGCATGGTTTTGAAGATGGCAATACAACAATTTCCTAATACACAATTAAAAAATTATTATCTTTTTGAAAATAAAATTTATGAAACTCAAAAAAATCTCATTCATCAATAC
>CACIPV010000003.1 GCA_902588615.1 uncultured Alphaproteobacteria bacterium | reverse complement strand
TTAATTTAGCAGTACTTTCGAAAAAGTTATTCTCTTTTAGTGATCCCATTGCATGTCCAACGGAATTACTTAAATGTCGGATATATTCGATTTCTTGTTCCGTCCAGCTTTCGTCTCTTACTAATAATAAAACAGCCTGTGGTCCTTTTTGTGTTGAAAAGCATGGAACCCATAAAAATTGATCGGGTAGAGGGCTTTCCCCTTTAGCAGGGACTAATGCGTCTTTACTTAAAGAAAAGGGATGGGTTTCAGGAGAGCCCTCTTGTAATTTTTGTCGAATGATTTTTTGAGCGAGCGTGGTTGTGGCAGATGTTTGTTCAACTACTGCGATATCTGAGATTGCCTCAATTTTAAAGCTATTTGGTTTTGTCCAAGACCCAAAAAAAGCATACATAAATGGGGCGATACTTCTCAGTTCATTGGTGACTGTGTATCTTATTTCAACGAAAGATTGAGCATCACGTAACTTTTTCTCAAAAGAAAAAATTCTAGATAATCGATTTAATTGATCTTCGCTCAAAATACAACGCGACCACTCATTCCTGGAAGTAGGGCAGGGCTGGTGTCAGTGATGGTGCCTTTGAGTTGAATAGTTTGACTAACTGCATCTACATTTGCGCCAATACCACTAATGGTGGCATTAAATTCTTTTTGGATTTCGTCAATATAGACTTTTATGGGATGTCCTATTTTTAACCAAGAAATCCATTCGCTTGAAACTACCATTTCTAATTCTAAAACTTCTGTTTGGATGATCTTCATTAATTCTACTTGAGGCTGAATTGTTTCAAATGTGTTAACTACAACTTCCTCTACTGCTCCATCAAAGGGTGCTTTGATTTGACACCTCTCAACATTTAATTCAGCGATGCGGAGTTCTGATTTTGATTTCTCATATTCTGATATTGATAATTCTAATTCATATTTACCGATTGATCTCATTTGTAACATTTGTTCATCACTTTTAAGTTTTATTAAAGCACTATTAGCATTTGCACTAACTACATCCTTTTGGGCTTCATATAAACTACAATCAAACTGAATTAATAAATCCCCTTTTTTAAATCTTTGCATTTCTTTTACAGCAATGTTTTCTATTCGTGCTGCAAGCTCGCTAGAAAGAATGGCTTCTTGTGAAGCAACGACTAATGCTCTGGACTCCCTTACCTCAGCATTAGCATATGAGAGCGTCAAAACAATTAAGACAGCAGTCTTAACCAGATACTTTAAGGATTTTATCACCATAATTTTCATGTTCATCAAATTCTAAATCGATTTGATCTTGAAGAGAAGCAAACTTTACAACTTTTTCCTCTAGTTCAGGGTTTTGGTTATCTAAAGCTAGATTGTCTTGAGCAGGCGTTTCCTCAATAATTTCAGGTATAACAGGAGCATTATCTAAGTTGGATTGATTATTTGGGTCCTCTATTTGATTATCATCATTGCTTGAGTCATTTGGATTAAGCACATCATCTC
This sequence comes from uncultured Alphaproteobacteria bacterium, assembly GCA_902588615.1. Taxonomy (GTDB): domain Bacteria; phylum Pseudomonadota; class Alphaproteobacteria; order HIMB59; family HIMB59; genus HIMB59. The sequence goes on along the minus strand of CACIPV010000003.1, from coordinate 97,435 downwards.
TAGACCCATCATTTGACTCCAATATTATTTGGCCCTTCTCATCTACAGTCACTTCTGTTTTTAAAGCGGCACTTCGATCAATAAAAGGTTCTAGGTCACGTTTTAATGCAGTGTCCCGGCTAACAGAGCTTTTATCTAGGGTCACATTGATTTCTCTTGTCGTGTTGTCGTTATCAATTGCAATAACTTTGACATCAACAGAGTAAACATTCTCTGGGAACTGAACTATTGTCTGACCCGTGGCTGGATCAACACGTATCCAGTCGGGAAGTTCAGATCCATCCTCTAATGAGCCTGTGTATTGTTTTACATTTAATCTATAGTCATCTCCAATAGCAAAACCTAAAATTGTATTTTCATTAATTCCCGGTCTGCCACTTTGATCAATATTTAAATCCTCAACTGCAACATCAATCACTTTCATTCCACCATTAAATGTGTACTCCTTTACTATTGATGCGAGAGAACTTCTAACTTCCAAATCAGGAACTCGATTATCTGTTTGAGGTGTTTCAAAAGTAACAATTTTATTTGCAATTGCCGACTCTAAAGTCTTTTTGTTAACAACAATAGGTGGTGGTGGTGGCTCGCCAGGCCCCCCTGTCTTCTTACCCACAACAATGGTAAAAGTTTGGGAAGTTGAGAGACCACCTCCATCTGTTGCTGTAACAGTGAAAGTATAAGTGCCCTCTTTTAGCTTTCCGTTGAGCCTTCCGTTGTCATTTATTGTCAGACCAGATGGCAAGCCAGAAACAGAGTATGTAAGCTGTCCATAAGTATTGTTCTTTGGGTCCGGATCATCAAAAAAGATTTTTGTCTGAGTTTTAATAGTTTGGTTTTCAGCAGCATAAATTGTAGGAGGGGGCGTGGAAGTTGGAGGGTCGTTGAGTCCTGTGACTGTAATTGTAAGTTGTGCTGTATCGGTACTTGTTCCGTCACTCAGTGTGTATGTAAAATAATCCTTTTCTGTGTCACCAGGGGCTATTGCTTTGGCTGCATCAGTATTTGCCACGTAGGTATAGGTTCCATCTGAGTTCAATGTTAAGACACCATATGTCCCTGTAAGTTCAGTTCCAACAGTACCGCTCGTACCACTTCTATTTTCTCTTCCTGTTCGTATCTCAGTTACGGATGCCTCACCTACAGTAAGAGCGGCTACACCGTTATCCGTATCATTTGAGAGTAAACCCGCACTGTCAGGTGTCACAGAAAGCGTGCTTCCGGCATCAACTGCGCCCGTATCATTCACACCAACTACATTATTATCTGCTCCATTAACTGTAATTGTCAATGTAGCAGTCGCTGTGGCACCATTTTCATCAGTCACTGTGTATGTAAACACATCAGTTTCACTAGAGCCACTTGCAATACTATCAGCTGCATCTTGGTCAGCTATATAAGTATAAGAACCGTTGGATCCAATAGTAAGAGTACCGTAAGTACCTACAATAGTTGTACCCGTGAGATGAGTTGTTGAAGAGGAAACTGTTCCGCTATTGCCATTAGTATGAGAAATATTGGAGACAGTTAAAACTGCAGAGTCGTCTACATCAGAGTCATCATTTAATACATCATCTTGAACAGCCGTCTTAGTCACTCTTTCATCTTCGGTCACACTGTCAGTGTCATTTACTGCAGTTGGAGTATCATTAATACCAATTACGGTAATTGTAATATTTGCTGTCGTGGTCTCTGTACCATCTGAAAGAGTGTAAGTGAAAACATCAGTGACTTGATCATCTTTATCCAAATCATCAGCTGCAGATTGATCGGCTGCATAGGAGTAAGAGCCATCTGCACCGATTGTTAGTGTACCATAAGTGCCCGTAACAGAAGTTCCACTACTATCATAAGAGCTGCCAGAGGAGACTGCAGAGTTAGACCCCCCATCTTTTTTAATTTGAGTAACGGTTAAAGTGGCAGAGTCATCAGGATCGCTATCTGTGTGAGAGCTTGAGCTAGTATCGATTACATCACCTGAGTGTTCTCCTGTGGCATCATAAGAGCCTGAAACATTAGCATTTGCACTATTTGCGACAGTTAAAGTGCTATCCTCTAAAATCACACCCAGATCGTTTTGAGCAACTGGGTCATCATTAATACCCGTAACTGTAATCGTAATAGTTGCGGTAGTGGTATTTGCGCCATCAGAAACTGTGTAAGTGAAAACATCTGTTGCTGTATCATTTAAGTCTAAGTCATCGGCTGCAGATTGATCAGCAGTGTATGTATAAGAACCATCAGCACCGATAGTCAAAGTACCGTAAGTTCCTGTTACTGTTGTGCCTCCACTTGCATAAGTGCTGCCCTCAGAGACTGTGGATGTAGATCCACTACTAGGTGCGATTGCTGTGACTGTCAAAGAGTCTGAGTCATCCGCGTCGGTGTCATCGTAAAGAGCGTCATCTTGTGAACCTGTTTTCGTAACTGTCGCGTCCTCGTTAACACTATCTGTGTCGTCTACAGCGACTGGAGTATCATTCACACCAACTACTGTGATTGTAATAACCGCTATGTCTGTTGCATCACCATCACTAACTGTATAGTTAAAGTAATCATAAACGATGTCGCCTGCATCTAGGTCATCTGCAGCAGATTGATTTGCAACATAAGTGTAAGAACCATTAGCATTCAGTGTTAGCTGACCATAAGTCCCAGTTAGAGCAGAGCCGACAGTACCAGCAGTACCCGATCCCTCAGAACTTCCTGTTCTCACAGCTGTTACTGTTAAAGTCTCTACATCAACGTCAGTGTCATAAGAACTTGTATTGCTTGTATCAATGACATCACCTGAATGCTCGGCGTCAACATTAATTAAACTAAAAGGTGTTGTTAATGTGTACTCAAATACTGATTTGTTCGTCGTCCCTAAAACAAATAATTTAGTACCATCATGGCTAAAGCTTATAGCCTTCGGGGCACTATCTTGTGAGCTCACATCTAAAGCCCCAACAAAAGAAGCAGTGGAAACATCAAATCCTAATGTCAGATCATACTCGTTAATGTCATTTCCTTGATTTCCAACAACATACATTTTTGTTCCATCGCTATTAAATGTTAGTCCGTTAGGGGCAGTGTCTTGAGAAGACACATCAAAACTATCTACAAAGGAGGCTGTTGATACATCAAACCCAGTTGTAAGTGTGTATTCATTAATATCGTCTCCTCCATTACCGGCAATAAACATTTTAGTTCCATCATTATTGAACGCTAAGCCTGTTGGTGAGTTCTCTTGTGAGCTAATGTCAAAACTGTCAACAAAAGAGGCGGTGGATACGTCAAAAGCTGTTGATAATGTATATTCATTTACATCATCGCCTATTACACCCACAACAAACATTTTGGTTCCATCAGCACTAAAAGCAAGATCACGAGGACCCAATTCTTGAGAGCTGATGTCAAAACTGTCAACAAATGAGGCGGTGGAGACATCAAATCCTGTCGTTAGGGTGTACTCGTTAACATCGTCACCATTGTTACCAGTAAGAAACATCTTTGTTCCGTCATTGCTAAATGTAAATCCTTGAGGGTTAAACTCTTGAGGGCTGATGTCAAATGCATCAACGTATGTGGCTGCACTTACAGCATTAGCATTATCTCCATCACTAACTGTCAAAGTGGCGTCTTCTTCAACAGTACCCGTATCATTTCTTGCAACAGGCGCATCATTAGAGCCATTCACTGTAATTGTTATGGTAGCAGTTGCCGTAGCACCATTTTCATCGGTGACTGTATAAGTAAATGTATCTGTTGCTGTCTCTGTATCGTCAAGAGCATCAGCAGCAGATTGATCTGCTGTGTATGTATAAGATCCATCTGCACCAATTGTAAGAGTACCGTAAGTTCCTGTTACTGAAGTACCGCTGCTATCATATGTACTTCCGGAAGACACATTCGAAGAGGATCCACCGCTTGGTTGAATTGCAGTTACAGTAAGAGTAGATGATTCATCAGCATCGGTATCGTCATCGAGAACATCGTCTTGGGCTCCTGTTTTTGTTACAGTCTGATTTTCTGTTACAACGTCAGTATCATCTACTGCAACAGGGGTATCGTTAACACCTAAAACAGTAATCACAATATCGGCAGTTGTTGTAGCGGTGCCATCTGAGAGGGTGTAGACAAAAGTATCAGTAACACTGTCATTTAGATCGAGAGCGTCAGCAGCCGCTTGGTCTGCTACATAACTATAAGAACCATCAGCACCAATTGTTAAAGTACCATAGGTACCAGTTACACTTGTTCCACTACTGTTATAAGAGCTGCCTGAAGAAACAGCAGAGTTAGAGCCACCATCTTTTTTGATTTGAGATACACTTAAAGAGGCAGAAGCGTCCGCATCACTGTCTTGGTGTGTACTACTACTTGTATTAATCACATCACCAGAGTGCTCACCGGTTGCGTTATAAGTGCTGCCAGAGTCATCAGTCTCATTAGCGTTATCGCCATTTGCAACAGTTAAAGTAGCGTCTTCTTCGATCACACCTACATCATTTTGAGCGACTGGTGTATCGTTTATACCAGTAACGGTGATAGTAATTGTCGCTGTCGCCGTAGCCCCATTTTCATCAGTGACTGTATAAGTAAAGACATCGTCTTCAGTATCACCAGCATCCAATGCATCAGCTGCAGATTGATCTGCTGTGTATGTATAAGATCCATCGGCTCCAATAATAAGAGTACCGTATGTACCAGTTACTGACGTACCGCTGCTGGCATATGTACTTCCAGAGGAAACATTCGAAGAGGAGCCACCACTAGGTTGAATTGCGGTAACTGTCAAAGTGGGTGACTCATCAGGATCAGTGTCATCTGTGAGTACATCATCTTGAGCGCCTGTCTTAGTAACCGTACCATCTTCATTAACACTATCTGTATCATTTACTGCAGTGGGGGTATCGTTAATACCTAACACAGTAATTGTTAAAGTTGCAGAGTCAGTGAGTGGTGAGCGAGGAGAGCTTGCATCATCCGTAATAGTATAAACAAAAGTATCAGTAACACTGTCATTAAGATCGAGAGCATCAGCAGCCGTTTGGTCTGCTACATATGTATAAGAACCATCGGCGCCAATTGTTAATGTTCCATAAGTGCCAGTGACAGAAGTACCATTACTGTTATATGAGCTGCCTGAAGAAACCGCAGAGTCAGAACCTGAACTTGTTCTAATTTGGGTGATAGTAATTGTATCGCTATCTGCATCTGTATCGTAGTGTGTGGTGGAACTAGTATTAATTAAATCACCAGAATATTCACCAGTGGCATTATAAGAACCTCCCGATTCATTAGCGTTAGCCCCGTCAGTAACGGTTAACGTGCCATCTTCTACGATGACACCCACATCATCTCGAGCTACAGGAGCGTTGTTGGTATTTCCATCGTCTCCTAAAAGAGTGATAACGATATTGGCAGTCCCAGTCGAACCATTGCCATCAGAGACCGTATATGTAAATGTATCTGTAAGTGTCTCTCCTGCATCAAAACCGGAGATATCAGATTGAGCAACATACTTATAAGAACCATCGGCACCTATTGTTAAAGTACCGTAAGCACCAGTTACAGCAGTTCCACTGCTATTATAAGAGCTTCCAGAGGAAACAGTAGAGTTAGAGCCACCATCTTTTTTGATGTGCGTGATTGTTAAAGTGTCAGAAGTGTCTGGATCACTGTCTTTGTGAGAACTAGATGTAGTATCAAGGACGTCACCAGAATGCTCGCCGGTAGCATCATAGCTTCCAGAAACATTAGCGTTTGAACCATTAGCAACTGTTAAAGTGCTGCCTTCCATGATCACACCCTCATCATTTTGTGCTGTTAGCGCATCGTTTTGACCTAAAATTGTAATGGTAATGTTAGCAGTTGTTGTATCTGTGCCATCACTTAAAGTATAAACAAAAACATCAGTTGCACTTTCACCAGATGCAATACCATCAGCTGCGTCTAGATTAGCATTGTAATTATATGAACCATTAGCTCCAATTGTAAGAGTACCGTAGGTTCCTGTAACTTGAGTACCATTACTATTATATGAACTACCAATCGCTACTGCGGACTCTGATCCTCCAGTTTTTTTAATGGATGTAATTGTCAAAGAAGCAGAGGCGTCAGCATCACTATCAACATGACTAGCGCTGGTAGTATTAATTACATCACCTGAATGTTCGCCCGATGCATTAAAAGATCCCCCTGTTTCGTTTTTATTAGCACCGTCGAGAACAGAAAATTCAGCATCCTCGTTTATGACACCAACATCATCTTGAGCAGTAGGGGCATCATTGACACCAATCACAGTAATGGCAATCACCGCTATATCTGTATCTGTGCCATCACTAACAGTGTAATTAAAAGAGTCAGTTACAACGTCCCCTGCATCTAGTGCTTCTGCTGCTGCTTGATTTGCAACATAAGTATAAGAACCATTCGAGTTTAAAGTTAATTGACCGTAAGTGCCTGTCAGAGCAGAACCGACGGTGCCAGCAGTACCCGATCCCTCAGAGCTTCCTGTTCTCACAGCTGTTACTGTTAAAGTCTCTACATCAACATCAGTGTCATAGTTGGTTGTGCTATTTGTGTCAATCACATCACCTGAATGTTCACCTGAAATATTTACTAAACTAAATGGAGAAGTAAGTGTGTACTCGTTTACATCATTTCCTCCATTGCCAAGAATAAACATTTTTGTACCATCGTTGTTGAAGGCTATTGCTCTTGGATTACCCTCTTGACCTGAAACATCAAAAGCATCTACGAAGCTTGCAGTTGACACATCAAAGCCAGTGGAGAGGGTATATTCATTGACGTCATTGCCAGAATTTCCAATAACAAACATTTTCTTTCCATCGGTGCTGAACGTTAAACCAGTAGGTTCAGTGTCTTGTGAGGCAACACTGAAATTACTATCATAAGACGCAGTAGATACATCAAAGCCAGTGGAGAGGGTATATTCGTTAATATCATCACCGGTTATTCCAACGACAAACATTTTAGTGCCGTCACTATTAAATGCTAAATCTGATGGATTATCTTCTTGGGAACTAACACTAAAACTATCTACAAAACTTGCAGTTGAAACATCAAAACCTGTGGAAAGGGTGTATTCATTTACGTCATCACCATCATAACCAGTAAGAAACATTTTTGTTCCATCATTGTTAAATGCAATTCCAGTAGCTCTACCATCTTGGGATGAGGTACTAAAGGCATCAACAAAAGAGGAAGTCGAAACATCAAAGGCTGTAGAGAGTGTGTATTCATTTACTGAATCAGAACTAAATCCGACGACAAACATTTTTGTTCCATCGTTATTAAACGCTAATCCTGTTGGCGTACCTTCTTGAGAAGAGCTATCAAAACTGTCAACAAAAGACGCTCCAGCAACAATGCTTGGATTATCATCATTACTAACTGTAAGTGTATCGCCCTCATTAATTGTGCCAGTATCGTCTCTTGCAACTGGAGCATCATTAGCACCCAAAATGGTAATAGTTAGTGTTGCGGTTGTTGTGGCAGTACCATCAGAAAGGGTATAAACAAAAACATCAGTATCACTTTCTCCTACATCTAATGGGTCAGCCGCATCGGCAGTTGCAGCATAGGTGTATGAACCGTCAGCACCGATAGTAAGTGTTCCATATGTTCCCGTGACCTGGGTGCCACTGCTATTATAAGAACTTCCCGATGCTACAGCAGAATTAGATCCACCATCTTTTTTAATTTGTGTTATTGATAAAGATGCAGAAGTATCAAGGTCTGAGTCAGTATGGCTTGATGAGCTAGTATCAATTAAATCACCTGAGTTTTCTCCCGTAGCATCATAAGAGTCTCCAGTTAAAGTTGCGTTAGAACCATTGGTAACAGTTAAAGTGCCATCTTCCACGATCACACCCACATCATTTTGAGCAGAAGGGGCATCATTGATACCAATCACAGTTATAGTGATCACCGCTGTATCTGTATCGGTGCCATCGCTCACTGTGTAATTAAAAGAGTCTGTTGCAACGTCGCCTGCATCTAAATTGTCTGCAGCAGTTTGATTAGCAACATAAGTATAAGAACCATTCGAGTTTAGTGTTAATTGACCATAAGTTCCTGTCAGAGCTGATCCTACAGTGCCAGCTGTACCTGATCCTTCAGAAGAGCCGAGACGAACAGCAGTTACTGTTAACGTTTCGATGTCAACATCAGTATCGCGAGTAGAGGTGTTACTTGAGTCAATAACATCACCCGTATGTTCACCACTAACATCAACTAAGCTAAAAGGAGTGGTAAGCGTGAATTCAGCAACAGCAGCATGATATCTACCTGATATAAACATCTTGGTTCCATCAGTATTAAAAGCAATACCGTAAGACATTCTCTCTTGACCCTCAATATCAAAACTACCTACAAAACTTGCTGTTGAAACATCAAATCCGGTGGACAAAGTGTATTCATGAACATCACCCGAACTAGCTACCACAAACATCTTGGTTCCATCAGTACTAAAAGCAAGATCATGTTGACTATTAGTTTGACTGCCCACACTAAAGCTATCTACAGAACTTGCTGTTGAAACATCAAATCCGGTGGACAAAGTGTATTCATGAACATCATCACCACCTTGCATTGACACAAACATCTTGGTTCCATCAGTATTAAAAGCAAGACCGGCAGGCATAGTATCTTGACTTGAAATACTAAAACTATCTACAAAACTTGCTGTTGAAACATCAAATCCGGTGGACAAAGTGTATTCATTAACATCATCACCATTATTACCTGTCACAAACATCTTGGTTCCATCAGTATTAAAAGCAAGACCTCTAGGATTAGTATCTTGACTACTCACACTAAAGCTATCTACAAAACTTGCTGTTGAAACATCAAATCCAGTAGAGAGAGTGTATTCATTGACATCATCTCCAGTAGCACCTAACACAAACATCTTTGTTCCATCAGTACTAAAAGCAAGACTGTCAGGACCAGAATCTTGACTTAAAACACTAAATCTATCTACAAAAGAGGCCCCAGCTACAGTACTAGTGCCATCACCATCACTGACTGTAAGAGTGCCGTCTTCAACAATTGTTCCTGAATCATCTTGTGCCACTGGTGCATCATTGTCTCCAAGAACTTTAATGGTTAAATTAGCTGTTGCGATGTCAGTGCCATCAGAAAGGGTATAAACAAAAGTATCAGTGCCCTCCTCACCGGTATCAAGAGCGTTGGCGGCGGCAGTAGTAGCTGCATAAGTATAAGAGCCATCCGCACCAATAGTCAGTGTTCCGTAAGTTCCTACAATCTGTGTTCCGTTACTATTATAAGAACTACTAGATGCAACTGTAGAGTTGGAACCACCACTTAACTTAATATGTGTTATGCTTAAAGAAGCAGAGGCGTCCGCATCGGAGTCAGTGTGGGAACTGGAACTAGTGTCAATCACATCACCTGAGTGTTCTCCTGTGGCATCATAAGAGCCTGAAACGTTAGCATTTGCGCTATTTGCTACTGTTAAAGTGCTTCCTTCCACGATCACACCCTCATCATTTTGGGCGGTAGGGGCATCATTGATACCAATCACTGTAATAGTGATTAAACCATGGTCTTCATCATTGGTTGCACCCGTTTGGTCATCGACAGTGTAATTAAAATAATCGTAAACAATATCACCATCATCAAGTTCATCTGCTGCTGTTTGATTAGCAACATAAGTATATGAACCATTTGCATTGAGAGTAAGTTGACCATAAGTTCCTGTTAACGCAGATCCAATTGTGCCTGCTGTTCCAGCGTCTTCAGTGTTTCCAGTTCTTACCTCTGTAACAATTAGTGTGTCTCCATCTGCGTCTGTATCGTAGTGAGTGGTGGAACTAGTATTGATTACATCACCAGAGTGCTCTCCGGTTGCGTTGTAGGTGGTACCAGAGTCACTTGTCTCATTTGCATTATCACCATCATTTACTGTAAGAGTACCGTTTTCTAAAATAACACCCACATCATCACGAGCAACTGGCTTAGTATTTGCAGCACCAAGCACAGTTATTTTTAATTCTGCGGTATCCGTTGAATTGTCGTTTAATTGGTCGTCAACTGTATAGGTAAAATAATCATAAACTGACTCACCTGAGTCAAGCCCTTCAATGCTACTGTTGGCTGCATAAGTGTAAGATCCATCAGAGCTCATAGTCAAGGTACCATATGCACCAATTAATGCAGAACCTACACTACCCGTATCATTTGCGACGCGAAACGCTGAGGTTAAATTATACTCGTTAACATCATCACCTTTGTATCCAAGAACAAACATTTTAGTGCCCTCGGCATTAAAGGCTATAGAAGAGGCCTGCATTTCTTGAGAACTAACATCAAATTCCCCGACATGTGATGCTGTGGAGACATCGAAGGCTGTGGTTAATTTATATTCAGTAACGTCATCTCCATTGTTACCTGTGATAAACATTCTTTTTCCATCAGCGCTAAATTCTAAACCGGTAGGTAAAGTTTCTTGGGAGCTAACACTGAAACCGTCCACATAAGATGCAGTAGAGACATCAAAACCAGTAGAAAGATTGTATTCGAAAACGGATGTGCTATTTGTTCCAACAATAAACATTTTAGTTCCGTCTGTGCTAAATGCTAAATCTGATATATGAGTTTCTTGGGAAGAGATACTAAAACCATCAACGAAAGATGCTGTGGAAACATCAAAGCCAGTTGAAAGAGTATATTCAAAAACTTTTCCATTGTCTTTTCCACCGATGAACATTTTTGTACCGTCGGTATTAAAAGCTATACCTTGGGGGCCTCCATCTTGAGAGGCGACACTAAAATTACTGTCATAAGATGCTGTGGAAACATCAAAGCCGGTGGAAAGTGTGTATTCGTCGATGTCGTCGTTTGTTACATTTGTCACAAACATTTTGGTGCCATCAGTGTTAAAAGCTAAGCCTGTTGGTATATTGCCTTGCACGCTTTTGCTATCAACAAACGTAGCAGCCGCAGCGCTTTCTCGTCCTGTTCGAATTGCTGAGACGACTAAGCTGGCACTAGCATCTGCATCTGAGTCACTGTGAGAACTAGAGCTTGTATCCATCACATCACCAGTGTGTTCACCAGTAGCATCATAAGATCCCGAAACATTGGCATTATCGCCATTTGAAACTGTTAAAGTACTGCCTTCAGTGATTAAACCTTCATCATTTTGAGCAACTGGGGTGTCATTAGCACCTAATATGTAAATTCTTATAACAGCAGAGCTAGATGCAGTGTACTCATCTTGCATTGTGTAATTAAAATAGTCAGAAATAGTATCACCCGCATCCAATGCATCTGCTGCATCTTGATTTGCGGTGTAAGTATAGGAACCGTTAGCATTTAAAGTGAGCTGACCATAAGTACCCGTTAATGCAGATCCAACTGTACCTGCTGTTCCCGCTCCTGCTGTAGAGCCAATTCGAACGGCAGTAACGGTGTGAGTAGGAGAGGCATCATTATCTGTGTCGTTTGATAAAATATCACCTGAGTGTTCGTCATGAGTGTCATAAGAGCCGGAAAGATTTCCACTCTCATCATTATCTATAGTAATACTTGAGTCTTCAGTCACCGCACCAAAGTCACTTACAGCAGTTGGGGTATCGTTAACACCGATGATTTTAATAGTAATGACACCTGTATCTGTAGCGCTCCCATCTGAGACATCGTAATTAAAGTAATCGTATGCTACATCGTCTTTGTCAAGACTGTCCGCTGCTGATTGATTTGCAACATAATCATAAGAACCATCGGAGTTAAGTGTTAGCTGTCCGTACGTGCCTGTCAGCGCTGAGCCAACTATACCCGATGTACCTGAGCCTTCCGTTTCTCCAAGTCTAACTGCACTAACAGTTAATGTGTCTCCATCAGCATCTGTATCGTATGAGTCGGTGTTACTAGTATGAATAACGTCACCTGAATGCTCCCCATTTGTATCATAGGAGCCCGTAGCACTTTTATTTGCACCATCAGAAACAGTTAAAGTGGCGTCTTCATTAACCACACCGTCATCATCACGTGCAACTGGTGCATTGTTACCTGATTTAGTAAACACTCTGATGATGTCACCGTGTTTGCTGTTATTATTAAATCCTACATACAAAGTATTAGAGTCTGTATCCACACCGAACCAGTCACTTTTGTATGATTGTCCACTTACGATAGGTTTTGAGGTTATTGTTATGTTGGTTCCCCAATTTGTTTTAAGACCTTCCGTACTGAAAGCATTTCTATTATTATTTCCATGATCACTAATTGTGTGATACTGGGCGTTGTCTTTATCAACTGTTGAATACTCAATTATATTCTCCATATTGAACCAAACACCAACAATTTCGCCGTCAAACGTGATTGATCTCACAGTTGATCTTCCTGTACTTTCAGTGGCCATAATATAGTAGACGTTTAAAGGGTTGGATGTTGAGGCAACGACATTTGTAGTGTTGGAGGTAATGTCCGGGCTATTATTATTATCTACACCACTATTGCTCTCGTCAAAGCCCGTGCCAGTAATGCTTTGTTTATAAAAGTCAAAAGAACCAGTCGTTAAATTCTCTCTCTCTAAAGCAACAACATAGGGTTTGTATCCATCTGTGTGATCACTTGCGTTAGAAGCTGTGTTCGCAGCGTTTTGACCTGCTCTCAAATCAGTCCCCGACTCAACTACAAAACCACTACTTGAAGAAACCCCTGCGAGGCTTACAAGATTGGAGTCGTAATGATTAACCTCTAAACTCTTGGCTTCAATAATTCCTTTTTCAACTTCTAGTAACCAGTCTCCATCTTTACCGGTCACATCATCTGAAGCTGCGATATCAGCTTGTGTGATATTTCCAATTTGTTGAATAAGTAATTTTCCTTGTTCCCCTTGTGCCAGGTTACAACCATAAAATAAAAGATCACCGTCTGGTGTTAAAGAATTTCCAATGAACTGCAGCGTGTTACTAAAAGAATTAATTGTATCGGCATTTAAAATAGAATTACCTAAAACCACTTGTCCTGCACTTGCGTGTCCTATTATATGAACTGCATCAACATCACTTTGTCCTTGGAGAACATTTTGCATTTTTTCAAATCCATTCTCATTAGAGTCGATGAGATATATGGATTTAGAGGAGTCAATTGCATCAACGATGGTTTGATAGTTGTCTACACCACTATCAATAAAAACTATTTCTTTTCTGGAGTTTGAATTTTCAATAATGGAATTTAAATCTGAGGAGAGATTTTTTTCATCAACTTGTATTGATTGTTGATCACCAAGCATGTCCAATGCTTCGCTTGCGGTATAAATCGCAGCACCATCGAACATAATCCTTGGTTCCAACAACTGAATGTGTAGCTGTGGATAATTTTTATTATCTTTGTCCAAAAACCGTTTTCCTCTTATTATATTGCTAGTGGATAATACAATAAAATCAGGGTTATTTTAGAATTTGTTACCCAATATGGGTCATTTTTATATTGTCTGAAAGCTTAAATTATGAGATTTTATCATGCTTTTTGCGGGAAATTAATGAAGTTATTTAAAGCTACCATATTTATGTCTCTTATATTACTAGTGGGGGCATGCAGTCAAACGCCTGAACCACTAATAAAAGAGCAAGTACAATTATCCTCTCAAGAGGACTATGAGTATTTAAAAGAAACATCACAAAATGCTCCCCTTGAGATTGACCTGTATCAAGCAATTGCTATTGCCATTAAAAATAACCGTGATTTAAGATTAAACTTAATGGACTCGGCATTAAGCCAAGATCAAATTGATGTTGTTAAGTTTGATATGCTTCCAAAATTGTCAGCCAATGCGGGTTATAAAGTTTTAGAGCAGCACCCAGCCTCGACAAGTGCCGCTATTATATCTGAGGGTGGAGAACTCAAAGCCGCTGAAGCAATAGCAGCTAATCCCTCCTACACTGTTTCTCAAGATGCAAGAGGTCGAACAGCAGATATTGGTTTTACATGGAACGCTTTAGATTTTGGTTTGTCTTATGTAAGAGCAGGTCAACAAGCAGATAAATATTTAATTTCAAAAGAACTTGAGCGAAAAGCTATTCACAATTTAACTAAAGAAGTTATCTATGCATATTGGAAAACACTTTCAGCAGATGAGCTCTTAGCTGAAATTAATCCTTTAATGGAACGAGTTAATGCTGCTTTAGATGATTATGAATATATTGAAGAGTTGTTAATTAGTTCTCCTATGGATGCTTTACTTTATCAAAAAGAACTTTTGGATGTTTTACAAATTCTAAATACCCAGCGTCGAGCCCTAATGGACTCACGAGCACAGTTATCTAAATTACTGGGCTTTTTACCAGATCAAGAATATATTTTAGTTGAAACCGATGAGCCTCTAACAGAGCTTGATATGAGCTTAGAGGAGCAAGAAGAAGCAGCGCTGTTTTCAAGACCAGAATTACTCGAAGTCAGATATCAAGAAAAAGTCACTGCTCAAGAAGCACGTGCATCCATGCTGTCACTATTGCCTTCATTAAAGTTTAATGCAACTTGGTCCTATGACTCTAACAAATATTTACTAAATAAGGATAACACAGAATATGGAGCCGTATTTGGCGCTAATTTATTGAATATTTTCCAAGCTGGTAACATTAATGATGTTAATAAGATTAATGAAAAACTCATAGAAGAACAACGATTAGCAATATCCATGACTGTTTTATCTCAAGTACACATTGCCAATATTAACTATGCACAAACTTTAAGAGAGTACAGTAACGCAAAACATTATTTAAATGTAGCTCAAAGAATTAATGATTTGATATCCAATGCACAAAAAATATCTCGATTTGGTGAGTTAGAACTGATCAGAGAGGAAGCTAGTTTACTAGTATCCCGTCTTAGAAATGACATAGCGTATGCCGAAATGCAATACAGCTTGGGTACATTATATTCATCAGTGGGTATGAATTTTACACCTGATAATTTATCAGAAATTAGCGATGCAGACTTAGCGATTGCTCTGAAAGACAACTTAAATCGATGGACCAAAAAATATAATTCATTTGTAGCAATACCATTAAATGATCAAAATCCTGTGCTTGTTCAGACATCGAAGATTGCAGAGGATAATATTAATTTATCTAACTATAATTTCGTTGATTTCATATTTAAATTTGATGAAAAATCTTTTTACTTAGAGGGCAGTGGAAAAACTAGATACAATGTGAAAATGGCTAATGGTGACATTCTACCTTCATGGCTCATTTTCCTTCCATCACAATATACTTTTGTGGGTAGCCCGCCTATAAGCAATGGTTCACTAGATCTGACTATTGAGGCTAGTAACGATATAACAAAAATTTCTGACACATTCACATTAAACTGGGATATTAATGATCAAAATCCTAAATCGATACCAGAAGAAAAAATTATAGAGACAGAAACTGTCAATAAAGATCAATTAAATGCCTTGAATCAAGCATTAGAAGAAAAACTAGAAGAAATAATCAATATAGAAGAAGTAGTAAATGAAGAGCTATTGGACTCACTCATAGCCGCTCTTAATTTTAAAGAAAACCAAAATCTTGAAGAGGCCATTGATGTTATCTTTGACTCCAGTTTTAAAATAAAATTAAAACCCAAACCAAATCAACAAGTTGTTATTTCAGCTCTTACAGATAGTCTAACTGAACAAATTGAGTCGATGACTTCTTATGATCCAAATCAATCTGCGTTTATCCAAGTTGGTGCTTTTAAAAAAGAAAATGTATCAGAAATAGTTGCCGCTGATATTTCTAAGAAATTGGGGACTCGAGTTGAAGTAAGACCAACATTAGTTTCTGATCCTGTGATGTATAGAATTTTGGTAGGCCCAGAGCATAAAGATCAAATCATTAATGTGATTGCTGACTTAATGGGTCTTGGAATTTCTGATTACTTTTTAACCAGAGGATAACTCGTTACTTTAACTTAAAATTTAATTTTATTTTTTTTAAGTCTTAATGCATTAAGTTTAATAAAACCCTCTGCATCTCGTTGATCGTAATTTGAGGACTCAAAGGTTGCTAGATCTTCATCGTATAGACTATTAGGGGATTTTCTTCCAATAACAATCACATTACCTTTATAGAGAACTAATTTTACTTCACCGTTTACTCTTTTTTGAGTGGCATCGATTGCTTTTTGTATCATAATTCTTTCTGGTGCAAACCAATAACCATTGTAAATTAACCTTGCATATTTAGGCATTAACTCGTCTTTTGTATAAACCTCTTCTCTATCCAAAGTAATGCTTTCTATTGCTCGGTGGGCTTTGAGAAGAATTGTACCGCCCGGTGTTTCATAGACACCACGTGATTTAATACCTACGTATCTATTTTCTACAATATCCACTCTTCCAATACCATTTGCTGATCCTAGTTTGTTTAACTTTTCTAATAGGTTGAATGGTGAGAGCTTTTTTCCATTAACTGCAATAGGGTCTCCATTTTTAAATTGGATGGTAATTACAGTCTCTTTATTTGGGGCTGACTGAGGACTTTTTGAAATACCAAAAACATTTTCAGGTGGTCTTTTCCATGGGTCTTCTAAGATTTTTCCTTCTGCTGATCGATGAAGAACATTTGCATCCACACTATAAGGGGACTCTTTTTTATTATGTTTCATGATAGGTATTTTGTTTTTAGCAGCAAATTCCAACAATTTAGTTCTTGATGACAAGTCCCACTCTCTCCAAGGTGCAATTACTTTTATTTTGGGATCTAAGGCATAGTAAGAAAATTCAAAACGTACTTGGTCATTTCCTTTACCTGTTGCTCCATGTGAGACAGCATTGGCTTTTTCTTTTTTTGCAATCTTAATTTGTCTTTTTGCGATTAATGGTCGAGCAATTGATGTACCTAAAAGATATTCACCTTCATAAATCGTATTACAACGAAACATTGGAAAAACATAATCTCGAACAAATTCCTCTTTTAAATTTTCAATGTATATTTTCTTTGCACCAAGTTTTTTTGCTTTGATTTTCGCTTCAGTTAATTCTGCACCCTGACCAAGATCCGCTGCATAAGCAATTACATCTGCGTTATATTCAGTTTGTAACCATTTTAATATAACACTTGTGTCTAACCCGCCTGAGTAGGCTAAAACAATTTTATTTTTCATTTTATTAACAGTCTTGTAAAAGAGAATTATACGCGTTAGTAAAACCTATTAACGTGTAAGTATCTGTTGTCTCTGTGCCTCTTTTAGAATATCCAACAACTGTCATTTTTTTGCCAGCTTTTAAAGCTTCAATAATGACAGTATCATCTGCCATTGACCAAGCTGAGTCATCTTCTCCAAAAAATTGATAATTTTTTGAGTCAATAGTAACTTTAACATATTTTTTTGAGTCGTAAGGATAACCGGCATCTATTCTTACGTATTCAGCAGCACCTTCCTTAAAAACATAAAAAAGTACTGACCCTCTATTTGTGTAGTCACCTTTTTCTGATGTAGGTACTTGGAAAATTGAACATGTTGTATTGTTTATTTTTTTAAAGGACCACTTGCCATGCTCATAGTCAATGGAGTGGGTAGCAAACAAATTACTTATTAAAAAACAAAATAATATAGTTAGATATAATAATTTTTTTTTAAACATGGCCTTTTGATGTCAGAGAATATACCAATTAAGATTGATTTTTAAAATAATAAATGGAAAAATATAATTGGAGAGGTTAATGGTAAAAGTTAAAAATCCCTTTGTTGAGGCGCTTCAGAATATTGCTGAAAGGCAGGATATTGGGAGTTTTAAAAAAATTTTTGATTATTTTGGCCCAAGGCTAAAGTCTTTTTTGATGAAGTCAGGTGCAGATGATGCTGTTGCAGAGGAAATCATTCAAGAGACCATGACTATTATTTGGACCAAAGCCGATTATTATGACTCCTCTGTGGCATCACCAAGTACCTGGATTTATACTATAGCTCGGAACAAGAAAATTGATATTTTAAGAAAAACCAGAAAAGCGGTCTTGGAGGACATTGAGACTGCCATTTTACCACCCGTTGAGTCTAAAGCAGATGAGAATATCGAACATGATCAAAAATTTGAAATGGTGGCACAATATTTAGATGATCTTCCAAAAGATCAACTAGATCTGTTAAAAATGAATTTCTTCGAGGAAAAATCACATGGTGAAATCGCTGAGATAACCAAAATCCCATTAGGCACTGTAAAATCAAGAATTCGTTTAGCATTAGAGAAGATCCGCGGCAAATTGGAACAAGACGGAAATATGGTTAATCTAAATAATGACAGTGGTAGTATGGTAAATTAAATGACATTTGAAATTCTTAGTACACCTGTGAATTCACCTGCAAGTCTTATTTTCCAACAGTGTTTGGCTGAAGTTGATCCTGATAATAGATCTCTTAACTGTGCAATGAATGAGGTGGGAGGTTATTTTTTAGATAAGACTGAGAACACTCCACTTTCTAATGAATTATGGAATAAAGTTTTAGACCAAACGAAAAATGAGACATCATCACCTCAAATTGAGGAGGAGCACGATCCTTTGTTAAGTCAATTACCAACTACTCTAAGATCCTATTTAAAAAATAAAATTATAAAGTGGAAATCTTTTAAAGATGTTAAGGTTGCTTCTATACTACCAAAAGAAAATAATGAAAAACTAGAGCTCATCCACGTGATGCCTGGTGCAAAAATTCCTCAACACACACACGAGGGCAATGAAAGCTTTTTAGTTTTACACGGTTCTTATAGTGATGAGTATGGAGATTATAAGCAAGGGTCTGTTCAAGTAAGAAGTGACGATCATAATCATACACCTGTTGGTAATGCTCAAACTGGTTGTATCGGACTAGCCTACACCCACGGTAAGATAAAATTTTCCGGCAAATTTGGTAAATTACTAAATTTAATCGCTAATTAATTTTAATTATAAAATATACAGAATATGTGCGGGAGCAATTCCAGCTGTTAGTATTAATCTTAATATAAAATAATCAGTTTTAATTATTTTTTCTTTAAAATAAAAAAAGAAATCAAAACATAAAACTATGAAATAGCCCGCTGTAAAAAACCCAATTGTTTCGTCAAATCTTAAGTCAAATGCTAAAACCAAAAATGCATAAACAGCTGGGCAAACGCTAAACAAAATGGCAATATTATTTTTTGATTGAAGATAAACGCCCCAATACACGGCACCTAAAAATGACATTATAACTGCAGAGTAATAAACGAACATATCTTTATTAAAATCAAGAAAAATCAAATCTATATTATAAAAACAAAGATAAAACGGTATCAATCCAGGTATTCCAATTAAATAAATCATTTATTTTGGTATTTGCTTTCAATAAATCTGGAAATAATATTTATTTCTCTTTTCCAATCATTGATACTTTTTTGTTTCAAAATTTTTATAGAAGGATACCAAATGGTTTTTTTTTTACTGTCAAACCATCTCCACTCTGAGTTTTTATTTAATAGCATAATACAATTGATTTTTAAAATTCCACATAGATGCACAAACACGGTATCTGTTGTAAATACCAAGTCAATATCTTTTAAAAAATTTGCGACTTCTTTGAAATTTAGATGACTCGCATCAATTATATTAGGTTTTTTTAGGTGAATTCCATTCTTATTTTGAGATAAATTGTAAAAATTAACCGATAAATTATCGAAAATTTTTGACAGCTTCGAAATATTAATAGACCTAAATTGATCGTTTATATAATCAATATTTCCACTATTTGAAAAGGCAATATTAAATTTATTTTTGTCTAATTGTAATGGATATTTTTCTTTTTTTATTTTCAAGTGATCAAATTTTATATCATCATATTTTATCTTAAATAGATGCATTAAACTCGCCAATGGTATTATGAAATCGTAGTCAAAGTGTGAAAGCTCACTTTTTTTTTTTACATCTATAACGCTATCAAAGTCTCTTAACAATTCATATAGTTTATCTTGAACTATGAATGTAATTTGGGATGTGTAATTTTTTAATAATTTTACAAATCTTGAAAAATTTATTGTGTCACCCAATCCTTGTTCACAAATAACTAAAACATTCTTATTAATTAAATTATTAATAGATTTTAAAGATCTCAATGATTTAATAATTTCAGGAAAAGTATTATTTACAAGTAATCTACTCTCCCACAATTCCAGACCCTTATCAAAATTTTTTAATTTTAAATAAGATTGAGCCAAGCATGAGTTGTAACTATCATTTTTTCGTATTTTTAAAGACTTGTTTATATAGTATATGGCAGCTCTCGGCTTTGATAAATATTGTAAAATGCTACCAACACTGTAGAGGCTTTGTTCATGGTTAATTTTTTTTTTTAGACTTAATCTTAAATAAGAAAATAAATTTTCTAAATCACAAATTTTAAAATAATTTTTTATTAGTAAATCAATGCAATGCCCCTCAATATCAGCAGGTTGTTGTTGTAAAATTGATTTAGCATTCGAAATTGAGTTTTCGTAATTCTTATTTAAGAAATCGATATAAGCATGAGCTAGTTTGGAGTAATGTTCTTTTTTTACACCAATTTGGTCTATATGCTTAGACAATTTAACAAGAGAATTTTTATCCTTTAGAGAAAAGTTTATAACCAATAAATTATTTATTATACTTGACCTCTCAGGAACTAAAATGAGGGCCTCTTCAAGAATTAATTTTGCTTGGTTTAAATCTCCTTTAAATTGGTATTCAAGACTTTGAAAAAATAGCTCTTTTGCTTTCTCTAAATTATTTTCCATTTGTGATAAAATAATAAATCATTCACGATTTATATTTGTCTTAATTGTTGTAAATTTTATCTATTTGCTCTGCTAAATCTAGATCTCTTTGGGTGACTTTCTGAACATCGTGAGAAATAAGAGAAATGGTAACAATCCCGTAATCTAAAATAATTTGGGGATGATGATTTTTTTTCTCAGATAACATCGCCACTTGGCTAGTAAAGGCAAAGCTTTTTCTGTAATTTTTAAATTCAAAAGTTTTTATTAATCTACCCTTATTATCTTTTGACCAATCAGTCATAGCTAAGGTGCTGGTGATGGATTGTTTTCATGTACATCATTAATTTCATCAATTATTTCTTTTGATAATTCTATGTCTACTGAGTTTATATTTTCTTTCAGCTGATCAATTTTTGTTGCACCAATAATATTACTTGTAACAAAGTCTTGTTGATTAACAAATGCAAGTGATAATTCAGTAGGGGTTAGACCATTATCCTCTGCAATTTTACAGTATTTTTCTGTAGCAGCTAATGATCTATCGTTGGTGTACCTGGTCCAATCCTCCCAAATTGTTAAGCGTGCACCTTCAGGTTTTTGTAAATTTCGATATTTGCCTGTTAATACACCACATGCTAATGGTGAGTAGGCTAATAAACCTACTTGATCTCTTATTGATATTTCAGACATGCCTACTTCATACGTTCTGTTTAAAAGACTATATGGATTTTGTACAGACATGACCCTTGGTAAATTTTTGTATTTGGACAAGTTAATATAATTAGACAAACCGTATGGGGTTTCATTAGATAGGCCCAGATATCTGATCTTACCTTGATCAATAAATTTTTTTGCTGTCTCTAAAATTTCTTCAAAGGGAGTCCATTCTTTTTCCTCTTTATAATTTTTATATCCCAGCCTCCCAAAAAAATTTGTTTTTCTCTCTGGCCAATGTAGTTGATAAAGATCAATGTAATCTGTTTGTAATCTTTGTAGACTTCCCTCTAAAGCTTCGGTGAAATGTTTTTCATTAAATTGTAGGCCACCTCCTCTAATCCATCTTACATCAGGACCAGCGACCTTTGACGCTAATATGATTTTCTCTCTATTATTTTTCTGTTTAAACCAATTACCAATTATTTTTTCAGTGGCACCATATGTTTTTTCTTTTCCCTTAACTGAATAGAACTCTGCTGTATCAAAGAAATTGACTCCTTTTTCCATAGAATAATCCATTTGCTCAAATGCGTCATTTTCTGTGTTTTGCTCTCCCCAAGTCATTGTACCAAGGCAAATAAGGCTAACTTGAAGGTCAGTATTTCCTAAATGTTTGAATTTCATAAAAGATTCATACGGTTTTACTTGAAAAATATCAAGATAATAGCCATATTAAAATAATTAAGGAGAAATAATGGTCGAATTAAAACAAAATACATATTCGCAGTCACAATCTACAGTTATAGATCAGGGCCTAAGAGACTATATGATGAAAGTCTATAATTACATGACCTCTGGTTTAGCGATAAGTGGTTTAGTGGCATGGGGATTTTCTCAGTCTCCTACTTTGATGGGGGCTATTTATGGCACAGCACTTCAATGGGTTGTAATGCTCGCTCCACTTGGATTTATTTTCTTTTTAGGCGCAAGATTACAAAAAATGTCCACCTCTGCAGCTCAAATGACATTTTGGGCATTCGCTGCTGTGATGGGAATTTCTCTGTCTTATATATTCATAGTTTTCACTGGCGTAAGCATTGTTAGAGTATTTTTAATCACAAGCTGTACATTCGCTGCGATGAGCATCTATGGATATGCAACTAAAAGAGATTTAACCAAGTTTGGTTCATTTCTCATGATGGGGCTCATTGGAATTATTATTGCTAGCATTGTAAATATATTTTTACAAAGCTCAGCGATGCAATTTGTAATTTCTTGTGTAGGTGTTTTAGTATTTGTGGGTTTAACTGCTTACGATACTCAAAGAATTAAATCAACTTACTATCAAGTTGCTGGAACTGCTTTTGCAGGAAAAGCTGCAATCATGGGTGCACTGACATTATACTTAGACTTTATAAACCTATTCATAATGTTGATGCAATTATTTGGTCAGCGTAGATAAACTTTATTGAAAATTAATTTTTTAAAGGGGCTATCTTTTTTAGCCCCTTTTTTATTTCTGCCATATTTAATTTGGGGTAGTGTGATTAATGAAAAGACAACGATTCCTAACTCCGTAAATCATAAAGCAGATCACAATTATAAAAACTCCGATATTGAAGTAAGATTAGGTAAGACATCACAGAGATTTGAGTTAAAGCATGGGGAATGTGGTCAAGATGAATATTGGGATGATTGTTTAAACGATAGACAAAGAATAGAAAGAGAAATTGTATGGAGCGGTATAAATAATACTAAATGGTTTGGTTTCAGTATTTATGTAGATAAAGATTATCCTACACTAAATAAAGCTAGCTGGGCTCAATCTAAAATTCATAATTGGAGACATCCAATTTGGATGCTCCAAGCCAATGGAATAAGTGTTAACCTTACATTTAATTCTTTGGGTCAAAGAAACTGTTATATTGGAAAGTTATCTAGCTTCAAGGGTCAATGGAATGATATTTTGATAAAGACCGAATATTCTTTTGAAGGTGGAAAGAAAGAACTAGGTGAGAGTTATACAGAATTTTATTTGAATGGAAAAAAAATAAATAAATGTTCTATGAGATACCCTGTATTAACTGAAGATGCTTATAAAGAAAGCGGAAATAAAGATTTATTTTTTAAATACGGAATCTATAACAGTCACATTAGCAATTGGTTAGACAAAAATAAGACTAAAGAAGTGGATGTAAAAGATTGGAAAGATACTCATGAAGATAGCAGTGGTAGTGTTATTTCAAGCAAAGCTAAAAATCCTTTTGAAGTTGATTGGGGAGTGAAAGTACCCAATCAAGTAGTTTATTTTGATGAAATGAGAATTGGAAATAGTAGAGAAAGTGTAGATATAAATTTAATTAATAAGGCTGTTGATTAAATGAATTCAATAAAAAGGTATTAATTTTAAACTTAACTTGTAAGATCCCCGCGTGATTGGATACTTTTTAGCAATTGGTGCAGCGGCGATTTGGTCAGGTGTGGCTCTTTCTGCTACGAGAATAGTTAGATATTTTGGGAGCTATAATTATAACTTACTAAGACTTTTAGGAATAATTTTTTTTTTCTTTCCTTATGTCTATTTAAATTGGAAACCAATTTATTTTAACGAGTCTATTCTTACAGCAATTTTTTTTTCATCAATTATTGGCATAATTATTGGTGATACATTTTTATTTGTGTGTCTCAAAAGGTTGGGGCCTAGAAGGCAGGCATTACTTTTCTCAATGCAAATTCCATTTACTATTATTCTTGCTGAAGTTTTTCTCAAAACATTACCTTCTTTAATTGAATTAATTGGATGTAGTTTAATATTTATAGGCATAATGATTGCTATCCAATTTAATAAAACTATTCCTGAAGACGACTTAGAAAACATTCAAGGAAATAAATATATTGGTTTAATTGCTGGAATAGGATTGGCTCTTTGCCAATCTATCGGGATAATTCTAATGAAGCCTGCATTGGCTTCAACGGATCCTATAATTGTTTCCTACCTTAGGGTAATTGTAGCTGCGATAATAATGTTTATGAGCTTATTTTTTATAAAAAATAATCAACTTTTGGAAAGAATGAAGGATGTTAAAAAAACTTTTTATAGTATTTTTTTGGGTTTTATGGGAATGGGCGTTGGAATGACTATGTTAATAATTGCTCTTAAGAATGGTGACCCTGGAATTATTTCAACATTATCAAGCACGATGCCTATAATGATTATTCCAATTTTATGGATTGTAACTAAAAATTATGCAGGTCACCTAGCGGTAATAGGTGCTACTTTGACTTGCCTTGGAGCAGGTATTATTTTTTTAAGTTAATCAGAGCCTTTTTCAACGTTAACTATTTTTAAATCCTTTGTTTTTTTAATTTGCGTTTGTAATATTTTATTTAAAGGATCTTTACCTAAGTATTTTTTAAATTTTTTCTGACTTTGTGTAGCTTTATCTGTATTGCCTTCAGTTATTGCAACTAATGTCTCTCTTAAGTGTTCAAGGCCTTTTTGCTCATTTGAAGATTTGTAGCGCATATATGCAGCTCGTGGATAAATAAAAAGCTTTGTAAAAGCATAAGAAAATAAAATTAAAAGAATAAGAAATGTAATTAAGACAAAAAGGAATTGAACAATAGGGATGCTCAATTGCCAAATGCCTAAAACGAGTGAAAGATTGCCAGCATTGTTAAATAGATAAAAAAGAGCACCGTAACCACCTATAAAAATTATTAAAATTATTAGTAGCCTTATCATTAAATCATATTCTCTAGAAAAATTTGGTTATCATTATAAATTTGGGCTAATTCATAAGAAGTTTTAAAAAATATTTTTTGATTAGGATTTAATTTCTCGTATTCAATTATTGCCTTTGTATATTGTCGATTGTACATCGCATTAATAAATGATGGTAAGGGTTCTAGTGAATTTTTTGTTATTTGAATTTCAAATATATTTTCAATAATTCTTTTAAGCCATTGAAAATTATTTTGTTTCATAAACATATTTTGTACATATTTATTTTCATTAATCTGTAATTGCTGTAATGAATATGTATAATCTGGAATAGTGAGTAGTTCTTTAAATTTTTCTTCATTAAAAAATAAATATTGATTTTGAAGTTTTTGAATATTTTTATTTCGAATTTGTTGCTGATCAATGTTAACTATAATCTGATTTATGGATAGAATTAATTCATATGCCTCATCATTGGATAAAGTAATTTGTTGTGGCTCTGGCACTGGCTGAACAATGGTATTTTGAGGTATTTCTTGAACATTTTTTGCTAACTCTAGTATAAGAGACTCAAGACGATCTACTTTATCTTCCAGTTCTTTGTTGTTTAAATTATTAACAGGAGCTATCTCTTTTTGAACATTTGGTGATTGAGTTTCTTGATTTAATTTACTGAAATGAGCCTCATCAAATATTAAAAGGTTATTTCGATACAAGTAACCTCCTGCTACAGTTATAATGATTAAAAATATTACTATGAGGAAAAGATTTCGTTGTAGAAAACTTTTTTTACTGTCATTTTTTTTATTTTCAGACATTCAATAAGAATCTATATTTTTTTATAATAATGAAAGTTTTAGCAATAGAAAGTTCTTGTGATGATACATCTATAGCCATTGTAAATGATGATAAAAGTGTTGAGTTTCTTGAGACAATTAATCATAGAAAATTTCATAAAGATCTTGGAGGTGTCATACCCGAAATGGCAGCACGACAGCATTTAGAAATTTTAGATATATTAGGTAAATCAATTAAAAAAATTAATTTTTCGAAAATTTCAGCAATAGCTGCAACATTTGGACCTGGGCTCATTGGTGGATTAATTGTGGGATCATCTTTTGCAAAAGGTTTGTCAATATCTAAAAACATTAAACTTGTTCCCATTAATCATTTGCAAGCGCATTTATTATCGCCCCGACTTGTATCCGAAATTAAATTTCCATATTTATGTCTACTAGTCTCTGGAGGAAATACTGCATTAGTATTAGTTAAAAATTCAAAAAGTTTTATGACTCTTGGATCAACGATTGATGACTCTGCGGGTGAGTGTTTTGATAAAGTGGCTAAAGGGTTGGGGTTGAGGTACCCTGGTGGGCCAGAATTAGAACACTTAGCATTAGGTGGCAATATTGAGAAGTTTAAACTCCCAATGCCTTTAATGAAGAAAAATAATTGTGATTTTTCTTTTTCAGGTTTAAAGACAGCAGCGCTAAATACCATCAAAAATAATAAAAAAACAAAATCATTTCTGAGAGACTTTTCTGCTTCATTTCAACATACTGTATCTAAAGTGTTAGAAATTAAAATATTAAATGGTATTAAGCTCTTGCAAAAAGAAAATATTAAAATTAATGATTTTTCTATTTGTGGTGGGGTAGCGGCAAATAAATATTTAAATACTGAACTTCAAAAACTTATTTCAACAAAGAAACTTAATTTTCATCAAGTACCTTTATCTTTATGTACCGACAACGCTGCAATGATTGGTTGGAACGCTATCGAATATATGAAAACCAGAAAAACCAAGTTAAATAATTACAATGTTAGACCATCACCTAATATATTAATACATGAGCAGTTCTAAAAATTATTGGCTTTTAAAATCAGAGCCTAGTTCTTGGTCATGGGATCAACAAAAAAAGAAAAAAACTGAACATTGGGACGGTGTTAGAAATTATCAGGCAGCAAATAATATGAAAAAGATGAGAAAGGGAGATGAATGTCTGTTTTATCACTCAGTAACAGAAAAAGCCATTAAGGGAATAGTCAGAGTTACAAAAGAATATTATCCAGATCACACAGATAAAAAAGGAATATTTGGAATGGTTGACGTAACCTACGTAAAAGATCTAAATGAAGTTTACTTATCAGAAATAAAAGCAGACCCATTTTTCAAAGATTTTCCGCTTGTGAAACAAGCCAGATTAAGTGTGATGCCTGTAACATTGAAGCAATGGAAGAAATTAATTAAAATTAGCGAAAAAAATGAGAGAATTTAAATTATCTAATCCACTGCTATCAAAAGAACAATATAAAGAGATGTATGCAGAGTCTTTTAGTAATAAAGAGCAATTTTGGTCTAAAGTAGCAAAATCTCAACTGACCTGGACTAAAGATTTCACTAAAGTTAAAAACACCAACTACGATGGTGACGTATCTATAAAATGGTTTGAGGACGGTGAATTAAACGTTTGTTATAACTGTGTTGATAGACATGCGGAAACACAACCAAATGAAATAGCAGTTATTTGGGAGGGAGATGATACTAGTAAAAATAAAACTTACACTTATAAAGAACTGAAATCAGAAGTAAGTAAATTTGCAAATGTTTTAAAGAAACTTGGCGTGCAAAAAGGTGATGTTGTAACAATTTATTTAACTATGATTCCGGAAGTTGCATTCGCTATGTTGGCTTGTGCAAGAATAGGTGCAATACATTCAGTAATCTTTGGAGGCTTCGCCCCGGAGTCAATTGCAGGACGTATCAAAGATTGTAAATCTCAATATGTAATTACTGCAGATGAAGGTGTTCGAGGTGGAAAAATAATTCCGCTTAAAAAATATATTAATACAGCTTTAGAGAGTTGTGATAGTTCTATAAAAACTCTTGTTATTAGATACACAAATACTCAAGACAAATTACATAAAGATAATAATTTTTATTATGATGAACTAGTTAAAGAAGTTGGTGATCAATGTCAATGTGTGTCAATGAATGCAGAAGATCCTCTTTTCATTTTATATACATCTGGTTCTACAGGTAAGCCAAAAGGAGTTCTTCATACTACTGGAGGATATTTAGTTTATGCCTCATTTACGCATAAGTATTCTTTTGACTATCATCCAGGTGATATTTATTGGTGTACTGCTGATGCTGGATGGATTACAGGACACTCTTATTCAGTTTATGGTCCACTTGCAAACGGTGGTAAAACATTATTGTTCGAAGGTGTTCCAAACTATCCAGATTTTTCTCGTTTCTGGGAGGTTTGCGATAAATATAAAGTTAATATTTTCTACACAGCGCCAACAGTATTGAGATCTTTAATGAAAGAGGGAAACTCTTATATTGAAAAGTGTGATTTAAGTTCTTTGAGAATTTTAGGAACAGTTGGTGAACCAATTAATCCAGAAGCTTGGAATTGGTATTCGTCGATAGTTGGTAAAAACAAATGTCCTGTTATTGACACTTGGTGGCAAACAGAAACAGGTGGACATTTAATTTCTCCAATACCCGGTATCTCAAAACTTAAGCCCGGAAGTGCAACCCAACCATATTTTGGAATTGAAGCAGCAATTGTTGATGATAATGGAAATATATTAGAGGGAGAATGTGAAGGAAAGCTTTGCATGCTAGATAGTTGGCCAGGTCAAATGAGAACAGTTTATGGCGATCACCAGCGTTTTATTGATACTTATTTTAGTCAATTTAAAGGAAAATATTTTACCGGAGACGGCTGTCGTAGAGATAAAGATGGCTTTTATTGGATCACAGGCAGAGTGGATGATTGTATAAATGTATCTGGTCACTTACTTGGAACAGCTGAGATTGAAAGTGCATTTGTTGAACACGAATTAGTTTCTGAAGCGGCAGTAGTAGGCTACCCCCACGATATAAAAGGCCAAGGTATTTATGCTTATGTTACTACAAATACTGGAGTTGAGGTTAGCGAGGATTTAAAAAAGGAACTCGTGCAATGGATAAGGACAAAAATAGGTCCGATAGCGACACCTGATAAGTTGCAATTCTCACCAGGGCTTCCAAAGACAAGATCTGGCAAAATAATGAGAAGGATCTTACGAAAGATAGCATCAAAAGAAGAAGAAGAACTCGGCGACACATCAACATTGGCAGACCCTAATGTTGTCCAATCATTAATAGACGGGTCTAAATATATCTAAACCAACTGATATCACAAACTTATTTATCTCAATTAAAAAAATTGAGCAGGGAAGTAGTATCGATCATGTCGTAAGTCAGTTTCCAAAAGTAAAAAGAAATTTTTTGTTTTTAGTAATACAAGAGTATTACAGAAATTATGAAAATAATAACAAAATTCTTTTAAATTATGTCCATGACAAAACACCAAAAAATATTTTAACGCTACTAAAAATATCTTTAACATTATTGTATTTCTCAAATAAACCACAATATGCAATTGTTAATGATGCTGTACAAGAGGGAAAAAATTTAAAAAAAGAAAAGCTAGTAAACGCAGTTCTAAGAAATATTCTTCGAAATAAAAATAAAATTCAATATGGAAAATTTATTTATCCCAATTTTAAAAGAGTACTTGATAAAATATTTTCAAGTAACTCAATTAGGAATTATATCTATTCCACTATATTTACAAAGCCTAAGAATTATCAAATTAGTTTAATTGATAATCAAAAAGCTATTTATAAGAAAAGAATATTTATTTTAGAAAAAAAAATTATGAAGGAGTGCTTTGTTCAAGATATTGGTAATTTTGAAGTGATTTACTCTGTGCGTAAATTTTTTAAAGACAAAACTTTAATTGATGTATGTGCTGCACCAGGTGGTAAAAGTATATTGTTAAATTCATTTGACTATAATGTTATTGCCATTGATAGTTCTCAAAGTCAGATAAATAAATTTAAAGAAAATCTGGATAGATTAAATGTTAACATAAATATTCAAAAAGTAGATTTTTTAAAAGCACAATTTACTCGGAAATATAATTCAATTTTGTTAGATGCTCCTTGCAGTGCGTTAGGTACATTTAGAAGAAATCCGGATGTAATTCTTAAAATTGACCAATCTAAAATTAAAAGGCATCAAAAAATCCAGATTCAGATGATAGAAAAATCATTAAAAATACTCAATAAAAAAGGTTTTTTAGTCTATATTGTTTGCTCATTTCATCCTTTTGAGACAATCGAAGTTATTGATAAAATCATGCAAAAACATAAAAATATTAAATTGCACAAAATCAATTCACATAAAATGATTAAGAGACAGAGTGGATATTTTATTAACCCGTTAAGCTTTAAAGAGCTTGGAGGATCAGATATCTTTTTTGTTTCTGTCTTGGAAAAAATATAATGAAAACAACAATATCGCCATCAATTTTAGGTGGGTCATTTTCAAATATGGAAAAAACAATTTCTGAACTTGATGTATCGAATGCAGAGTACATTCATTTTGATGTTATGGATGGTGATTTTGTTCCTAATTTAACTTTTGGTCCACAGTTTATTTCAGATTTACGTTTGAAAACAAAAAAAATATTTGATGTACATTTAATGATTCATAGAGTAGGTAAATTTTTAGACGATTATATAAAGGCGGGCTCAGATATAATAACCTTTCATTATGAAATTGATGAAAACATAAATGATATTATAGATAGAATTAAACAAGAAAAAATTAAAGCAGGGATAGCTATAAAACCTAAAACTTCATGGGAAAAGATTAAGGAGTATTTACATTCTGTTGATCAAGTTATAATTATGACAGTAGAGCCTGGTTTTGGAGGGCAGTCATTTTTAACTGACCAAATAGAAAAAATTAAAAATATATCTCATTATATCAAGAAAAATAATTTAAACGTTGATATTGAAATTGACGGTGGGGTCAATTATGAGACGGGAAAGCTTTGTGTAGATGCAGGAGCAAATATACTTGTTGCGGGTTCTTTTTTGTTTAAGCAAAGCAGCTTGACTATAGCGACAAATAAACTTAATGACTTTTTTAACTGATGAAAAAAAATAAAAATGCTCTTGTTTCAGTTTTTGATAAATCAAATCTTGATTTGATCTCAAAATTTTTAATTAAAAAGAAATATACTATTTATTCAACAGGTGGCTCTTCCAAATATCTTAAAAAAATAAAGGTGCCGCATGTCGAAATATCAAAATATACTGGACAAAAAGAAATATTATCAGGTAGGGTAAAAACACTTCATCCTAAAATTTTTGGAGGAATTCTTGCTACGAATACCCAAGATCATCAAGGGGAGCTTAAAAAAGAAAAAATCATTAATTTTGATTTAATAATTGTTAATCTCTATCCATTTGAAAAAGCTGTAAAAGATAATAGGAAAACTGATGAAATAATCGAAATGATTGACATTGGTGGTCATAGCCTTATTAGAGCAGCAGCAAAAAACTACTTAAATTCCACAATACTTGTAGATCCTTTGGATTATCCAAATTTTATAAATAGGTTTCCTGATACTGTTTCAGCCAAAAAAAAATATGCAATTAAAGCTATGAAACACATTACAAAATATGACATATCAATAACCAAATGGTTTGAGGGAACTAATGATAAAGAATATTCACTTAGATATGGAGAAAATCCCCAACAGAAAGCAACTGCTTTCATTAATAATAATATGTTCAAACAATTGAGCGGTGAAAAAGCACTCAGCTACAATAACTTATTAGATTTAGATGCGGCACTAACAATAGCTTATTTGACAAACTCAAATAAACATATTTGTACTATAATCAAACACAATATACCGTGCGGTGCTTCAATAGAAACTAGTCAAATTAAAAGTTACACAAATGCACTAGGCGGTGATCCAATAAGTGCTTTTGGTGGAGTTGTAGCATTCAACAAGAAAGTCACGAGCCTCACAGCAAAAAATTTGCTAAGAAATTTTTATGAAGTTGTCGCAGCACCAGGTTTTGATAGTGAAGCTTTAAAAATTTTAGAGAAAAAAGTTAATTTAAGAGTACTTAAAGTTAAAAAATATAAAGTTAAAATAGAACAAAGATCTATTTTTGCTGGTATGCTTATTCAACAAGCTAATAATAAAAAATCCACTATTAAGAAAGTATATGGCGTGAATAGATTAAATGAAGAAAAAATAAATTTTTTTTCTAATGTTATAAAAGCAGTTAAATCGAATGCTATTGCAATATTTGATCAAACTAGTTTAGTATCACAATCTGGTGGCCAAACTTCAAGAATAGACTCTCTTGAAAATTGTTTATACAAATTTAATTTAAAACAGAAGAAAAAAAGAAATAACAAATTATTTTTATTTTCTGATGCATTTTTTCCTTTTACGGACTCTTTGGAGTTGATTAAAAAGCAGAAATTAAAAATTGATATTTATGCGCCTATGGGGTCTAAAAATGATCCTATCATTGAAAAATTTGTAAAAAAAAATAAGTTGAATTTTTTTAAATTAAGCGATCGTCATTTTAAACATTGATCGAAATATTCAAAAACAATCCCCCGAAAAAATACTACAAAGAGATGAAGAGGTATCAAAATGTTGAATTTAAAAAGAAATACTCTATCGAGCTTTTGGAAAGGTTTTTTAGAGAATTCCCAGAAGAAAAAAGAGGTAGAAAGAAATTTAAAGATAAAGAAATACAAAATGCAAAGCATCTTATTTATGAAAACATATTTCGAAAGAGTATAAAAATTAAAGCAGACTGTATAGGTTCAATTAAAGAAAAGGTGGATGGAGATTTAATAACAATTAAAGTATCTTTTTTTAAAAAAAATGGATGAAAATAAAATCTTATTTGTAGATTTAGATGGAACTTTAATAAGAGAAGATCTGTCTAATCTTGCATTCATTAATTTTCTAAAGAATAGCCCGCTAAAATTAATTTTATATTTATTTATATTTATTCTTAAGGGTAAACCTTATTTAAAAGAGAAAATTTCCAAGAATTTTGATGTCCCGATTAAAGAACTTACATTTAATAAAAGTGCTTTAAATTATATAAGAGAAGTAAAAAATAGACATAGGGTCGTTTACTTAATATCTGGAAGTCATCAAATTTTAGTTGATCAAATTGATCAACACCTGAAAATATTTTTTGAGTCTTTTGGCACAAAAAATAATTTTAATATGGTAGGAAAAAATAAAGTCAAATTTATTAATGAAAAACTAAATATAATAGAATTTGATTATTTTGGTAATAGTAAGAAGGACTTACCAATCTGGGAGTACTGTAAAAAGATTATTTATACAAATGTCTCCGTTAGTCTCAAAAAAATTATTAATACATCCAAACTAACTAAAATAGAAGTTAAAGAAGATTTTAAAAAAACTTAATGTCTTTATTAATTTTTTTAAAGATTTTTGCAGTTTGCCTATTAGGTGCCATGTCGCCTGGACCAAGTATGGTAGTAGTAATTAACAATGCTATTTTTAAAAATAGATTAAATGGGATTTTAACATCCATTGGTCATGGATTTGGTATAGGTATATATGCTCTTTTTGCAGTCCTTGGAATTGCTTTAATAATTAAAACAAACTTTTTTGTTTTTAATGTAATAAAATTTTTATCAATAATTTTTCTCGTATATTTAGGAATAAGATTAATAATCGCTAATGATAAATTAGAATTTGATAATAAAGATATAAAAAGTGGATTTACTTCTTTTTTACAAGGTCTTAGCATTTCTTTATTAAATCCCAAAATATTTATATGGTTTATTGCAATTTATTCACAATTTATGTCAGTGGATAATGATATGATTTTTAATACAATTTTAATACTTACAGCTAGCATGGTCGATACAATTTGGTATGTGATCCTGACTTTATTAGTTACAACTAACATCGCTTTAGATTTTATTAAAGATAAAAGTGTTTTATTACAAAAATTTGTAGGTAGTGTTTTTATAATTATTGGGGCTTTAATGTTGATAGAGCTATTAATTTGATTTTGTGATTTGGAGCGGGCGAAGGGATTCGAACCCTCGACTTCAACCTTGGCAAGGTTGCGCTCTACCCCTGAGCTACGCCCGCGTTTTAAATTATTAAACGTAGTATTTTATAAACCTCCTTTTTAGGGCTATCAAGGTAAAAGGAGAATTATTATTGTTGTAAATAAATCATTTGATACCATCTCTAATACATGAGTAATGTAATTGACATTAATGAAGATCAATTTGTAAGTGAAGTTATCGAAAAGTCTAAAACTATCCCTGTTATTGTTGACTTTTGGGCACCATGGTGTGGTCCCTGCAAGCAGTTGACTCCTACTTTAGAAAAAGTAGTCAATCAAAAAAATGGCAAGATAATTCTGGCTAAAATTAATGTTGATGAAAACCAAGGGATAGCTTCACAACTAAATATTCAATCTATTCCAACTGTTTATGGTTTTGTAGATGGAAAGCCAGTGGATGCATTCCAAGGCGCTCAACCGGAGAGTAAAGTTGAAGTAATGATCAATAAAATGATTGATGCAACACCAGGCAATGAAGTCCCAAAATTGTTAGACGAAGCAGAGCAATTATTTAAAGACCAAAAATTTGATCAGTCTTTTGCTTGTTTTGAAAAGCTTGTGGGTATGGATCCAAGTAATGTTAAGGTTATAGTAGGTCTATTGAGATGTTTAATCCAACTTAAACGATATAAGGATGCACAAGAAATGTTTGACTCATTTGATGACAGTCTTTTAAACAATGAGGAAGTTTTGAAAATTAAAAAACTACTTGATAATTCAAATAATGAAGACGCTAATTCACTCGAAAAATTAGCTGAAGAAGTTAAAATTAATCCTCAAGACAAAAGTTTAAGATATAATTTAGCTGAAAAATATTTGTCTGCTAACGAAACAAAAAAAGGATTTAATCAACTTTTAGAATTATTTGCACAGGATCCTAATTGGAATAATGGTGCTGCAAAAAAAAAAATGTTAGAATTCTTTGATTTATTAGGGTTTAATGATCCAAATGTTGCAGAAGCTCGAAAGAAACTGTCTAGTTTGATTTTTAAATAATGGATGACAATATAAAAAAGCTTTTTGAGGTAAAACCTAAGAATATTCCAAATTCAATTCCAATTTTTCCACTTGATAACGTTTTACTTCTCCCTTTTGGAAAACTACCACTTAATATTTTTGAAGAACGATATATCAAAATGACTCTAGACTGCCTGAAAACCAATAAAATGATTGGAATCATTCAACCTAAAAACAATAACAATGAACTTTTTCAAATGGGATGTATTGGCAAAATTACCTCTTACATTGAGACACCAGATTATAGGCTTGTTCTGAACCTTGAGGGCATTTGTCGTTTTGTTTTAGAAGAAAGAAATTTGCATGCTAATGGCTACTACCAAGCTACAATTAATTGCGGTGAATACTTAGGGGATCTTAATAATATGGAACCAAATATCGACAGAACTAGTTTAATACAAAAATATACAAACTTTTTTAAGATGAAAAAATTAGACATTGATAAAGATGTTCTCTCAGAAACATCAAATTTACAACTTTTGTCCACATTGGCTATGCTAGCACCGTTTAACAAAATTGATAAGCAAGCTATTTTAGAATCACCAAACATATCCTCTAGGATAGAAACTTTAAACTCAATTCTTGATTTAAATACTTTTCAAGTTGTTAGCAATAAATCGGCTAACCAAATAAATTAGCTCTCCCCATCGCCTGTTTTATAAATAATTTTCTTAAAGAATTAAATTTTTTCAAACTTTGGTAGCCAATTCTAATAAAGTTAGTATTTAATGTACTCTGATTCTCATAAAGAAAATTAATAAAAGATGTGAAACCAAAATATGCACAACCTTCAATAATCCTCCTAGAATAGTAAATAGAATTGAATATTTTACTTTCCAAGGGGTAATGATCAACTAGTCTTATTAAAAATTGAATATCTTTTACTCCTAAGTTCCATCCTTGTCCAGCAACTGGATGTATGGACTTTAAGCTATCGCCAATGAAAATAAAGTTTTCATTATATTTGGTTAAATGTGGCTTAATAGGAAATTTATATATTTTTTTTTCAAAAATTATTTGACCGTGAGATAGTAAAAAATTTTTATAAATTAATGATTGTATTTTTTCGGTCGAAGTATCAAAATTTGAAGAATATATAAAAGTTGATTTTTTATTAGTTGATGAGGGACATGGCAAAATTGCAAGAGGACCTTCTTTATTAAATATTTCGTATGCTGTGCCTCTGTGATCATTTTTATGTTTGAAAAAACCTACGAAAGAATAGTCACCTCTATTAAAAATAATACTTTTTTGATTGACATCTGATGTGATCTTTTTGCCAATGCTTATAATAATTTTTTTAAAAGAGTATTTCTTGTTTTTGATCAAAATAGTTTGATTAGGCTTTAAATTATCTAAATCATTATTTATGTTAGTTTTCAGAATTTTTAAACTTACTAATCTTTGACGTATAATTTTATGTAATTCAGAATTGTAAATTACATTTCCCATCGTTTCCTTTTCGTTTTCGAAGACCAATGGGTCATTATTAATATAATCTTTAATGATAATTTTTTTTATAAATTGAGGCTTAGTTTTTATTTGATTCCAAATACCTAGTTGTAATAAAAATTCTTTTGAATTTGCATTAACAGCTAAAGTTCTTTGGTCAACTGAAATATCATTTTTATTATCGATAACTAATACTTTTAATTTCTTCTTATGTAAAGAAAGTGCTGCAAGTGCGCCGATGAGGCCTCCTCCTACAACTAAAAAATCGTATTTAAATATTTTATTTTTCATACATACGCATATATTTACTTAAATTAATGAAAACTAACTATATTCCTCAAATTATAAAAGAAAAGATTTCATCAGCTTATAAATATACATATTTTTTATTGCTTTTTTTGATATCTATTATCTTAGCAGTATCATTATTTTCTTTTGATATAAATGATAACTCTTTTTTAACTAATACAAATAGTCCATCCAGTAATTTATTGGGAGACTTTGGGTCTTATCTAGCTAGTTTCATTTTTTATACTTTTGGAATCTTAGGTTACCTTATAATATTATTTTTTTTATTATGCTCCGTTTTAGTTTTTCTTAACAAACCTCCTGGTTACATATTCATAAGACTATTACTTTTTTTTATTAGTTTAATATTAATGCCTCAGTCAATCATACACTCCGGTTTTAATATTGAATTCAATGATTTGATTGAAACATGGGGCGTATTTGCAAATAATATTTATAATATGCATAATATCAGCTACGTTCATTATTCGTTATCATTATTTGGTTTTTTAATTTTTTTGTTTTCACAAAATATTTTTCATTTATTTAAAGCTCCTAAAATTAACGTTTTAAGTTTATTTAGATTTAACAATAAAGGTAAGTCTTTTGAAAATAAAATAAAAAAAGATCCTATTGTAAATAATTTTCACAGTTCGAACACTGAAGAAATTAATTTTTTAGAGGATGAAATAAAAGACTCTTCCAAAACTTTAGAAACGACATATTCCTCACCATCTATAGAAATCTTAGAATCAGAAAATTATTTTTCAAAAAATGAAGGGGACAGAAAAAATATTAAGGCTGACTCTGATTTATTAGAAAAAGTTTTCGAGGATTTTAATATTGATATAAAAGTTGTTAATGTAAAACTTGGCCCTGTAGTAACATTATTTGAAATATTACCAGCAGCAGGAATTAAAATAAATACAATCATCAACCTTGCCGATGATATATCTAGAAGTATGGGAGTTGGAGCTGTAAGAATTGCTCAAATATATGGAACACAATATTTAGGAGTTGAGGTACCAAACGATAAGCGTGAAACCGTAACCATCAGAGAACTTTTGAGTAATGATAATTTTAAAAATACTTCATTAAAAATACCTTTGTGCATTGGTAAGGATATATCAGGAAAAATAGAGGTTATTGATCTAAGTAAAACACCCCACCTATTGGTTGCTGGCACAACAGGCTCTGGAAAATCTGTATTCATTAACACACTTCTGGCCAGTATATTATATAAGTTTTCTCCTAAAGAATTAAGATTGATACTTATTGATCCAAAGATGCTTGAGTTAAGTGTTTATAACGACATTGCACATTTACTCACACCCGTTGTAACAGAGCCTAAAAAAGCCATTATTACTTTGAAGTGGGTATGTAAAGAGATGGAAAGGAGGTACTCTATGATGAATGAGGAAAACACAAGGAGCCTTGAAGGATATAATCAAAAATCTCAAGAGAAGCTTCCATATATTATTGTTTTTATTGATGAAATGGCTGATTTGATGATGACTGCAGGCAAAGAAGTAGAACATTATGTTCAGAGACTTGCGCAAATGGCAAGAGCTTGTGGAATACATTTAGTCATGGCAACACAAAGACCTAGTGTCGACATTATTACTGGAAGCATTAAGGCTAATTTTCCATCTAGAATAAGTTTTCAGGTGGCAAGTAAATACGACAGTAGAACTGTATTGGGAGAAATTGGTGCAGAGCAATTACTTGGAAATGGAGATATGCTAATGTCTAAAAATGGAGGGAACATTATCCGTTATCAATCTGCATTTATATCTGATAACGAGGTAAACAAATTAATTAAAGAGATTAAAAAAAGCCAAGCTGTTGAATACCTTGATGAATTAGATGAAATAATTAAAAATAATGACGAAAATTTTGATAACCTTAGCGAT
The DNA here is from genome assembly GCA_902588615.1 of uncultured Alphaproteobacteria bacterium. GTDB lineage: Bacteria > Pseudomonadota > Alphaproteobacteria > HIMB59 > HIMB59 > HIMB59. Next base: position 58,638 of record CACIPV010000003.1, on the reverse strand, counting down.
GAAGACGAGCTTTTGATCACAAAATCGATTGATCTTATAAAATCAACAAATAAAGCATCGACAAGTTTTCTTCAAAGAAATTTTCAAGTTGGCTATAATAAAGCAGCAAGAATTATGGAAGCTTTGGAAAAAAGAGGCGTGGTATCATCGCCAAATCATGCAGGTAAAAGAGATATTTTAATCGATAATTAATCTCAAAATTCCTGAATTAGTAATAACTTTAAGATCAAAATTAAGACCTTTTTTTATTTTATTTTTTAGATTTGTTATATGTGTATCTAATTTATTAATTTGGATATCTTTATCTTGAGACCAAATCATTTTATACAAATAATTTTTATCGACACCACTATTAATATGAAGGATTAAATTATTCAAAATAATATTATGTATGTAGTTTAGATGTAAAATTTTTTTATTATAGCTGATGGATTGATTAATTGGTGAATAATTATAATTACCCACAGTTATAAATTTATTTACAAAATGATTTTTGATTTCAGCAAGTATTAATTCAAAAGGAATTGGAATTTTTAGTGATGATGATTTTAATGAAGATACAATTTTGAGATAACTATTCTCAAGTAATAACTCTATTTCAAAAAAATGTTTATCAGATTTTTCTAAAGTTACAGGTAATTTTTTTTGTAATATTAAAGTAAATATTTTTTGTAGATAAAATTCGTAATTGCATTTTAATAAGATCATTTATTGATATTTGCTAAAGAAAAAGGTTGAAAGAATTTATTCGATATATGTTCAAAGTTACAGTTTATAAAATAAATACTTAAGTTTACTTCATCACTGTTAATAGAAATTCTTTTCAGAAAATTGGACTCTTTACTATTTATAATCTTTATATCTATATCATCTTTTGAATAAGAACTATTGATATTGGGGTATTTTGTTATAATTGATTTTAACTCATTTAAAATTTCATTATCTTCTAATCTATTAACAATACTTCTATTATCATTTCTAATCACAAAATAGTCCTTATTAAAGATAATTGTAAATAGATCATTGTCCTGGTATTGATAACGTAACAAACCATCATTAAATAATAAATGTCCAAATTGTGTTGACCCGTCTTGATAGACCTCTTCAAAGTCACATTTAACACTCTCACTTGCATAAATTAATTTAAAAGTGAATGTAAAGCTTAGAAGCAATATATATTTCATTTAAAAATTAATGATCCAATTCTTACAATGTCGGTTTGAAAATTTAACGCAATCTTGTAATCACTGCTCATTCCCATACTTAATTTCAAATTCTTATTAATATTGTCTCTTAGATCTATCATTTCCCTAAAATAACTACTTGGATCGGGGATATTTGGAGGTATACACATTAACCCATTCACAATAACTTTTTTTTCAATTGAGTAATTATATAATTCTTTGAGATCTTTCTTCAAAACTCCATATTTTTGTTCTTCATTACCTATATTAACTTGGATATAAAACTCTTTAGCTCTTAAATTAGACGAAGGATCTATTCGTTTTGATATTTCATCGATTAATGAAAAACGATCTACACTTTGAATAATATCAAAAATTTTTAGAGCTTGTTTAACTTTATTTCTTTGAAGTGGTCCGATTAAATGGAGCTCCAGATCTTTATTTGAATTTATCTGACTATATTTTTTTTCTGCTTCCTGTACTCTATTTTCGCCAAATAACCTATATCCTTTTGATACTAAAATATTAATATCTTTAGTATCCTGATTTTTTGTTACAATTAATAGTTTAGTTTTGGGAAAAAATTTTAAATTTTTTTTTATATCAAGTAAATTTTCTGAATTTATACTCAAGTGACTAAGATATATGAAAATTGGTATTTATATTTCTATCTAAAAATTTTTTTTCATTTTTAGATATTTGATTATTTGATGATAAAGTTAAGCTGTTTCTTTCCAAAAAATTTTTTATGTCTTTAATGTTTATTTCCATATCTAAACCAAATTGTTTTAAATGATACAGCACTTCTAGCAAAATATCTTCTTTGTCGGTAGACAGCCTATCATAATTTAAAATTTTTCCCCTATAGGTACTAATGACATTTGGATCCGTCCAGGACTTAAAATGAGTATTTATATCAGTTCTATTCTCATAAATTTGATACCTTAAGTTTTCTTGATTAACTGTTAAAGTTTCCTTTTTACTAAAATTAAAAAGTTCATCATACGCACCCTCTGCAGAACCATAAAGATTTTTGTACTTAAGAAATAGTGCTTCGGGGTTTCTGTAGACATAAAAATAACAAAAGGTCGTGTTTGGATAGATAAAATAATTACTCTTGTTTGTTTCAAAAAATGCAGCACTTGTATTAAGAAATAAAAAATCTTTTTTGAATAATAATAAAATTAGATATTGATATAAATTAGAATTTAATTGAAAGTCATTAAATTTTATTTCTTTAACTTTATCATTTAAGTTAAGCTCTGATAATTTTTTACTAAGCGTAGAGGCAAAACTATCGATATAAAAAGATATTTTAGAATTCCTAGATAAATAGTAATTTATAAATTTATTTAAATATAATGTATCACTACTATCGTAAGAAATAATCCATATAAATTTATTTTTTATTAGATCGCCTGAAAAGTTTGATAATTGATATTGAATATTTTTTAAAAAAACAAAAAAATCTGTCTTATCCTTATTTGAAAGATCTAAAATAACTTGATAGGCTGATTTAAAATCCTTACTGTTAGCAAAATCATTAAATAATTTATAATTATAATTTAATTTGATTTTCTTTAAAAAACTCATTCTTTATATATGATTAGATTATGAACATTGATATGTCAAAAATAATCAAACTAATTGAGGAAAGAAGCTTCCAAAAAGCTGAGTTTGAAATCAGAAACTCTCTTAAAAAGTCACCGGATTCATTTGATTTAAATAAAGCATTAGCAATTACCCTTTTATCTCAAAGAAAATATAATCAATCGCTAATTGCTTACAATAAGTGTTACGATTTAAATAAGAATGACTATGATGTAAATGTAAACATATCCCTGATTTTTAATAAGGTTCAAGACTATAAAAACTCCCTTATTTTTAGCGAAAATGCTCTAAAAATTAATCCAAATAGGCCTGAGGTTTATCACAATCTTGCTAACAGTTATTTATATATTCCGGACTTGGATAAAGCAGAAAAGTTTATTCTTAAATCTATTGAACTTCGTGGCGGGCTGGAATCAAAAGAAATATTACAATTTAAAGATACCATAAACATATATACTGACATTTTATTTGCTAAAAGGGATATAAAAAAATTTATTGAAATATGCACAAATGTTTTGGACACAGGTGTATATATTGGTGATATTTTCAGAAAACTATTAAGAAATAGCAAAGATAACATAAAAAAAAAATACATCGACTCGATGTTTCAAGTTTTAAACAAAATAGACGGGCATGGTAATTCTCTTGATCATAAACTTACTAAAGCAGGTATATATTCTTGCTTAGCCGAATACTATGATAAAGAGGATAAAAGCATTTCAGAAAAGCACTATATTTCCTCAAATAAAATAATATCTAGTGTCCAAAGAGAGTCGGTTTACGATCGTCAAAATAGAAATAAAACTATTTTAAAAATGTTTGAACAAAATCAAATAGAACAATCAAAAAAAAACCAAGAGGCTATAGGTGATGGGCTTATATTTATAATTGGAATGCCTAGATCAGGAACAACTTTGGTAGAGTCTATTTTGGCTACATCAGAGGACTCTGTGGCAGGAGGAGAAAAAGTTTTTTTTCATGTTCAATGTTCACCACTCATAAAACAACATCAAAATGAAGATATTCAAGATGATACTTTCTTAGATCTCGGTAAACAATATTTAGAGATAATTGATATTCAAAGAAAAGGTAAAAAAATATTTATTGATAAAATGCCAGATAATTATCTTTATTACAAATTTATAAAATTAGGACTTCCTATGGCTAAGTTTGTTCACGTGTATCGAGATCCATGGGATAATGCCATATCATTATTTAAACAAAATTTTGCAAGTGAGTTATCTTATGCATCTAGTTTTTTTGGTATTGCTCTTGAGTATGCTAATTACGAAAACCTTATGAGGGCCTGGATGAATGAGGGAGCAGAGGACATTTTTAATGTACGATACGAGGATTTAGTAGCAAATTCAAAAAGCACAATCAATGATCTTTGGAATTTTTGTGAGCTTTCTGGACAATACAGTGAGGAAAAAAGAAAAAGACATTTTGCACAAACTGCAAGTAAGCAACAGGTGACCAAAGATATTTATAATACTTCTATCAATAAAAAAGAGTTTGAGGATTTTAGGGAGGTTTTTTTTAAAGATTTAGAGTCTCAAAGAGATTTTTGGTCCTCACAATAACTATTTGTGTAAATAAAAAAGTGTACTGTTGCAGAAATGCAACATTTACACGAATTTTTGATCCTCTTATTGATAATCATTCATTTTTTTAATTTTTTTTATAATATCTCTACAGTTTTAATTAAAACTAAAACAATAATAATGAAAGGATAATTATTATGAAAAAACTAACATTAGCATTATCTGCTATCGCTGCTGCATTTTCAGCTTCAGCACACGCAGATATTACTGTTTCTGGTTCAGCAAATGTTGCATATTTGTCAACAGCTGCTTCATCAGATGCAGAAAAACTAGCAGTAGGTTCTATTGCAAGCTTTGCGCTTTCAACTACTACTGACACTGGTCTTGGCATTAGTGCTTCACTTGCCTTATCAGCTGATTACGATACTGACACAGCTGCTGGCGTTGATGGCGGTAAAGCTGTTACGTTCTCAACTGGTGGTACATCCATCGTAGTTGGTGACGTTGGTGTAAATGACACAATCGGATCTATTGGTGGCGTTGTAAACGGCCCTCTTGATGATCAGAGTGGTGTATCTTCAAACGTAGCTACTGGTTTCGGTGCTGCAGCTGATGATGATGGTCTTGGTGTATCATTCTCAACAGCTATGGGTGCTGCAACATTATCAATCGATTATATCGCAAACACTGCTGCAAACAACTTTGGTGTATTAAATCCTGACTCAGGTGAGAGTGCTATGGGCGCTTCAATATCTGTTCCTATGGGCGCATACACAGTAACAGTTGGTGTAGCTGATAATGATAACGGTTCAAGTGCTGCTGGTGGTACAGTTGCTGCTGCTCTTGGTAGTGGTACATTGACTGTTGGTTACTCAAACCAAACAATAGATAACGGAGATAGTACATTATTATCAACAACTGGTGATACAACATCAGCTGGTGCAACATATTCAATGTCTATGGATGGTGCTACAACTATTGCAGTTGGTTACAATTCAAACAAAGATGCTGATAGTGATGCTGCCTCTAAGATGGAACTTTCAATTGAAAGATCACTTGGCGGTGGAGCTTCTGTATACCTAGATATGGTAAACCTAAGTGGTGACGCTGCTACTGACGGTACAGCTCTTGGTTTTGGTACAGCAGTATCATTCTAATAAAATCTAATTTTTTTAAAACCAGGTGGAACTTTCTGCCTGGTTTTTTTTTATTTCTGCCTTGTTATAAGAATATTAATTTCATAGTATTTCGATATGTTTAAATCTCTCTGGATTTTATTTTTTTTACTTATTTCATTAATTTCTATTCAATCTTGTAGCAAAGGTCCTCTTGGTGGAGACCATGCTGCAAATATGGCAAAATTAGATAAATTATACGGTCCATGTAATAACCCTCACAGGAAAATCATAGGAAGAGATGCTAGAATGCTCTGTGAAGACAAGGAAAGAGCCGCTGGACCTAGTGGTAAAACTACAAACCCAATTAGCATTACAAGCTTTGCTCAGAATTTTAATAACGGGGGTGTTGGATCCAATTATCAAGGCTTAGCAATAAATCCATTTCTATGGCAAGCTTCATTGGGAATACTTGATCAATATCCACTAAAAATTGTTGACTCACAGGGTGGATTTATTTCTACAGAGTGGATTATGGAGAATAATAGTCCTAACCAGAGATGTAATATAAAAGTGACAATAAATTCCCAAGAGCTAGTTTCTAATGGTGTAAAAGTAAAATTAATTTGTCAAAAAAAGACAGATGATACTTGGTATAATGAGAGCACTTCCTACACGTCAGAGGAAAATGATTTAACTTTGAAAATACTTGAGACGGCAATTCAAATCAAAGTTGAAAACGAACTATCTTAAAAACTTTTAATGCAAAAGAAGTATATCCTAGAGATGTTTCCATACCCATCGGGAAACATACATATGGGGCACGTGCGAAATTATGTAATTGGTGATATTTGTGCGCGATACCACAAGCTCAAAGGAGACAATGTAATTCATCCTATGGGATGGGATGCATTTGGATTACCGGCAGAAAATGCAGCAATACAATTTGATACTCACCCTCAAGATTGGACTTTAACAAATATACAAAATATGAAAAACCAGCTAAAAAAACTTGATCTGGACTTGGATTGGGAGAAAGAGCTAGCAACATGCAACAAAGATTATTATCAATATCAACAAGAACTTTTCATAGACCTATACAACGCTGGACTAGCTTACAAAAAAGATGCACTGGTAAATTGGGATCCCATAGATCAAACTGTTCTCGCTAATGAGCAGGTTATCGATGGAAAAGGTTGGAGAACTGGCGCTACAGTTGAGAAAAAAGTTTTATCACAGTGGTTTTTCAAGATTACAAATTATGCTGATGAACTGTTAAATGATCTTAAAAAATTAAACTTATGGCCGGAGAAAGTGAAGACTATGCAGAAAAATTGGATAGGGAAATCTATAGGTGCAGAGGTTAAATTTCAGGTTGTTGGAAAAAAAGAGCACCTAAATATATATACCACTCGGCCTGATACAATTTATGGAGCAACTTTCATTGCTATATCCTTAAATCATACTCTCGTAAGCGGGCTCTTAAACGAAAAAGAAATAGAGAGTATTAAGAATGAATTTGAAAAAAGTGATAAAGATAAAGAAAAATTGGGTTTTTTATTAAATATAAAATGTAAGCACCCTATTTTGGATAAAGAATTACCTGTATATATTGCAAATTTTGTTTTAGACAATTACGGGGAAGGCGCAATATTTGGCTGTCCAGCACATGATGAAAGAGATTACGAATTTGCAAAAAAATATAAATTACCAATTATAAAAGTCATACAATGTGATGATAGTGAACTGCCTTATACTCAGGAAGGTGTCTTAATCAATTCTCCTTTAATTGATGGTTTGAGGATTTCTGATGCAATAAAAGAAATAATTACTTATTTTGAAAAAAATGAAATAGGGTCAAAATCAGTTAATTTTAAAATAAGAGACTGGGGGGTTTCTAGACAAAGGTATTGGGGGTGTCCAATACCTGTGATTTACTATGAAGATGGAACTTATAGAGTTTTAGATAAATCTGAATTGCCTGTGGTATTGCCATACGATGTTAATTTAAATGGTAAAGGTAATGCTTTAATTAGTCACGAAAGTTGGAGAAAAGTAAAATGTCCTATAACAAATAAAGACGCTCTAAGAGAAACGGATACTTTGGATACTTTTGTTGATTCATCTTGGTATTATATAAGGTTTTTAAACAACAAACTCGATAAGCCATTTGATAAAGAAACCGTCAATGAGTTCTTACCTGTAGACAAATATATTGGTGGGATAGAACATGCAATTCTTCATTTATTATATTCAAGGTTTTTTATGAAAGCTCTAAGAGATATTTATAATCTTAAAGTTGACGAGCCTTTTAAACAGCTTTTTACTCAAGGGATGATTACTCATAAAACTTACAAAACAAGTAAAGGTTGGGTAATGCCAAAGGACATTTTAGAAATCGATGGAAAACTTTTTAAAAAGGATACAAAAGAATCCATCGAAGAGGGCCCAACTGAAAAAATGTCAAAATCAAAAAAAAATGTAATTGAGCCAGATGAAATACTAGAAAACTATGGTATTGATGCAACGAGAATTTTTATGATCTCAGACTCCCCTCCTGACAGAGAGCTTGAATGGACAGATGAGGGTATTCAAAGTTCTAAAAACTTAGTTAGAAGGATAGAAAAGTATTTTACATTTAAAAGAACCGAAATTTTAGAGGATACAGAAAAAATTGTAGAGAGATTCATTTATAATATCGAAAAAAATATTTCAGATTTTTCACTTAATAAATGTATAGCTGACATATATACACTTTTTAACTATTTAGAAAAAAATAAAGTATACTTGCATGATACTGAACTAAGTAAAAAAATTCTTATATGTCTAAAACCTATTGTTCCTAGGATGACTTTAAATATTATGAAAAATATTTTTAAAGAGGACAATATGAAAAATTGGCCTGCTGTTAATAGTGATTTGTTATTAGAAACTAATATAAACTTACCAATACAAGTACAAGGTAAGTTGGTCACAACTTTAGATACTATAAAGGGCTATAAAGAAGAAGAGGTTTTAGAATTAATATATAAATTAGATAAAATTAAAAATAAAATAGATAATAAAAAAGTGATAAAAGTTATAAATGTTCAAGATAAAATTATTAATATTATTACTAACTAGTTTAATTTTTTTGTCATGCACAAAGAAAAATATAAATGAAGACAATTATAAATATTCAATTGGATATATTGATGGTGAATTTGACGGTCTTCTTTTAAAAACATTACTAAAAAATAACTTATTTAATTTTGGAATTTACGATGGAGGGTCTAATTTAGAGATAAATGCGGACATACAACATACATCATCATTATTTATTACAAATATTGATAATACATCTGATAGAAAGAGAGTGAATACTTATCTAAATGTAAAAATTATTGATCAAATTGAAAATTGTAAAATATACGATTTTAAAGAGGAAGCATCACAATTTTATATATTTGCAGATAGTAAGCAATATACTAGTAATGCTAAAGCGGAGGAAAAAATAAAGAAGCAAAATACAGAGATATTAGTTAAAGATTTTATTAATAATGTAATCGAGTCTGAGAAAATATGTGAAAATAAATGAATAATTTAGAGAAAATAAAAGATTTTGTTGAAAATGAGAGTAAAACAAAACTTTTAGTTAATAAGGTTAGTGAAGAGGTAGGACTTTTTTATTTATATATATTCGAAAACTATTCTAAAAAAAAAAATATAAAACTAACCTATCAAGATAAAATTATTAAAGAAGAACCAAATGATTTATTTTTAGATAAAATAATAAATGTGTGTTTTTCAAATAATAGAAAAGTTGTTGAAGATTTTCTAAATTCGAATACTAAATGTTTAATACTTACTGATTACAAAAATTATAAGACTTACTTTAGATCTTCATATAGTGTGAATGGATATAATTACCAAAAAGATATAGAATATTATTTAAGAAAAATTATGAAAATCGATGATTCTGGTATGCTAGATTTATTCGTATCGTCTCCTTATCTAATATATTCGGAGTTATCTAAATATATCATTAATCAGACAGATAGCTTTAAAGAAAATAAAATTAAAGAAAATATCAACTTTATATTTGATATCAGAAAAGACATTTATGAATTAAGAAGAAACCAGAGTGATGCAAAAAAAATTTACAATAAGATAAAAGAAGAGGTGAAGTATAAAAAATTTAATTTTTTAACTTTGTAATTAAAAAATTATACTGTTCTAAATTTTCATAGAAGATTTTAATATTTCCTTTACCTTTTTTATTGTAAGTAATTTTAGTTTTAAAACCTATTGTAGCGCTTAAATTTTTTTCTTCCTGAATTAAGTTTGGCTCGTGGTTTTGAACCCTTACTTTGTTTTTCTCTAAGTCTCTTACTGAAATTTTGCCTGATGAAATGTTTGATAATGTTTTTTCATCAAAATTATCTGGTGTTTTTCCAATTAAGGCTCTAGCATGACCCATTGTAATTATTCCTTTATTCAAAAGACTTAAAAAGTATTTATCTAAATTTAGAATTCTTAAAAGGTTTGTTATATGAGATCTACTTTTCCCAACTATTTGTGCCAAATTTTCATGTGTGTAATTATTTTTATCAATCAATCTTTGATAAGCTTGAGCTTCCTCGGAAATCTTAAGATCCTCTCTTTGAATGTTTTCTATTAGTGATATCTCATCTTTATCTAGGTCTTGTGGCAATAAAAGAGATGGTAGTATTTTTAGCTCTGCAATTTGAGCGGCCCTCCATCTACGTTCTCCTGCGACAAGGGTATAGGTGTCGTAATTTCTTTTACTCAAAATTAATGGCTGAATTAATCCATTTTTTTTAATTGACTGCGCTAATTCATTAATTTTCTCAGGATCAAATTCTTTTCGAGGCTGGTTTTCATCTCTAAATATTTTCTCTATTGAGACTAACAATAGTCCATTGTCATTTTTATCATTTATTGAAATTGAAAGATCTTCTTTGTTTCCAAGAAGTGAAGAAAGCCCTTTTCCTAATTTTTTATTTGTTGCCATCTATAGTGCTCCTTTCTATAAACTCTTTGGCTAGTGCAATGTAAGCTTGTGAACCCGCACACTTGAGATCATATATTATAGCTGGTAAACCGTGACTAGGTGCTTCAGACAGGGTAACATTTCTAGGGACATTAAATTTATATACATTCATATCAAAGTATTCTCTTGCCTCTTTTTCAATTAAAGATGATAAAGAATTTCTTTTGTCATACATTGTCAAAATAATTCCATTTAATTTTAAATTTATATTAAGATTTGATTTAACAATTTCTATGGTCTTAATTAGTTTTGATAAGCCTTCTAATGCAAAAAACTCACACTGTACTGGGATCAAAACTTCATTACTAGCAGTTAAAGAGCTTATTGTTAGTAAGCCTAGTGTTGGAGGTGTATCAATGAAAATATAATCATAGCTTTTGGAAATATTGTTAATATATTTTTTTAGTAAATAATTTCTATTTTCATCATCGGCAAGCTCATATTCTGCTGCGGCCAAATCTTCACACGCTGAAATAACATCTAACTTTGGGATTAGAGATTTTTGTATAGCATTATTTATATCAGTCTCATTACTGAAAACTTTATAAATTGATCTATTAGCATCGTAAGAATTAAAAGACATGGAGGAGTTATATTGGGGATCCATGTCCACAACTAAAACATTTTTATCAATGGAAGCTAAAGCAGTTGCTAAATTAACAACTGTTGTAGTTTTACCTACACCTCCTTTTTGATTTGCTATAGTAACAATCATTTAGCAGCCATGATTATTATTTTAGATTCACTTGATGTAATACTTGGATGTGTCTCCCAAGAATACTTTTGTGGATTAATTGCTTTGAGTTCTGTTAAATAAGATCTTCCTTTTAGCAGTATGAATTTTGTTTTTTTATTTATTATGTTCTTAGTCATAGATATAATTTTTTCTACAGAAGCAAAAGCACGCGCTGTAATACAATCGACATTAAGATCTAATATTTCTGTTATGGATTTATTATGCACACGATAATTTAAATCTAATTGTAATTTACATTTTTCTAGAAAAAGAGCTTTTTTTGGTGATTTTTCAACTAAATGAAGGTTTTTAAAACCAATAATTGATAATATTATTCCTGGAAGTCCAGCACCTGTTCCGATGTCCATCAGAGACTTTCCATGATGGGGTAGATACTTAACTATCTGTATGCAATCTAGAAGATGTCTTTCGTCTAAATTTACGATTGTACTTTTCCCAATCAAGTTCAAAGACTCATTTTCTTTTATTAGTATTTTTTTATATTCAAAAAGTTTATTTAAAATTGATTTTGAGTTATCAAAATTTTCATTGCAAAAGTTTACTAATTTTTCATTAAGCAACTTTATTACCTTTAACTTTTTTGTGTTTTACTATTTGAAAAAGTGCGCTGGGTGTGATGCCTGAAATTTTACCAGCATCATATAAATTTTCAGGTTTGTGTTTATTTAATTTTTCAAGAATTTCTTTAGATAAAGAAGGTATCTTATTAAAATCAATATTTGTCAATTTCATGTTTTTATTCTTACTCAGTTGATCAAATGACTTTTTTTCTCTCTCATAAAAAACATCATATTTGGAGTCAAAATAAATTTTAGTTAACAATTTTTGACTTATTTTAATATTAAAGAATTGTTTAAAATTTTCTGGGGATGGATCTAAGAATTTTAGAACTTCGAACCCATTTCTTACTTTGCCATCTTTTTTAACTTTAATATTTTTTTTCATTAAATCATTGGGTGAAAATTTTTGTTTTTTTAAATAGTCTAATATTTTCTTTTCATTAATAATATTTTTTGAAATTAAAGAATATTCACTTTTGTTAAAAGATTTAGAGGTGATGATTGTTGAAAATCGTTCGTAAGAATTATCAGTTCTTAGCTTTAGCCTATTTTCTGCTCTTGACGTAAACATTCGATATGGCTCTGTCACTCCAAGTTTTGTTAAATCATCAACTAAGACACCAATATAACTGTTATCTCTCTCAAAAACCTTTGTGTCGAATTTTATTTTTTTTATCTTTATTGCAGCATGAATAGCGGCATAGACACCCTGCCCTGCTGCTTCTTCATATCCTGTTGTTCCATTTATTTGACCTGCTAAAAAAAAGTTTTCTATTTTTTTTGTTTCAAAATTATTTTTTAATTCCCTAGGGTCAACAGAGTCATACTCAACTGCGTATCCAAATTGATCTACTTCACATTTTTCTAAACCTTTTATTGACCTTAAAAATTTTAGTTGGATTTTTTTATCTAAAGAATTTGATATACCGTTTGGATAGACAAGATCAGAGTTTAAACCCTCTGGTTCTAAAAAAATATTGTGACCGTTTCTATCTCCAAACTTTGTTATTTTATCTTCAATTGAAGGGCAGTACCTCACACCTTGAGATTTAATTATACCTGAGTACATCGCAGACTTATCAAGATTATCTCTGATTATTTTATGGGTCTTGTTATTAGTTTTGGTAATGAAACAATTAATTTTTTTGTTCGTATTTTGTTTTGTAAAATATGATAAAAAAATACCATTGTTTTCAGATATCTGAGGTTCTAAAACATCATAATTAATAGATTGAGCATATATTCTGGGAGGTGTTCCTGTTTTCAGCCTCATTGTTTTAAAATTATTGTTAATAAACTTTGCAAGAAATTTTGAAGAGCTATTTCCTATTCTCCCTGCTTCTTGCGACTCATTACCGAAATAAATCTTTCCATTGAGAAAGGTTCCTGTTGTGAGAATAACTGCCTTTGATTTTATTTTTCCAATTTTAGACAGTTCAACACCTAAAATTTTATTATTTTTTTCTAATATATTAACAGCCTCGTCTTCAATAAGGTCAATTTTAGAAGATTTAATAAACTTTTTCATGTTTTGAGAGTATAAATCTCTATCAATTTGAGCTCTTACGCCCCATACTGCTGGCCCCTTAGAAAGATTTAATACTCTGTAATGTATTGCTGATTTATCACCAATTTTACAAATTACACCTCCTAAAATGTCAACTTCACTTGCTATATGTGTCTTACCAACTCCTCCAATACTAGGATTGCATGATAATTTTCCCAAATCTGAGTAATTTTTAGTTATAAGTGCTGTTTTTAGACCATATTTGTCAGAAATATTAGCTGCTTCTATTCCAGCATGACCAGCACCAATAACTACAACATCATAATGTTCCACGTGAAACAATCTACTTCCCTATGCAAAATTTGCTAAAAACTCTATCGTAAACATCTTCGTTATTAATATAACCAAATTCATAGGAAAAATCATCTAATATATTTCTCATTAGCTGGGCTATGATCAAAATATCCTTTTCCTTAGCAATATCGTGTTCATATTCTAATACTCTTGCCAAAAAATCGATTTCTTCTAAATTTAGATCGGTCATTTTATTGTTATTTTTTACATATCTTCGATGAATCGAAGATAATTTTAATTTCTGGTATATTTTTTCCCTTTCTAGACTATGGTTTATTTTGATATTATCTGTTTTATATTTGTATATATCAGATTTTGTCTCAATTAAGCTGTAATTCTTATGTAACATGAAATCCTTTAGAAGTGCTGATATATCTGATTTTTTAGTATTTTGATCGATTAATACAAAAAAATGGTCAATTTCCTTCGATATTTTCTGCGCTTTTTTATAGCCATATTTTTCTATTTTACCTTGTTTAGATCTTTGCCCTGCGGTATCGAAGATTTCAAACCGATTACTGTTAATTAAAAATTCATTTGAGAGAATATCCCTTGTAGTGCCTTTGATATTTGTGACAATTGCTCTATCTTTATCAATAATTTTGTTAAATAGCGTCGACTTACCAACATTTACTTGACCTACCAACATAATTCTACATATATTTTTTTGTTCTATTTTTGTTCTATTTTTATGTAATAAATTATTACAATTAGTGAAAAATTTTCTTATCTTTTTCTTTATTTGATTAAAATTGAAGTCCTCGTCGTCAACGAAGTCAATCGATGCAGTAATTTCTGAAAATAAATTTATAACTTCCTCCCTGAGAGGGACAAGACCGCTGACAAAATCTCCCTCAAAAAGTAGTTTTTTGTTATATTCTAAGGCTGAAAAGCTTTCATTTGAAATTATTCCATTAATAGCCTTAGCTTGTTTAAGAGAATTCTTGCTATTTAGAACAGACCTGTAAGAGAACTCTCCATTTTTTGCCAATCGTAAGCCTGGAACTTTTAGATCCTTTAATAACTGCTCAAATTGACTAGCTATTAGTGGTGATCCGTGTAAAAAAATTTCACAGACATCCTCTCCAGTAAAGGATTTGGGAGATTTAAAATATACCACACTACACTCATCCAATATGGACTCATCTTTTTGATAAATTTTAACTATTCGGATTAAAGAGTGATCTTTAGAAAAATTTTTTTTTGTAATTTTCTTTAAGATATTCAAAACATCGCCTCCAGAAATTCTATAACCAATAACTGGGGCCTTCACTAAAGGAGTAAAGTTTGAATATATTGTTCCTGAATTAAACAAAACTTGGTTATTATAAGTTTATAATTATTCTAGTCCACCTATGAAAAGAACAAAAAAAAATAATCAATTGATATTAACAAAACCAAATCACATTAAAATTTATGGTCATAGAGGGGCTAGGGGTGACCTACCAGAAAATACTTTAGAGAGTTTTAAGTATTTATTTGAAAATAAAATTAGCGCTTACGAAACAGATATCTTGCTTACCAAGGACTTAATTCCTGTCGTTTATCACGATTTTAGATTAAACCCGGCGCTCACAAAAGATAGCAAAGGTAATTGGATTGAGAATGATGATATTAAAATTTTCGATTTAAGTTATGATCAGTTATCAAAATTCAAAATTGGATCAATTGATAAAAAATCTAAATATGGGAGAAGATTTGATAATCAAAAAAATTTAGGTAAAGTAAATATCCCTAGGTTATCTGATTTACTTAAATTAACATCAAATAATATTTCAGATGATTTAATAATTAATTTAGAAATTAAATCAACACCTGTTGAGGACAATTTAACACCCTCTCCAAATGTAATGGCAAATTTAATAATTGATGAGGTCAATAAAACAGAATTAAAAGATAAAGTAATCTACTCGTCTTTTGATTGGAGAGTTTTAAGAGAAATAAAAAACATAGACTCCAAGATCTCAAGAGGCTATTTAACATCTGAGCTTAAAGGAAAAATCTTTGATAAATCGCCTTGGTTAGACTTCATGCCTTTATACGATAGCGATAGCAGAGAGTTACCCAGGTTAATAAAAACATTAGGCGGGGAGGCATGGCATCCTAAACGTAAGGATATAGATAAAGACATGGTTAGAATTTCTCATGAGGAAGGTCTTCCAGTAAACGTTTGGACTGTTAATGAAAAATATGAGATGTTGAGAATGATTGAATACGGCGTTGATGGAATAATTACTGATTATCCTCTAAGGTTAACAAAGCTATGCGAGGAAAATGGAATAAATTGGTTTTAGTTCATAATTAGATCGATGAGAATATTATTCTTCTTATTTTTATTGATACCCAATCTAACATTATCTTTAACTTTTAAAGATGGTAAGCAAGTAGATGAGAAAAGCCAAATCAATACAATTTTTGAAAAGAAATTTGAAGCTTTAGCTGGCTACCAAATAGAAAATGAAGTATTTAATATAAATTTTCCTCCTTTTTCACCAAATGTTGTTAGGGATAAATATTGGTTTGGGTGGAGATGGGCTGCACAAGATTTTAACAAAGATGGGTATTTGGATTATTTGTACACAGGCACAATGAAGCCAAATAATATAGAAATTACAGGTGAAACCACTGGAGGAGCTTGTGGGGGGAAAAGATGTAAGGGCGAAATGCCAGGACCAACATTGTTTCTAGGAAATAATGAAGGAAAATATGTTTTGAGTAGTCAATTGTTTATCGACAATAGAGATTTACCAGGACAGTCTCTTTCTGGTCAAAACCTAGTTGCTGATTTTAATAATGATGGGGTATTGGACTTATTCATTGCCGATAATGGCGTTGGCACACACAAAGGTAACAGAGATAGTTATTTTTTAAGCCAGGATGATGGAACATGGATTGAAAGCTCAGATACGCACCTTAGTAAATCAAGTTATATGATTTTTGATCATGGGGGTGCGGTTGGGGATATCGACAACGATGGCGATATCGACATAGTTTTAACAGAACTAAAAAATCAAATTACATGTTGGATTAATGATGGAAACGGCGTTATGAATTATAAAGTTTGTGGAAATATACATGCCTTCGCAATAGAGCTAGGTGACATGGATGGAGATGGTGACCTTGATCTTATTCACGCTGGTCATGAAGGTGGACCATCAACTGATACTGGTATTGCTCTAAATGACGGGAGGGGTAATTTTAGTAAGAGAAATAAACTTCCAATGATACAGAAGTGGACGACTGTACCCGAGTTATCAATTTGGGATTTAGATGGAGACGGTGACTTAGATATTACTTTGTCGAGAGCTGGTCATTTATATGTAGGCGTAGCTGTGCAGATAATAGAAAATCAAGGAAATAATAAATTTAACTCACAATTGCATGTTTTATTAGAGGCGCCTGCAGACTATGTTCCGGAACATGAAGGAAATGAATGGAATAATTTTGTAAAAAATTTCTTGTTCAGTGATTTTGATAAAGATGGAGACCCTGACGTTTTGCTAGTAACTCATCTCGAATATAAACATAAACATATAGGTGGTTCTATTTTAAGGAATGATGGGGGCATGAAATTTGTACACATACCTAACGGTGAAAAAGGTAATCCAATTAATTTAATATCTGACAGTAAATTTGTTTTAAATAGTAATACTAACGATCAAATAACAGAATATAAAATAATACCTGTCATTGGTTTAGATGATTATACATATTTAAAAGATAATGTTTATTTTGGCTCAATTGATGCCAGCCTGATAGCGGCAAAACTAATAGATAATAATAATGATTTTTACCTATACAGCGGACTATTTGAAAAAGATAATAAAAGATTTTTTGTTACACTGTGTAGTGAATATTATGAAAAATTTAAGTTTATAGGTAATAGGGTTGGTACTGTTTATGATAATGGCTTCATGGGTAATTCTGATTTAAAAAAATATGGTAAAAGTCGTTGTAGCTATCATAATGGTTTCCTTGGGCATTGGGAAGATGATGCCGATAGACTAAAAGAAAAGCAAACAAGTTTATCTCCTTTTCTTTTTGAAATTGAACATAAGTGGAAAGATGTATTAGATAATTTATTAGTATTAACTGAAGAGGAAAAAAATTATTATTTCAATAACTGGATAAAATAGATAGTTATTGGTTCATACTGCTGAAAAACTCTTCGTTGGTTTTACAGTCTTTCATTTTATCTAGAAGGAACTCCATAGCATCAACTGTGCCCATAGAGGATAGTATTTTCCTTAAAATAAAGACTTTTTGAAGATCTCCAGCATCTAAGAGTAAATCTTCTTTTCTGGTGCCTGACTTTTGTACATCAATAGCAGGATATGTTCTTTTATCAGATAATTTTCTGTCGAGGACAATTTCTGAATTACCAGTACCTTTAAATTCTTCAAAGATAACCTCATCCATTCTACTACCTGTTTCTATTAATGCAGTGGCAATAATAGTTAGTGAACCACCTTCTTCTATATTTCTAGCTGCACCGAAAAATCTTTTTGGTCTTTGAAGTGCGTTGGCATCCACACCACCTGTTAAGACTTTACCACTTGATGGCACAACAGTGTTATATGCTCTACCTAATCTTGTGATAGAGTCTAAAAGAATTACAACATCATATTTATTTTCAGCTAGTCTTTTAGCTTTTTCAATAACCATTTCAGCAACTTGAACGTGTCTTGCAGCTGGTTCATCAAATGTTGAACTAATTACTTCACCTTTGACAGATCGTTGCATATCTGTAACTTCCTCTGGTCTTTCATCTATTAAAAGAACCATTAGATAAACATCAGGAAAATTTTCCGCAATTGACTTAGCTATTTTTTGTAAAATTACTGTTTTACCTGATCTTGGTGGTGCAACAATTAAAGATCTTTGACCAGCACCAACTGGTGCAATAATATCTATAATTCTTGATGATAAATCTGTGTCTGGTTTTTCAGTTTCTAGATTAAATTTTTTCTCTGGATAAAGAGGGGTTAAATTATCGAAATTTGTTTTAAATTTATTGTTTTTAGCAATTTCTATAAAGTTGACTTTGTTTGTTTCCACTAGTGCAAAGTATCTTTCACCATCTTTAGGAGGTCGGATAGGTCCCTCAAGTGTATCACCTTTTCTAAGACCATATTTCTTTATTTGATTTGGGCTAACATATATATCATCTGGTCCTGGAAGATAATTAGAGTTTGCTGATCTTAAAAATCCAAAACCATCTTGCATTGTTTCTAAGACACCTTCGCCTATTATTTCTTCATTTTTTTCTGCGAATTTCTTCAAAACAGAAAAATATATGTCTTGCTTCTTTAAACCAGAAGCATTTTCTATCCCTAAAGACTCAGCATAGTCTAATAGTTCTTGAGGTTTTTTATCTTTTAGTTCGTTTAAATGCATATTGGAAATTACTTAGATAGTTAGATATATTGGTTAGGTATATAACAAAAAATAAAGAGAAAATATATATATTTATATATAGGTATGTTGTTGTATGTCGAATGACGGGGATTAACAACTTCTTATTTAAAAAAACCCATATTTAAGTACTTTTTTAGTTATTTAATAACAAATGTTGATAACTTAATATTTATAAATTAATGGTAAATTCGTTGTTTAAAACTCACAAATTTTATGAATAAGTCACTTAATCCACAATTAACTAAACAGGTTATTATTGGCACAAAAAGCCAATCTAGGAGAAAAATTCTTAAATTAATGAACCTAAAGTTTCAATACAGATCGCCCAACATAAATGAAAAAAAGGTAAAAGATTTAAATAATGATAAATATGATGCATTAAAAATTGCAAAAGCTAAAGCTGAATATCTTTCTAAAAAATATAGTAATAAAATTATTGTAACTTTTGATACAACAATTTTATTTAAAAGAAAAACTATTTATAAATGTGCCAGTCCCGAGTGCTGTAAAAGAACTCTTAAAGCATTTAATGATAAATCTCACGATCTTTACACAGCCATGATTTTTATGATAAATAACAATCTAATAAAAAGCACTCTGACGAAAACAAAAATAACTTTTAAGAATACTAGAGTAAAAGATATCAATAATTACGTTGAAAAGAACTTTAAACAAGTATCGAAGGCTGTAGGTTGTTATAACATAGAAGAAAAAGGAAATTTTTTCTTTAAAGATATATACGGCAGTTATTTCAATATTATTGGAATGGATGTTATTAATTTCTTAAAGACACTAAGAAGTATCTAAATGAATAAAAAAAAAATAGGCATTGTAGCAAAAAAACTAAACCATTCATTATCACCATTCATACATAATCATTGGGCAAAAAAAAATAATAATAAATTTATTTATAGAAAATACGAGGTACAGGAAAAAAAAATAGATAAATTTTTCGATAATTATAGAAGAGATAAACAATTTGTTGGGTTTAATATTACTATACCATATAAAGAAATTTTTATTAATTTTTGTGATAAAGTCACAACAAGAGCAAATAAAATCGGTTCTGTAAATTTAATTTATAAAAAAAATAAAACAATTTTTGGAGATAACACAGATGTTATTGGTTTCAGTAAGACTTTTAATTCCTTAAAAATTAAAAATACAAAATCTGTATTATTAGTTGGTGCAGGAGGCGCCGCAAGAGCAATTTTATATTTTCTAAATAAAAAAAGTATTAAAAATATTGATATTTTTGCTACATCAATGAAAAGGGAGGAAAATCTTAAAAAAAAATTTAAATTTAATCGTTTCCTGATTAGATCAACTCGTCTCAGGAAGAGATACGATTTGATTATCAATGCATCCAGTGCAGGGATGACCAAAAAAAATAAAATCAACAGAAATATTTTGAATTTTGTTAAGAAAGCAAAAGGAGTAATTGATATAGTTTATAATCCAATTGAAACGGATCTGTTAAAAAAAGCTAAAAAACATGACATAAAATACTCAGGCGGATTGAAAATGCTTGTAGAACAAGCAAAACCATCTTACGAAATATGGTCTGGCAATAAAATAGAAATAGACAGAAAAATTTATCAAATGCTTATAAATAAAATATGACTAAAGTTGCAGTCACAGGAAACATAGGATCGGGTAAAACTGAATTTATTAAATTTATTTCAAAGCTAGGTTTCTCTTATATATCGTCTGATGCTATAATTTCAAAATTATACCAAGATAATCGTACTAGAAAAATAATTTTAGAAAAATTAAAACTTAATGATCATAATTACAAACAAGAAATAATAAAAATGTTACAGAATGAAGAATTCAATAGGAAACTTAAGAGAGCAATATATCCTCTTCTATACTCCAAAAAAAAGTTATTAGCTCAGAAACATCAGTCTTATAAGCCAGTTTTTTATGAAATCCCATTACTTTACGAAGAAAATTTGTTCAATAATTTTAATGTCACTGTATTCGTAAACACGGATACAACAAAGAGAAAAAATAGGGTTTTAAACAGAGGTGTCTCCGAAAATTATTTTAAATTAATGAACAATAAGCAGATTAAAGAGAATATAAAAAAGAATAAATCAACTTTTACAATAAACAATAATGGTTCAATCTTGAACTTACGTGTAAATATAATTAAATTATTAAATAAATTATGAGAGAAATTATACTTGATATTGAAACCACAGGTTTAGAATTTAAAGAAGGACATCGTATTATTGAAATTGGCTGTATCGAACTTAACAAAAAAGAAGTTGGGGCAAACTATCATGAATATATAAATCCCTCTAAAACTCTTACTGAGGACAATATTAAAATACACGGAATAACTAATGAATATTTGACAGATAAGCCGATTTTTGAAGAAATTGCAGACGGCTTCTTAGAATTTATTCAAGATAGTTTCATTGTCGCTCATAATGCATCTTTCGACATCGGTTTCTTAAACTTTGAGCTTGAGAAACTATCTAAACCAAAAATATCGAAGGAGAGAGTTATAGACACAATTAAAATTGCGAGACAACGGTTTCCAGGGCAGCAAGTATCATTAGACGCACTTATAAAGAAATTAAAAATCAATACACTTATAAATAGAGATCAACACGGCGCTTTAAAAGACGCTAAAATCCTGACTGATGTATATTTGGAATTACAAGGCATAAACCAAATAGGATTAGAATTAAGTATGGCAAAATCAGAAAAAATTAACTTAGCTAGTGAGCCGAATTACGCATCGATCGTATTAACAAAAGAAGAGACAGAAGCCCATAAAGAGTTTATAAAAAATAAAATACCTAATTCAAATTGGGTCAAAATGTTGAAAAATTATGAGTAGTGAATTTATAGATATTGTGCTTTTTGGAGCAATAGCGATATTTTTAGTGTATCGCCTAAGGAGCATTCTTGGATCCTCTGACGGAAAAATTGTAAATATTAGAACAAAAAAAAATCCTCAATCGAAGTTTAAGCCTAAGATAGTTCCTAAAAATGATAATAACGAATTTTTAGAAGGCGCTAATAAAGCATATGAAATGATTGTTCAGGCTTATCAAAGTAACAGTATTGAAAATGTAAAAGATTTACTTACACCTGAAGCAATGCAAGCGATGGAACAAGCAAAAGCACCCAAAGAAATAAAATTTTCAGGAGTAAAAAATAGTTCTATTTTAGATGATAAATCTGATGACCTAAGATTAGTTAAGTCTGTGAAGTTTGAAACCGAACATTACAATGTTGCAAATAATGAAATTCTGAATGTAGTTGAAGAGTGGGGTTTTGAAAAAGATAAAAAATCCTCTGATCCTAATTGGAAGCTTTTTTCTATTAAACTTGTCTCATAAAATTAAATTTAATTTAAATCAACAACAAAATAAAAAACCATTAGAAGAACAACCTAATGAAAAAATTAGTATTTCAATCGGTAGTTCTATTGAGATCAAAAAAAAGAGTGATAATTTAGATAAAAAAAGAACAAAAATTAAAAAAAATTTTTCTAAACCAGTTGTTTTGGATAACAATCTTTATAAACAATTTAAAAATCAGCATTTTAGCAAAATCGATTTACATGGTCTTACAGTTGACCAAGCATACCAAAAATTAATCGAATATTTTTCAGTCAATTACAAGAAGAAAAACTTATTTCATATAGTGGTTACTGGCCTTGGAAATAAAACTAATGGAAAGGAATTTTTTACAGGAAAGATAAGAAGACAATTCCCTTTTTGGTTAGATACAGAAAAATTTCAATTCATGATAAAATCATATTCGCCTTGTAAAATACAACATGGTGGTTTGGGCGCGTTTTATATTAAGCTTAAATCTAAAGAATAAATTTCTTCTCGTCGGTTGGTTTTATCTCTGATTTTATAGCATCTGCAACCCATGCTTTATTTACTACTTCAGTTTTTTGATCACTTACGTTTGCATCAAAACTAATCCTCTCAAGAATTTTTTCAAACATTGTTTGTAATCTTCTTGCGCCAATATTTTCAACCTCAGTATTTATTTGTTCGGTAAGTGTTGCTATTTCTTCTAAAGCCTCATCTTCAAACTTTAATTCAATATTTTCTGTTGCAAATAAAGACTTATATTGTTTGGTTAAGCTATTATCAGTTTCTTTTAAAATTCTAATAAAATCATCTTTTTTAAGAGCATTTAATCTTACTCTTACAGGCAACCTTCCTTGAAGTTCTGGGAGTAAATCACTTGGTTTGGATTGGTGAAAAGCACCAGAAGCAATAAATAAAATATGATTTGTTTCGATTGTTCCATATTTTGTGCTTACAACTGTACCCTCAATAAGCGGGAGTAAATCTCTTTGCACACCTTCCCTTGAGACATCACCGCCTCGTCTTTCACTACTTGGCGCAATTTTGTCAATTTCATCTATGAAAACTATTCCACTTTCCTGAACACTTTTAATAGCATTTTGAACAACATTTTGTTTTTCAGCGATTTTCTCAATTTCTTCTTGAATAAGTGGTTCATAAGCTTCGCCTATTTTAAGTTTTGTTTTCTTTTTATTTTTTAAACCTTTACCAAATATATCATTCATATTAATCATTCCCATTTGAGCACCAGGCATTCCTGGTATGTCCAATGATTGAAAAGGATTGGATTTTTGATCTAATGCAATTTCGATATCTTTATCATTAAGTTGATTATCTCTTAGCATCAACCGAAATTTCTCCTTGGTTTCTTCACTTGGATTGTCTCCAAGCAATGCCTTTAAAACAATTTCTTCTGCATTTGTTTTGGCTTCATCTATGAAACGATCTCTTATCTTTTTCTTTTCTAAATTAATTGCAACTTCAATTAAATCTCTAATTATTTGTTCAACATCTCTTCCTACGTATCCAATTTCTGTAAATTTAGTTGCCTCTACTTTTATAAATGGCGACTGTGTAAGTTTTGCTAATTTTCTTGCAATCTCAGTTTTACCGCAACCTGTGGGCCCAATCATTAATATATTTTTAGGGATGATATCATCTCTGAGCGTCTCGTCTTTTACATTTAATCTTCTCCAACGATTACGAAGGGCTATGGCTACTGCTTTTTTTGCATCATCTTGACCAATCACATAGCGGTCAAGCTCTTCTTTAATAACTTTTGGTGTAAGTGATCGGCTATCCATTAAATTTTAATTTCTGAGATGTTTAGAGTATCATTTGTATAAATACAAAGCTCTGCAGCAACTTTAAGTGACTCTGCCGCGATTTCTTTTGCTGACAATTTAGATTTTCTTTTTAGAGCCCTTGCTGCGCTTAGAGCAAAGTTGCCACCTGATCCAATTGCAACAATACCTTCTTGAGGTTCCAGAACGTCACCGGTTCCGCTAATAAGATATGTTTCGCTTTTATCAGCTGCAATAATCATCGACTCTAATCTTCTTAGATACCTATCGGTTCTCCAATCTTTGGCTAGTTCTACACAAGCCCTTTTTAGATTATATGAAAATTCTTCGCACTTTTTCTCCAGTCTATCAAAAAGGGTTAATGCATCAGCGGTTGATCCAGCAAACCCAACAATAATTTGATCATTATGAAATGTTCTAATTTTATTGGCGTTTGACTTAATTACTGATGTCCCCAAAGTTACTTGTCCATCAGATGCTATAACAACACTCTCACTATCACGAACGCAAACAACAGTTGTCGAGCGTATTATTGTTTTATTTTTATCCATTATTCCTATAAATATAGGTACTAAATAGCTGATTACAAATGCGTGAATTTACATTTAATAGAGACACAAAAGAAACAAAAATATCAATAAAAATTAACCTTGACGGCTCAGGAGTAAATAAAATTGATACTGGGATCGCTTTTTTTGATCATATGCTTCAACAAATAAGTACTCACAGTTTGATAGACTTAGACTTAAAATGTGATGGAGACCTAAAAGTTGATATGCACCATACTGTTGAAGACGTTGGCATTGCTTTAGGCGAGAGTATAAAAAATGCTCTTGGTGATAAAAAAGGTATAACACGATTTGCATATTCTTATGTTTCTTTTGATGAAACATTAACAAGATCAGTCATTGATCTTTGTAATCGCCCGTATTTTATTTGGAATGTTAAAACATCATTAGAAAAAGTTGGTGAAATGGACCAAGAATTATTTTCGGAATTTTTTAAATCTATAGTTACTGAGTCAAGAATGAATTGCCATATCGAAACGTTATATGGAAAAAACAATCACCATATCATTGAGAGCTGTTTTAAATCATTTGCGTTATCC
Source organism: uncultured Alphaproteobacteria bacterium (assembly GCA_902588615.1). Lineage (GTDB taxonomy): Bacteria > Pseudomonadota > Alphaproteobacteria > HIMB59 > HIMB59 > HIMB59. Next base: position 33,275 of record CACIPV010000003.1, on the reverse strand, counting down.
TTGAAAAAAGCAATATCTGTTGACCCCAGAAAAACAAGTATTCCTAGTTCTAAAGGGAAACTTTGAAAAAAAAAGTCATAGGACTTATTGACGGGCAATCTGGAAATATTGGATCGATTAATAAAGCAATCAAAGATATTATAAAAGGAAGGCCATATCGATTAAAGATTATTAAAGGTCATTTCAACTATGCTTCTTTTGATAAAATTATTTTGCCTGGACAAGGTGCTTATGCCACTCTTATGTCAAATTTAAAAAAATTAAAAATTATTAAACCACTACAAGAATACTTAGAAAATAATTCTTCATACTTAGGTATTTGCGTCGGGATGCAAATTTTATCTGATTGGGGATATGAAGATAAAATTACAAGAGGTTTAGGAGTAATTAGCGGAGACATTAAAAAATTTAGAAATAAAAAACTTATAATTCCCCATATGGGATGGAACACAATCAACTTAAACAATGATGACACTATTATTACAAATAGCTTTGATAAGAAGGATTTTTACTTTGTTCATAGTTACATTTTCCAAAACATTAAAAAATCAGATGTTTTGGCTTTCACTCTATATGGTCAAAAATTTCCTTCTATTGTAAAGAAAGGCAACATTTATGGAGTGCAATTTCATCCTGAAAAAAGCCACAAACACGGCCTAAATTTGATAAAAAATTATATTTTGAAATCATGAATATATTCCCAGCAATTGACATAATAGACGGAAAGTGCGTGCGATTAACCAAAGGTATCGTTGATGATAAAACAACCTATCAGTATTCCCCCCTTGATATGGCTAAAACATATCAAGATGCAGGTTTCAATACCATCCATGTTGTCGACTTAGATGCTACTCTAGGAAAAGGCAATAACAATCAGGTTCTGAGGCAAATTAGAAGAAAAATTGATATTAATATTGAAGTTGCTGGCGGTATAAGAACCAAAGAAGCGATTACTGAAAAAATTAATGAAGGATTTAATACAATTGTAATTGGAACCCTTGCAATAAATAATATTAATGACGTTTTAAATTTTGACGATACTTTAATTGAAAAACTATCCATTGCTTTGGATATAAAAGACAATCAAATTGCATCTCATGGCTGGCAAGAGACAACTGATCAATCCTTGGAGTACATTGTAGACAAATACAACAACCGGCCTATTCACTCCTTCTTTGTCACTGATGTTGCTAATGATGGAATGCTGTCTGGCTTAAATATGGAAACATTTAATTCTATAAAAAAATTAACTGATAAGCACATTACCATTGGAGGAGGCGTTAAAGACCTTAATGATATTGAATTGAGTAGATCAAATGGCTTCAATAATGTTGTTGTAGGTAAAGCTATATACGAAAATAAAATATCTATCGATAGTCTGGCTCAGTTCAATGCTTAAAACAAGAATAATCCCATGCCTTGACGTTATTAAAAATAAAGTTGTTAAAGGTGTTAATTTTAAAAACATAAGAGTCATGGGTAATGCAGTTGAAATGGCAAAATATTACTCTTTATCAGGTGCTGATGAGCTTTGTATGCTTGATATAAATGCATCATACCAAAATAGAAAAACATTTATTAAAACTGTTGAAGCTATAGCTAAGGTAATAAATATTCCTTTGACTGTAGGCGGAGGGGTCTCAGATTTGAGCGATATAACAGATTTGCTTAATGCTGGAGCAGACAAGGTATCTATTAATTCTGCGGCAGTGAAAAATCCAAAATTAATTCGAAAAGCATCATTAAGACACGGCTCTCAGTGTATAGTTGTAGCAATTGATGGAAAAAGGCATAAAAACAAAATGAAAGTAGTTATAAAAGGGGGTAGAGAAATCACCAAACGCGAACTAATTTCTTGGGCAAAGCAGGTGCAATTAATGGGAGCTGGAGAAATATTAATGACCTCAATGGATACAGATGGTGTTCAAAACGGCTTCGACAGCAATATGCTTAAAAAAGTGACAAGTAATGTAAGTATTCCTGTAATAGCAAGTGGGGGTGTTGGAAGTTTAGAGCATTTTTATTTGGGGCATTTAACAAAATCAACAGGCCTATTAGCTGCGAGTGTATTTCACTCTGGAAAATATAAAATTAAATCTGTAAAAAAATATCTTAGTAGTAAAGGTGTCCCTGTCAGAACATGAGTTATGATAAAGAAAATATTTTTGCAAAAATTTTAAAAGGTGAAATTCCTTGTAATAAGGTTTTTGAAAATGAGCATGTACTTTCATTCAAAGATATTAGCCCAAAAGCAAAAACACATATTTTAATTATACCCAAGAAACCTTTATCAGATATTTCTGATTTTCTACAAAATGCAGACAACTCATATCAAACCAATTTTTGGAAATCTGTCGATGAAATTATAGATATTTTAGGTTTAAGAGATAAAGGTTTTCAAGTTAAGACACATAAAGGCAAAGACGGTGGCCAAGAGGTATTTCATTTTCATCTACATTTGTTGGCAAATGTTTAGTCTACCTCGCTTGAATATAATTAATTATATCTAAGACACCTTTTATGCTTTTAGCATGCTCAATTACCATTTCTATTTCTTTTTGATCACTAGAAACACCAAACAGATATACAATTTGTTTTTGTACTTCAAAGTCATATTTAAATTTTTTAATATTTGAGTCTGTGAAAATCTTTGTAAAAAGTTGTGTACTTATAAATTTGTCTTTAGCTATATCATCAAGTCCATATCCGGTATCTATTGAAATTTCATTTAGCACTTCATTTACACCATCTTGTTGCCAAGCTAGTCTTACCGCCTCTAAGCGCATGTCGCCATAGGGCACTACTCCTGTCAAAAGAACTTTGCCCAATTCAACTTCAACATCAATCCTTGTAAATAATGTTGCATCGTAAGAGAAATATTTTTCTTTTATTCCAAGCTTTATAGTGGCATCATCCCAACTTTCACTAAATGTTTTTTCATCTTCGTTTTCCTTAATTACAGTTTTGGCACCTGTTGATACAAGAGTAGGTCCACAGCCAATAAAAAATATTGACAGTAAAATTATAAAATTTTTAATCATTCTTTAAATCAATTGATAATTTATAAAAATCATTTCTAGATATTTTATACTTACTTTTAAGCTGTTGATAAGCCTTTTTTATACCTACCTCGTTAATCATCTCATTTATCTCTTTAAAGTTAAAATCTTTAATCTTGTCAGTCTCTTTTTTTATGCTCACAGCTAAAACTAACTCACCTTTAATCTCAGAATAATTAAAATTTTCGTAATTTTTGTTATCTATACATATTCTTTCCTCATATAATTTTGTCAGTTCTTTAAGTATTGTAATTTCAAATGTCTCAGAAATAGAGGCAATAGCATAAACATCTTTAAGTAATTGTTGTTTAGTTGAGTAAATTATTAAATTATTAAATTTATTCTCTAAAATAGTTTTTTCTTTATGTTCTTTTTTTTTGGGAAGAAAACCAACAAATGTAAATTTTTTTTTATTTAAAAAACCACTTAATTGTATACCTGAGATTAATGCACTAGCACCAGGTATTGAATATACATTTACCTGATTTTCAAACAAAAAATTTATTAATTGGTTTCCAGGATCTGATATAAGGGGAGAGCCAGAGTCTGATATCAAAGATATCACTTGATTAGATTTTAATAATTTATATATGTAATCTTTTTTTCTGTTAAAGTCGTGATCAGTGTACTTAGATAATGATGTTTTGATATCATATCTTTTCAAAAGCTTTTTACTATTTGTGGTGTTCTCACATAAAATTAAATTAGAATTTTTTAAAACATTTATAGCTCTTATTGTGATATCATCCAAATTTCCTATAGGAGTTGAAACTAAATAGAGGCCCGGGTTCATTATGAATTTATTTAAAAATATAACTATATTACTTACATTAATATCATTTTTTAGTTGTGCCCCAACAACAATCGAGAAGAAAGAACCAATCGAAAAAGTACAAGAAAAAGTTGAAGATATACAAATTGTTGATGAGAAAGAGGAGGAAATAGAGAAAGTTGAGACAATAAAGAAGCCATCAAAACCTGGAGATAAAATAATTGATTTTAATAATATCGATAAAATAATTGTTTTTTTATCAGAGGATGAAATTTTAACATCTTTGTTTTACGATGTTTTTATAAAAGAAATCGATAGCTTTCCTGATATTAAAAAAATAGAATTTATCTATTCAATTGATGAAATACAAAACTCAATCAACAATTCTCTTATTATAGGTCCCACCAATTCAAAAGATTTGTTCGACTTGCCAAACAAACTTGGTGAAAATACATTCACGATTTCTCTATCAAATGACTTCTCTGTAATGAATAAGTATGCAGATAATGAAATCATTTTCGTATTTAGCAGCCCCTACCAACACGTTAAAATAATTGGGCATTATATCAATTCATCAAACTCGCTTGGTGTATTATACAAACAAAATGAATATGGATTAAAATTATTTGAATATTTTAAAGATACCTACCCATTAAAATATATTAAATCATCTCCATTTGGAGACAGTGCAGTAGATTTGGAACTATCAGTGAAGTTGATGGGAGACTTAAATACATATGACAACATAATCATTTTTGATGATACTTTTAGTTATAAAGATTTAGTGGGATATTTAGCAACAAAGGACGGAACTTATCCCCTTGAGAGAACATACCTAATTGACAATTTTTTAGAGCAAAGAAAGAATTTAGAAAATTATTATAAACCTATTAATCGGACTTTTTTGCAAAATATCGATTTGACTGCCATGGATGAACCGCATCGGGAGTTCTTCTTCAGGACCTCTGTAAAAATATCACTTACTGTTGCTAATCAAATTTTAAAAAATAATTTTTTACCAAGTGCGATTGATTTAGAGGATTTTGGAAGATTGCCTATAGAAAATATGATGATTAATTATCCTGTAATATTTGATTAGATAATTTTTTAAAAGCTTCATATCTGTGAGAATTTAATAATTTTTGTTCCTCATTCATTTCAGCAAATGTCTTATTATTATTTGTAGGTATAAAATATGGATCATAACCAAAACCATTATTACCTCTTTTGTTTTTTATTATATAACCTGGTGTGGATCCTGATACCATATATCTTTGTTTTGTTCCTAAAACACAAATAGAACAAAAAAAAGACGCATCAATATAATTTAAACTTTCAAATTTGCTAAAAATAAAATCTATAACTTTTTGTTCTCCTCCTAATTTTTTTGCCTCTCTTGCTGTTTTTATTCCTGGATAGTTATTTAATTTATTTACAACAAATCCACTATCATCACATAGTACAAGTGCATTTGTTTTACTTAAAAAATATTTCGATTTAATTTCACAATTTTCCTCAAAAGTTTCACCATCTTCAGTTGGTTCACCAATACCGTTAAACTCATTTAGATTTAAAATTTCATATTCAGTAAATAGATTGAAGTGCTTTAAATAAAAAATAAATTCTTTCAATTTTCCAGTATTATTGGTGCCAAGTAATAAATTATTTTTCAATTGCCAAGTTTTGAATATTGAAAATTTCTGGCATTGATCCCTCGACTAGTTCTATGAAACTCATAATTGTTTTCTTGCTAAATTTAGCCTCTTCACCAGTTGATTGAAATTCAATAAATTGACCATCATTTGCCATTACTACATTACAATCCACCTCAGCACTCGAGTCTTCAATGTAATTTAAATCTATGCATGATGTTCCTTTAACAACACCTACTGATATTGCTGCAACTTGATTTACTATAATTGCCTTTGATAAATTAAATTTATTTTTGAACTCATTAATTGATCTAACAAGACTAACGTATCCACCAATGATAGATGCTGTTCTTGTTCCTCCATCAGCACTAATCACATCACAATCAATCTTGATAGTTTTTTCGCCAAGTATATCTAAATTAACAGCACACCTTAAACTTCTCCCAATGAGTCTCTGAATTTCTTGTGTTCTTCCAGACTGTCTACCTTTGGCTGCCTCTCTATCCATTCTTTCAGATGTAGATGAAGGTAACATACCATATTCTGCAGTTAACCAACCTTTCCCAGAATTTCTTAAAAATCCAGGAACTCTATCTTCAATAATCGCTGAGCAACAGACATGAGTATTTCCTAATTTAACTAAACATGATGATTGATTATTTGGTTGAAAGCCTGGAATTATTTCTAAATTTCTAATTTTAGAGAGTTCTCTATCATTTCTTGTATATCCAGACATTTATGTTTTATTATTTTAAATTATAAGATTAATTAAGATTAATGAATAAAAAAATTACAGATATTGGAGCAAGATCAAAACTTATATTCAAGTCACTTGTCGAAAGTTACTTGAAAACAGGTGAGCCTATGGGTTCCAAAGCACTTAGTTCAAAAATTTCTTATAAACTCTCACCAGCCACAATAAGAAATGTTTTAAACGAAATAAATTTTCACGGACTTATACAAAAGGGTCATTTCTCTGCAGGCAGTATACCAACTGATTTAGGTTTACAATTTTATACTCATGCACTTTTAGAGCCAGGATCAATTAGTAAAAGTGAAAAAGAGATTATTGAGAAGTCATCTAAAATGAATAATCTTTTAAATGAACAAGAAATAATTACTAACACTTTAAATGGCCTATCGAAACAAGCTAGTCTTGTTATTAATAATGAAAAAATATCAAAAATAAGAAAAATTGACTTTCACAAAATCGATAATCATAAAGTAATATTCATCATCGAGCATGAGGATGGGCATACATCAAATAGAATAGTAGAAATTGAAGAAAATATTCAAACAGAAGATTTAAATAGTATTGGCAACTTTATAAATAAGTTTTCAAAATCTATGTCACCTACAGAAATTCAAAATAATATAAAAATTTTTATAAAATCTGCAAAGAATCAAATAACCAACACCTCAAAAAAACTATTGCTGAAAGGAATAAAAATTGAAAAATCTCAAAATACAGAAACCTTTTTTGTAAGGGGCCTGCCAAATTTAATTAAGAATAATTTAGAAACAGACTTAGACAGCATAAACGAGCTTTTGAGTAATATTGAAACAGGTAAAATGGCAAACAAAATGATTAAGGCCTTGAAAAAATCAAAAGGAGTGCAAATATTTATTGGAAGTAACACAAATTTTTTTAAAAATACAAACTTATCTATGATTTTATCAAATTATAAAACTAAAAATGGACTCACTGGTGCTATTGGTGTCATAGGCCCAAAAAGAATTGATTATCAGCGAATTGTTCCTATTGTGAGCTATATGTCTGAAACAATATCAAAAAAATAAAGGAATTATTATGGAAGAAGAAAAAAAATACGAAGATCAAGCTGAACAACAAGAAGATGTTACAGAAAATCAAGAAAGCACTGAGACAAATGTAGATGAAAATTCAGATACAAATGAAGATGAAATCCAAAAACTCAAAAAAGAAATTGAGAGTTTAAAAGACCAAAGGTTAAGAGCTGTTGCTGAACTAGAAAACTTTAGAAAAAGGGCAGAAAAAGATCAATCGGATGCACTTAAATATGGTATAGCTAATTTTGCAAAAGAAATAATTAATATCGGTGACAATATCGAGAGAGCAAAATCAAGTATTTCAGAGGAAGTGAGATCTAATGAAAGCATTAAGTCTGTTGTTGATGGTTTAGATCTAATAGCACAATCTACTATGGCCACTTTCGAAAAAATTGGCATCAAAAAAATTGAAAGTATAAACCAAAAATTTGACCATAATTTACACCAAGCTATGATGGAAATTGAAAAAAATGACTGTGAGCCCGGAACTATTGTTCAAGAACTAATTCCAGGCTACACATTACATGATAGGTTACTAAGACCAGCAATGGTAGGGGTATCAAAAAAATCTCAAGAAAATCAAGACGATAAAGCCGTCAAAGAGGAAGAGAAATCCGAAAAGTAAGAAAATTCAATAGTTTTAATGCTCTTGAATTAAGTAAGTATCAACCCATATAAATATAAGATTATTTAATTTAAATTAGGAAAAACAATATGGCTAAAGTAATTGGAATTGATTTAGGTACCACAAACTCTTGTGTTGCAATAATGGATGGAAAGAATCCAAAGGTAATAGAGAATTCTGAAGGTGCGAGAACAACACCTTCTGTTGTAGCTTTTACTGAAAGCGAAAAACTAATTGGTCAATCTGCAAAAAGACAAGCAGTTACAAACCCTGAAAATACACTTTATGCCGTAAAAAGATTTATAGGCAGAAGTTTTGAAGATGACACTGTGCAAAAGGATGTAGGCTTATCTCCATTTAAAATTATCAAAGGTAATAACGGTGATGCATGGGTTGAAGCTCAGGGTGAAAAATATAGCCCTAGTCAAATCTCTGCCTTTATTCTACAAAAAATGAAAGAGACAGCTGAGTCTTATACAGGAGAAACTATTACACAAGCAGTGATAACTGTTCCTGCTTATTTCAATGATGCACAAAGGCAAGCAACTAAAGATGCCGGAAAAATTGCTGGCTTAGAAGTTTTAAGAATTATTAATGAACCAACTGCTGCTTCATTAGCATACGGTCTAGACAAAAAACAATCAGGTACTGTAGTTGTCTACGATTTAGGTGGTGGTACATTTGATGTATCAATTTTAGAAGTGGGAGATGGTGTATTCGAAGTTAAGTCTACAAATGGTGATACACACCTGGGTGGCGAAGACTTTGATTTAAGAATTATTGATTTTTTAGCTAGCGAATTTAAAAGAGAGCAAGGCATAGATTTAAAAAATGACAAATTAGCATTACAACGTTTAAAAGAGGCTGCTGAAAAGGCAAAAATAGAACTGTCAAGTTCAACTCAAACAGATGTAAATTTACCTTTTATTACAGCTGATCAATCTGGGCCTAAACACTTAAATGTAAAACTTACTAGAGCTAAGCTTGAAGAGTTGGTTGACGACTTGCTTCAAAACACAATTGAACCCTGTAAAAAAGCTCTAAGTGACGCTGGTCTTTCAGCAAGTGACATAAACGATGTCATTTTAGTTGGTGGAATGACAAGAATGCCTAAAGTAACAGAAATTGTTAAAAACTTTTTTGGAAAAGATCCTAGCAAAGGCGTTAACCCCGATGAAGTTGTGGCTATGGGAGCTGCTATCCAGGCAGGTGTTTTACAAGGTGATGTAAAAGATGTCTTACTTTTAGATGTAACCCCACTTTCTTTGGGTATTGAAACACTAGGTGGAGTATTTACTAAGTTAATTGAGAGAAATACGACTGTTCCTACAAAAAAAAGCCAAGTATTTTCAACAGCAGAGGACAATCAAAATGCCGTTACTATCAGGGTCTTTCAGGGAGAAAGAGAAATGGCTGCTGATAACAAGCTTTTAGGTCAATTCGATTTAGTTGGCATACCTCCTGCTCCAAGAGGAACACCACAAATTGAGGTGACTTTTGACATTGACGCGAACGGTATTGTCAATGTTTCTGCAAAAGATAAATCTACAGGAAAAGAGCAACAAATTAAAATCCAAGCATCTGGTGGTTTATCAGATGAAGAGATTGACAAAATGGTTAAAGATGCTGAGGCCAATGCTGAAACAGATAAGAAGAAAAGAGAAGAGGTTGATGTTAAAAATCAAGCCGATAGTCTTGTCTTTCAAGTTGAAAAAAATATTAAAGAGCATGGCGATAAAATTAATCCTGAAGATAAGTCTAAAATAGAAGCAGACTTAAAAGATTTAAAAGAGGCACTCGAAAAAAATGAGATCGAGTCCATAAAACAAAAAACACAAGACCTAACTCAATCGTCTATGAAAATGGGTGAAGCTATGTACAAAGATCAACAATCATCTGAGGCACCTGGTGCAGAACAACCTAAGCAAGAAGATAACACTGGTGAAACCAAAAATGATGATGACGTTATAGACGCAGACTACGAAGAAGTAGACGACGATAAAAAAGCAAGCGGACAGTAACTCTTAGCTTGGTTTAAAATATTATGGCTGAGGATTTTTATGACACTCTTGGTATATCCCGTGAAGCTAGTGACTCTGAAATAAAAAGTGCTTACCGAAAATTAGCAATGAAATATCATCCTGATCGAAACCAGGGTGACTCTGCTGCTGAACAAAAATTTAAGGATGTGAGTCAAGCATATGAAATTTTAAAAGATCCAAAAAAGAGACAAACTTATGATCAATTTGGCCATGCTGCTTTTGAACAAGGCGGCGGTGGAGCCGGTGGATTTGGTCAACAAGGCTTTGGTGGTTTTTCAGATATTTTTGAAGATATTTTTGGTGCATTTGGTGAGGGCGGTCAGCGCGAAAGTAGAGGGGATGATTTGCGCTACGATGTTACAATCGATTTAGAAGAGGCCTTTACAGGAAAATCACTAGAAGTAACGATACCCAAAATGATTAATTGCCCTGAGCAGCATAGTTATAAAAGTTGTTCTACTTGCCAAGGTTACGGAAAAGTTAGGACTCAGAGTGGGTTTTTTTCAATGGAGAGGACCTGTGGTAGATGTGGCGGAACTGGGCAAGAAATGAAGGGTCGATGCTCAAAATGCAGTAATACTGGACGCATTAAACAAAATAAAAAAATTCAAATCAAAATACCTGCTGGCGTTGAAACAGGTAACAGAATTAGAATGAGTGGAGAAGGAGAGGCTGGAGAAAGAGGGGGCTCATACGGCGACCTTTACGTTTTTATAAATATAAATAACCACAAACTTTTCCAGAGAGAACGAGATAACATTATTTGTGATGTTGCTATACCTTTTACTACAGCAACTTTAGGCGGAAATATAGAAGTTCCTACTATAGAAAAAAAAATGGTTAATGTTTCCATACCAAAAGGAATGCAGTCAGGTCATAAACTTAGAATCAAAGGTAAAGGAATGAGTATCCTGAGAACAAAAACAAGAGGTGATATGATTGTTAAAGTACATGCTGAAACACCGGTAAACTTATCTTCAGATCAAGAGAAACTTTTAAATCAATTTAACGAAACCCTTACTAAGAAAAATTCTAAAATGACGGAAGGGTTTTTTGATAAAGTAAAAAAAATGTTTAATTAATGAATTATTGTTTTGATTTTATCGAAACACCAATAATTAAACTTTTTGTTCTAGATAGTTCAGAAGGAATTCACTTTCTTATAAAAGAAAATGATAAAAGAATTAAAAACATACTTAATTTATATAACCCAACTAAAGGTTTAAAATTAAAAAAAGCAAAAATATTGATAAACAATTTATTGAAAGGTAAAATTTCTAAACAAAAAAATATAAAAATAAAATTCCTCGATGGAACTCCACTACAAAAAAAAGTTTGGACAGAAATTACTAAAATTCCTTATAGTCGCACAATTTCCTACAGCGAGCTTGCTAAAAAAATAAAGAGACCAGATGCAGTGAGAGCCATAGCTTCAGCGGTTGGTAAAAATCCTGTTGGGTTATTGGTACCTTGTCACAGAGTAGTAAAAAAAAATGGAGATTTCGGAAGATATATGTGGGGTGATAAAATTAAGAGAAAATTACTAGATATAGAGGGTAGAGGAACGGCTGACTCGACATATAGAGGAGGAAAGTGAGATACCGAATCAGCCCCCGCATGAATGCTAACTGAACACTAATAAATATTTTGATATAGTCAAAGTTGTTCAAGTATTAGTTATCCAAAAATGAACTTAAAATCGATTTTATCCTATAGTTTTCAGTCATTTTACCTTGCTGGGAGTTTTTTATTATTATTTATTTTTTTGCCCACATTTTACAATTTATCAATTGGTATCTCTTTAAGTGTTATTGGTCTAGTAATACTGATATCTAGATTTTTTGATGTCTTCTCAGACTTTTTAATTGGTTATTTAACAGAAAAAAGAATTATTTCAGGTCGATCAAGGAAAAATCAAATTCTTTTAGGAATAATAATATTTATTTTTTCCTTATTTGGCCTTTACGTTTTCCAATCCTCTAATATTTATTATTTTATTTTTTTTTATAACTTAGCATTGATAAGTTACTCAATTGCAATCATTCCTTACGACTCTATAGTTATCGATCAAAAAAAAATTATAAAAAGAAGATTTCGTTTGGCAGCAGTAAAAGAAGTATTTGCAATTTTAGGAGTTCTTGCAGCCCTTATTATTCCAACTACTATTTCAAATTTAAATAATGTTGAGCTATTAAACCCAGACGTTATAAAAACAAGTGGTTTTATTTTTATTTCTCTTGCAATTATAGGAGGATTAATTTTTTATTTTTTCTATGATGATAAACTGAATTACAAGCCAAATGAAATTTCTTTGATAAAATTAAAAACTTTTATTAAAAAAAATAAAAAAATTTTACCTTTTTCTTACATTACATTTTTTAATTTACTTGCTAATAATTTTACTGCCAATTTATTTATTATATTTGTATCTGAATATTTGGGTCTTAGTGATTATGCAGGCCATTTATTAATTTTGTATTTTCTTATAACATTAATTTCCACACCATTTTGGTATTTTTTTGGAAAAAAATTTTCAAATATGTTTTTATTACAGATTGGAACCAGTATAACTATTTTTGGCTTTTTATTTGTTATTTTCACTAGCAGTGACTATTGGCAAATATATATATTTGTCATTCTTATTACAGGAATTGGAATTGGAATTGATCTTATAATACCCCAGATTGAGTTAGCTGATATATTAGATGTAAATAATGAAAATCGTTTATCACAGTTTTTTACCTCATTTTTCTCAATTATAAGAAAAGCTGCTATAGGAATTGCTGCTGGTATAGCACTAACGGGATATGGTTACTTACAATCAATAAATTTTACAATTCACCCAAATATTCCAAATATTATGATATTTTATTTTTTTATACCGCTTGCCATTAAATTGTTCGTATTAATCTTAGTAATGAGATATAGAAGTAAATTCAATGTCTCAATTAGAGAGTAAAAAACACATAATTTACATACTAGGCACTGTTGCCTTTTTCTTATTTTCAATCGCAGACACTATTATAAAGTTAATTGGAGATTTATATAAAGACACAGTTATATTTTCCATTGCGAGTTTCTCCGCAATTATCCCAGTGCTCTTTTATTTATTGTACAGAAAGAGTTTAGAAGAAATAAAAACAAGCAATTATAAACTTCATTTTATTAGAGGTATCTTAATGACTTTGACCTATTATTTTGTTGTAAAAGGTATCATTTTATTACCTTTATCTATTGCTTATCCAATAATTTTGTCAGCCCCTGTGTTACTCTCAATTATGGGAATAGTAATTTTAAAGGAATCGATTTACCTATCAAAAATAATTTCTTTAATACTAGCTATGATTGCTGTTTTTATGGTCTCAGGTTTTAGTTTAAACGCAGGTTTTGATGCCTTGGGAGTAATATTTCTTATATTAGGTGTAATTTCATTGGCGTGTTTAGATTTTACAGTGCGAGTTTATGGGAAATCTGAAAGAACTATGGCTTTGACTTTTTATAGCATGGGAATTACTGGCATAATTTTCACAGTATTTTCAATTAACCATTACAAAGATATCGCTTTGTACGATTTTTTAATAATGGTAGGCGCAGGGCTTATTGATGGTGTGGCCATGATGATCTTAATTTATTCTCTTAGGAGAATAGAAGCTTCATTTTTTAGCATCACACATTATTCACAGATCATTTTTGGAATAGTAATTAGTATTATTGTTTTCAATCACTACCCCTCAATTATAGAATTATGCGGTGCTATTTTAATAGTAATTTCTGGATATCTTGTTTATTCTAAATTAAAAAAGCTAAATTGATTGCTTTTCCATTGGGTAAATGGAGCAACCTGAAATTTTCCACTCTCCCTTGTCCTTAATGAGTGAGTACATTGCTAAATAAGAAACATTATCTTGCGAGACGATTTGTAGTTGATGATATACTGCTCCTTCAAAAAATTTTGATTCCATAAAATAGTAATTTTTGGGGTTATAAACAGGCTCATAATAGTTTTTCACCATACTCATAAAATCTTGAGGATTATTGAACCTCATTTTGATGTAAGGTGAGGCATGGAAGAAAGCCCCTTCAGCATCTTTGTTAATGAAGGCCTTTAGTTGACTTTCAATCACTGCTTGTGTTTCACTAAATTCAATTTTATCAATAGTTTCTGCTATCGATATATTGTTAAAAAGTAATAGGCATAAACTGGTGTAAATTAATTTTTTAAACTGCATAATATTTATATGCGTACTCAAACAATATAGATGAAAATCATTTTAATTATATTCGCCTTATTTTTGAACATATCCTATAGTTACGCAGATCAAAATAGCCCAAAACTTGATGAATTATTCAGTCAGCTCTCTGAGGTAAAGGACTCAAAAGAACAAAGTCTAATTATATCAAAAATATGGGGAGAATGGATGAAAATTGAAAATCCAGATGTAAAAATAGTAATGGATAATATTTCAGATTTTTTTGAATCTAAAAACTACCAATCTGCGATATCAGCTTTGACTCTTGCTATTGAGTTAGAGCCAAATTACGCGGAGGCATACAACAAAAGGGCAACTTTTTATTTCATGATGGGAGACTATGAAAACTCTATGAGAGATATTGAAGCTACATTGTATCTTGAACCAAGACATTTTGGTGCATTAGATGGTTTGAGTAGAATTCTTATAAGCTACAAAAATTATGATGGAGCACTTAAGGTTTATCAAGAAATGAAAAAGTTAATGCCAAATGATTTGTCTGTTGATATGAAAATTGAAAATCTTAATCAAATGGTGTCAAAGGAAACTTAAATTTATCAATTTGTTAAGAAAATAGATTAACGAAATAATGAAATTTATTGCCCCTTGCCACCTTCCTCCTCGACAATGTCTCAACCCAAGCGGCTAGGGGACAAGTATAATATTCGAATTTTGGTTGATATGAAACAGATTTCTTATAATTTAAAAAGCCTATCAAATAAGAAAAATATCGTTATAGATGTTATTTAAAAATTAATTAGTTATAAATTGAGCTGTGAAAAAAAAATTTAACACAAAAGTAATTCATTCTGGGCATGGCCCAGATAAAGAAACGGGAGCCGTTATGCCACCAATACATCTTTCATCAACCTTCAAACAAATGGAACCCGGAAATTTTGAGTACGAATATGCTAGAACCAAAAATCCTTCTAGAGATATATTAGAAAAATTACTGGCACAAATTGAGTCTGGAGATAAAGCTTTTGCATTTGCATCTGGCATGTCAGCAATAAATACAGTTTGTGACCTATTTGGCACAAACTACCATATAGTTTGTTCTGATGATGTATATGGGGGTACTCGTAGGTTATTCGATAAAGTTAAATCAAACATTGACGTAACTTACATCGACTTTGATAAAAATATAAACTGGAATGATGAAATAAAAGAAAACACAAAATTTATATGGATTGAAACACCTTCAAATCCTTTAATGAAAATTATTGATATTAAAAACACTGTCAATATTGCAAGTGAGTTTAAATTACCTGTGATTTGTGACAACACATTTGCCTCTCCATATAATCAGAGACCACTTGAATTAGGTGCAGATATGGTAGTGAGTTCTTCAACAAAATATTTAGGAGGCCACTCAGATATTGTTGGCGGGTCTATTGTTATTAAAGAAAATCAGGAGTACGCTGAAAAAATTTCTTTTATTCAAAATGCAGTTGGGGCTGTCCCCTCTCCCTTTGATTGTTATTTATTAACAAGAAGCATTAAAACACTCTCTGTAAGAATGAAGCAACATAATGAAAATGCTATTGCTGTGTCTAATTATTTATCCAATCATCCTAAGATAGAAAAAGTTTTTTTTCCGGGTACTGATAAAAGGCACAAGGAAATTGCAGAAAAACAAATGGATGGTTTTGGTGGAATGATGTCTTTTGTAATTGACTCAGATATTAATGGGGTAAAAACTTTTCTAAAAAATTTAAATTTATTTACACTCGCGGAAAGCCTAGGAGGAGTCGAAAGTTTGATCGAGCATCCAGCCATCATGACCCATGCTTCTATAGATCCATCAATTAGAGAAAAATTAGGCATATCAGAAACATTACTAAGAATATCTGTGGGTATTGAAGATGTAGATGATTTGATCTCAGATTTAGACCAAGCCCTATCAAAGATTTAAAATGAGAGACATAGTTGATTTTATTGGCAATACGCCACTTATTAAACTCAAATATCCATCTGAAATTACGGGTTGTAATATTTATGGTAAAGCAGAATTTATGAATCCAGCTGGTTCTATAAAAGATAGAACGGCATTGGGTATAATCCTTGATGCTGAAGAGAATAATTTAATTGAACCAGGCGGCACTGTCGTTGAGGGTACCTTTGGAAACACAGGTATTGCTTTAACAATGATTAACAATGCTAGAGGATACAAAACTATAATTGTAATGCCTGACGGTGCATCAGAGGAGAAGCAAAGCATTTTAAGGAATATGGGGGCAAAGCTTAAAGTTGTGCCAACTAAACCTTATTCTGATCCGGGTAATTATCAGCATGTATCAAAGAGGTTAGTTGAAGATCTACAATCAAAAGGAGAGACTTCAGTTATGTGGGCAAACCAATTTGACAACACAGCAAATTACAAATTTCACGCAAAAACCACAGCTAAAGAAATATTCAATCAGCTTGAAGGAAAAGTAGATGGTTTTACTTGTGCAATTGGGTCGGGTGGAACATTAGCAGGTACATCTATTGGACTCAAAGAATTAAATTCAAATATAAAAATAGCTTGCACAGATCCACAAGGTGCTCAAATGTATAATTATTTTAAATATTCTAAATTGGAAGTTAAAGGCGATCCATCAGAAACTGAGGGAATAGGCCAGTATAGAGTGACAAAAAATGTTGAACCTTCCCTTATTGATTTCTCATACCATATTACTGATTATGATGCGTTTGAACTTTTATATAAAATGGTCAAAACAGAAGGCTTATTTCTTGGCTCTAGTTCTGGAGTAAACGTAGCAGGGGCTATCGAAATGGCTAAAGAAATGGGACCAGGTAAAAACATTGTTACAATTCTGTGTGATGATGCTAACAAGTATTTTAGTAAGTTATATAACAAAGAATATCTGATATCAAAAAAACTTCCCGTACCCGAGTGGCTTTAAAATATTAATCACTATTAAAAGTCATTCTTTTTAAAGTTCTATCTTTAAAAACAAAATGGTGCATAAGTGCGGCTCCTGAATGTATAAAAAATAAAACTAATAAAGCATTACTCGAATATTCATGGAAACTTTTGAACAAGTACCTTAAATCACTGTTGTGATCTAATAAATTTATTAATTCAAAATTTAAAAACATTACCGTGTCACCTTGCAAGTTTGTAAGGATGTATCCAGATATTGGTTGTAAAAAAAATATTGAGTAAAATAAAAAATAGTTAGTTTTCGCAACATAAATTAATATTTTATTTTTTAAGATAGGCTTGGGCCTTATATTGATAAATTTCCAACTTAATCTAAAAATGGCTAGGACAAGTATTGAAAGGCCTAGTGTGTTGTGTATCATCAATATCTCATAGTAATACTCGAAATTATTCTCTAAATTTTTGCCTAGTAAGTATGTTGCAATTATAAGAGCAGCCATAATCCAATGAAATAACTTGCTAATTAAACCGTAATTATCTGCGCTGTTTGCTAACTTCATAATCTTCAATTATGTATGTTAATATTGTTGATTATAAATGAAATTAAAAAATTTATTTTTATCGTTATTTTTATTTTTTTCCATAAGTGTTTATTCTAAAGATTTTATAATCATTCAGTCTACAACAAGCATTGCTAATACGGGTTTGCTTGATCTCTTAGCATCAGAATTTAAAAATAAAACTGGAATAAGTATAAGACCTATTGCAGTTGGAACCGGCAATGCTATTGCAAACGCAAAAAGGGGCGATGGAGATTTATTATTTGTTCATTCAAAAAAAGATGAATTAGAATTTATAGATGAGGGCTATGGTGTTCAAAGATATGAGGTTATGTACAATAAGTTTATTTTAGTTGGTCCAAAATCTGACCCACTGAAAATATCACAAGAGGTAGATATTTTATCCGCATTAAAAAAAATATATAACTCAAAATACAAATTTATTTCAAGAGATGATAATTCTGGAACTCATAAAAAAGAACAAGAATTATGGAGTTTGGCAAATATCAAAAAATTTGACTCTGATAAATATATAAAAACTGGGACAAGCATGGCCAATACATTAAATATTGCCTCTGAAATAGATGCCTATACGATAAGTGACAAAGGCACCTGGCTATCTTTTAAAAATAAAAATAATTTAAAAATTCTTTTTGAGGGTGGTGATGAATTACATAATCCTTATGGAATTATTGCAGTCAATCCTGAAAAATTTCCTCATGTTAAGTATAATAAATCTCAGAAGTTTATTGAATGGTTGATTGCAGGTGAGGGCAAAGATGTTATTAATAGGTTTACATATAACGGTGAAAAGTTGTTTCATACCAATTAATATTACCTAAATGCTAACTTTTGAAAAAATACAATCCGCAATTTTTATTACAATTTATGTAAGTATTTTTTCAACATTAATTGCATTTTTTTTATCAATGATTTTTGGCTATTTAATTGCTATTTATCAATTCCAATTAAAAAAACCAATTGTAATTTTCTTAAGCTCTCTTACCTCTATCCCTCCCGTATGCGCAGGGCTATTAGTTTATATACTCATAAGTAGATCTGGCCCCTTGGGTTGGATGGAAATTTTATACTCACCTATAGCAATGATCATTGCCCAGATCGTAATTATCTTCCCAATTATGATTACTTTAATAATTAAAAACATTGAAGAGGATTACCCAATTTATAGAGATGAATTAATGTCTTATGGAGCGTCCAAAAAAGATATAATTTTCATACTGTTTTCAAATAAAACAAATATCTACATAACAGTTCTATTATTAGGTTTTGGCCGAGCTATTAGTGAGTACGGTGCGGCTGCAATAGTAGGAGGTTCAATTGATCACTTCACAAGAAACATGACAGCTACAATTGCATTAGAAACATCTAAAGGCAATGTCTCACTAGGTATTATTTTAGGAGTTATTCTTATCTCTCTGACACTTTTAATTTCAATATCTCTTAACTTTTTAAATAAAAAATGATTAAAATTAATAATATTTCATATGTAATTAATGGAAAAAATATACTTTCAAATATCAATCTAAATATTAGAAGGAACAAAATTACAGTAATCACTGGAAAAAATGGTTCTGGTAAAAGTTCCTTAATAAAAATTATAAATAAAATTATTTTTCCTAGTAAAGGATCAATTAAATCTGACTACTCTGAACCTATTCCGATGCTTTTTCAAAAACCTATTTCTTTAAATAAAAGTCTAGAGGATAATTTTTTATTATTAAGCAATATTAAGAAATCCAATGTAAATAAGTCTTATTTTAATCTTTTCAATTTAAATAAATTAAAAAAACGTAAGTTTCAAAATTTATCAGAAGGGGAAAAGCAGAAAGTGTTTATATCTAGATTTATGAGTTTCGAACAAGATTTAATTATACTTGACGAACCTAATCAAAATCTAGACCTTGAGAGTGAAAAATCTTTTTTTTCATCTTTGTCTAAAATGAAAAATAAAACTATCGTATTAACGTTACATAATTTAACCTATATAAAAGATTTTGCAGATTATTTAGTAATTTTGGACTCAGGAAAGATAATATTTAATGACACTATTAAAAAATTTACAAAAAAATAAGTCTATAATTTTTTATGTTACGTTAATAAGTTATGTTTAAATTAATCTTAATTTTTTTTCTTCTCGCACAGTCATTACTCTATGCAAACCCAATATCTGATAGACAAGAATTAATGAGAGATTATAACAAACTTATGAGGGCAGCAAATAACTTGATCAGAGAAAATGAAATAACTGATGACCTAGCATCAATTTATGAAGAAATCGAAGAGATTATGAGAGTATATCCGACTTTATTTCCAGATGACTCTTTTGGTGGTAAGTCAAAAGCTAGTACTGACATAATTGACAATAGGGAATTATTTAATCAAATTGCAAAAGAGACTGAGAACAGCGCAGCGCTTGCCAAACTTTCTGCCCAAGAAGGAGAATTTGAAAATGTTATGCAATTCCACCAAAATCTTTTTGGAAGCTGTAAGAGTTGCCATTCTCGCTTTAAAAATTAATAAAAATGAATTTACTAAAAATTTTTTTTCTATTTTTTTTTCTGTTAACTAATTTATTATTTGCTCAGAGTAATACAATGAAATACACACCCATAGATACCGAAGAGTCGTTTAAAAGAATTCAAGAGGGTGCAATTGTGATCGATGTTAGATATCCAAAAGAACATAATATGATTCGAATTGAGAACTCACACAATATTCCTTTTAAAGAAATAACTGTTGAAAAAATCAACTCTATAAACCCCGATAATAAGGATATTATTATTCACTGTACAGCAGGTATTACCTCTAAAAAAGTTGCAGATAATCTAGTTTCTGAAGGTTATCAGGGTACTATTTATGAAATGGACAAAGGTTTAATTGATTGGATTAATTTAGGTTTTAAAACCGAGCAAGGTATATAGTTTATAATTCTAAAACCTCTAAGAAAAATAGTTGGTACTGAACATATAGTAAATCATATACCCGATAAGTCCTAAAACTAGTAATACAAGAGGTATCACTGATATTGTAAAAGCCTCCCTAAATTTCTTATTAAATATTAATAAACTAGCTAGTAATAAAATAAGAAGAATAAGTGCAAGTCTAATCATAAGTTAATTTTAGCATAAAATTTAATAATTTTGCTATTCCATATCTGCTAATTTATGTATAACAAGTCTTAATCATGTCTAGAACAAAAATAGCTATCGCAGGGGCATTAGGAAGAATGGGAAATAATCTCATAAATTCCGCTCTATCGAATAATAACGTTGAACTCGTTGGAGTATTTGATGTTAAAGATATTGACCCTAGCTTTATTAATAAAAATCAAATTCAAGAAAATGTTTTTACCACTTGGGAAGAATCATTTGAAAAAGCAGATATAGTTATAGATTTTACAACACCTAAGGCCTTATTTAATTTCACCGAAGCTGCCGTTTCTAATAATACTGGTTTAGTTATTGGAACGACCGGACTAGATGAGAGTCATTTTAACCTTTTAAAGCAAACAAGTAATTCAACAAAAGTATTTTACGCACCAAATATGAGTTATGGAGTTAATACTTTTTTTGAAATAGCAAGAAAAGCCGCAAAACACTTAAAAGATTTCGATATAGAAATAATTGAAACACACCACCGACACAAAAAGGATGCACCTAGTGGAACAGCTTTAAAGCTTGGAGAAGAGATTGTAGCAGAGCTTGGGCTATCCAAATCAAATTTTAATTTTAAACGTCAGGATCAAGAAGGCCGAAGAAAAGAAAATGAAATTGGTTTCTCGTCTATTAGAGGTGGAAATATTCCTGGTGAACATACGGTCATATTTCACGGTGACAATGAGTCTGTAGAATTAACACACAAGGCCCACAACAGAAAAATTTTTTCTGATGGTGCTATTCAAGCAGCAGCATGGTTATCATCAAAGGGAAAAGGCTTTTACACCTTCAAAGATATGATTAGCTAGACGAGGAGCTGTACTTCTCAATAATTCTTTTTAATTTTTTCCTTCTATCCTCACTCAAAAAACTAGCGAAGAATTTTTTCTTTCCAGCATAATTTACGCTTAATGAATTTTTTTCATTCTTTATCTTCAACCAATTTAAATTATAACTGTTTTGTTCAATAACCTCATCTCCATCAAGCCGCTCTAATTGCATAGATTTTGATTCTAATGAAATTTTTTCTGTTTTTTTTAAACTCTTTACAAATAAATAAGTACATACGACCAAAATAGAAAATTCAACAATACCAAATATGATTATCGGCCAAGCACCGACTAATAAAAATCTTCCACCAATAAAAATGATCAAGAAACCTGTAACGAATAAAAAAAATAGAATTTGAAGATTTGTCAGACTCCTATTTGGTTTGATATGAAGCTTTCTTGTCATTTCTATAAGTTTATAAAATTATATTTATATTTATAATAGATTTAATAGCACACCAATAATAATATGAAAAAACAAGAAAGAGCAAACGTCGTATTGGATAATTTAAACAAATTCTATCCAAATATCCCAATCCCTCTTAAACATAAAAATGTATATGAGCTTTTAATAGCAGTTTTATTAAGTGCTCAATGCACAGATGAACGTGTGAATAAGATTACACCTTTACTATTTAAAACGGCAAATAATCCTCATGATATGGCAAAGGTGCCTGTTAATAAAATTTATAAAATCATTAAACCATGTGGACTTGCACCTAAAAAATCAAAAGCTATTTCTAAACTCTCTAAAATATTAATTAAAAAATTTAATGGTAGGGTCCCAGAGACTTTTGAAGATTTAGAAAATTTACCAGGAGTTGGTCATAAAACAGCGAGTGTAGTAATGTCCCAAGGTTTTGGTCACCCTGCATTCCCTGTAGATACACATATTCATCGTCTAGCACAAAGGTGGGGTCTGACAAATGGTAAAAATGTAGTCCAAACTGAATTAGATATTAAAAAATTATTTCCTGAGGCAACTTGGAACAGACTTCATTTACAAATGATTTTTTATGGAAGAGAATATTGCAAAGCTAGAAGCTGCTTTGGTGTTGAATGCAAAATTTGCACAGATTGTTATCCAAACAGAACAAAGGCTATAAAAGTAAAAAAACCCTAATTTTCTATAGATTGTCTATGAAAAAAAACAGAATAATGTATAAAAATAAACTTATTTACCATTATGAAACAAATTAAGAAAATATTAATTGCTAACAGAAGTGAAATTGCAATTAGAATATCTCGTGCAGCAACTGAATTGGGCTTTAGGACTGTATCGATTTACTCGTACGAGGATCGTTTTGCATTGCACCGCTTCAAAACAGACGAAAGCTATCTTGTTGGATCAGGATTAGGCCCTATTCAGGCTTACCTAGATTACAAAGGTATCGTACAAATTGCTGTTAATTCAGGTTGTGATGCCATCCATCCAGGATACGGCTTCTTATCTGAAAACCCAGAATTTGCTGATGAATGTGCAAAAAATAATATTATTTTTGTTGGACCCTCTCCAAAGATTATGCGATCACTTGGAAATAAAGTAGAAGCTAAAAAAACTGCAGGCAAAGCTAAAGTACCAACCATACCTTCTACAGGACCCTTGCCAAAAGATTTAAAAAAATGTAAAGACCTCGCAAAAAAAATTGGTTATCCAATTATGCTCAAAGCATCTTGGGGTGGCGGCGGTCGTGGAATGCGAGTGATCAGAAAAGAGACAGAATTAGAAAATCAAATCAACACCGCTAGGAGAGAAGCTAAAAGTGCTTTTGGAAAAGATGATGTATTTTTTGAAAAGTTAATCGAAAAAGCCTTTCATGTTGAAGTTCAGATAATTGGCGATACGCATGGAAATATAGTTCACCTTTTTGAAAGAGATTGTTCTCTTCAAAGACGACATCAAAAGGTAGTAGAAAGAGCTCCTGCTGCCTACCTATCTGACAAAGAGAGAAATGAGATTTGTAACGCAGGTGTTAGAATAGGAAAACAAGTTAATTATTCATGTGCGGGAACCGTAGAGTTCTTAATGGATGCTAAATCTAGAGATTTCTTCTTTATTGAAGTTAATCCAAGAGTTCAAGTTGAACACACTGTAACAGAAGAAATTACTGGTATCGATATAGTAAAAGCTCAGTTCCTCTTAGCAGCTGGTGCTAAAATTGGAGATGATATATGTGGTGTGCCAACTCAAAAAGACATTCATATGAAAGGACATGCTATCCAATCAAGGGTTACAACAGAAGATGCCGCTAATGATTTTGCTCCAGATTACGGTAAAATTAATGTTTATAGATCTGCAAGTGGACTGGGAATAAGACTAGATGCTGGAACTGCATCTACTGGTACGGTTATTACTCCTTATTATGACTCTCTTTTAGTTAAAGTAACCGCAAAAGGCCAAACCCCTATTGAAGCAAAGAGACGAATGAATAGAGCTTTGAGTGAATTTCGCGTTAGAGGTGTAAAAACAAATATACCTTTTTTATTGAAGTTAATTAACCACAAAGGTTTCGATGTTTTTAAATACCATACAAAATTTATAGATAGTGAAAAAAGTTTATTTCAATTTTCTGGTCGAAAAGATAGAGCAACCAAAACATTAAACTTCTTAGCTGAAGTTATCGTCAACGGTAACCCAGAAGTCGCCAATAGACCAAAATTAAGAGAGACAACACCAGCAAAACTCTCAGACTATGGAATATCTAGATCAAAAAAAGCTCAAGAGACTGTCGATAAAACATATAAACAAATTTTAGATACTAATGGTCCATCTGCTGTTGCTGAGACTGTGTTAAAAGAAAAACAATTATTGATTACAGATACTACCTTTAGAGACGCTCATCAATCTTTGATTGCAACTCGAATGAGAACACAAGACATGTTAGGCATAACTGATCTATATGAAGAAAGACTTAAAAATTTATTCTCAGTTGAGTGTTGGGGTGGTGCAACTTTTGATGTTGCATTAAGATTTTTAAAAGAGGATCCATGGGAACGTCTAGAAAAGTTACGTGAACAAATGCCCTCAGCCCTATTACAAATGTTATTCAGAGGATCGAATGCTCTTGGATATACAAACTATCCTGATAATGTTTTAAGAAGGTTTATACAACTTTCCGCTCAGTCTGGGATTGATGTTTTTAGAATATTTGATGCACTAAACTGGATTGAAAATATGAGAGTCTCTATTGACGAAGTATTAAAATCTGGAAAAATCTGTGAAGCTTCTATTTGTTACTCTGGCGATTTATCGTCTCCAGCAGAGAAAAAATATACACTTGATTACTACTTAAAAATGGCGCAAAAGCTTGAGAAAATGGGAGTTCACTTTCTTGCAATCAAAGATATGGCAGGTTTGTGTAAACCCAAGGCAGCAAAAATTTTATTCAAAGAATTAAAAAAAAGCATAAAAATTCCAATTCATTTCCATACTCATGATACAAGTGGAAATGGTGTTGCAACATTGCTTAATGCCTCGGAAGCAGGGGTAGATATTGTTGATGTAGCAATTGACTCTTGGTCTGGCTTCACATCGCAACCTAGTTTTGGTGCAGTTTTAGAGTCCCTTGATGGCAATAAAAGAGATCCAAAAATTTCTTCTGCTGTTGTCAGAACTGCTGCAAATTATTGGGAAGGTGTTAGAAAACAATATCAACCTTTCGAAAGCAAAACTCGCACTAGTATGTCAGAGGTATATTTACATCAGATGCCAGGTGGCCAGTACACTAATTTAAGAGAGCAAGCAAGGTCTATGGGTATTACAGACGAGAGATGGCCAGAACTTGCATCAATGTATGCCGAAGTGAACAAAATATTTGGTGATGTAATTAAAGTTACACCTATATCAAAGGTTGTTGGTGATATGGCAATTTATATGTTGGCAAATAATATCCAAATTGAAGATGTTTTAGATCCTAAAAAGGATGTTGGCTTTCCTGCATCAGTCATCGAATTCTTTAGTGGCCGATTAGGTCAACCATATAAAGGCTTCCCAAAAGCACTCCAAAAGAAAATTTTAAAAGGAAAAAAACCAATTAATTATAGATTTGGATCAAAGCTCCCCTCATTAAAAATTAAAAATAGAACGAAAGAATTGGAAAAGAAGTATATTGAGACTATTTCAGAGAAAGATACAATTTCACAAATATTTTTTCCTGAGGTTTTTGATGAGTATATAAAACACAAAAAGAAATTTGGTAATACTAGTGTTATCCCAACATCAAACTATTTCTTTGGGATGAACACAGGGGAAGAGATATATGTTTCTATAGAACCTGGTAAAACACTTATAATAAGATATTTCACTTTAAGCGAGCCAAACGAAAAAGGTTACAGAACAGTATATTTTGAATTGAATGGCCAGGCCAGATCAGTCGACATTAAAGATAATTCTATTGCAGTTGACGATTTAGCTAAAGAAATTGCCGATCCTAGCAACAAAGATCATGTTGCGGCCCCTATACCTGGTTTACTTGTAGACGTTGCTGTTACTGAGGGAATAAAAGTGCCGAAGGGTGCTAAATTATGCACTATTGAGGCCATGAAAATGGAAACAGTTATTTACGCAGACCAACCTGGAATAGTTGAGAGACTTTGCGTAAAAGCTGGTGAAAATATTGAGGCTCAGCAACTTTTATTAATTATAAAATAATTTTTCTCTTAATAATATGATAACAATTTACCGTGGTTAAAAAGATTATAACTGCCAAACACAGAGGTTTTTGTGCTGGAGTTGAGAGAGCCGTTGAAATGGTCGAAAAAAGCCTTTTGAAATATGGAGCCCCAGTTTATGTCCGTCATGAGATTGTTCATAATAAATTCGTTGTCAATAATTTGAGAGAAAAAGGCGTTGTATTCGTAGACTCGCTAGAAGAAATTCCTAAAAATACAAAACAACCAGTAATTTTTTCTGCGCACGGTGTTGCACAAAGAGTAATTAATAAAGCCAAAGATTATAATCTATTATTTTATGATGCCATCTGCCCATTAGTTAGTAAGATTCATAAAGAAATAATTCAATTAGAAAAAAACAAATATAAGATAATTATGATCGGCCATGAACATCACCCTGAGGTTGACGGGACAGCCGGACAGCTAAAGGATATTAGCAATTTAACTTTAGTTCAAAATATTGAAGATGTTGAGAAATTATATTTCCCATCAAATCAAAAACTTGCTTACATTACACAAACAACCTTATCGGTTTTTGATACACAAAGTATTGTTGATGCTTTAGAAAAAAAATTTCCTTCAATTCTAGCTCCTAAAAAATCCGATATTTGCTATGCAACGTCAAATAGACAATTATCTGTACAAGAAATGTCTAAAAATGTTGATGCTTTTTATGTGATTGGTGCCCACAATAGTTCCAATTCAATTAGGTTAGTCGAAACTGCTAAAAGATTTGGCTGTAAACATAGTGAACTAGTTGAAAATATAAACGACTTTGATTATTCAAATTTATCAGAATTCAATACAATAGGTTTGACAGCTAGTGCATCTGCTCCTGAAGAACAATTAAATTTATTTATTGATCAGATAAAAAAAGTTTATGCAATCGAAGTTTTAAATTTTAAAGAGGATGAAAATATCACCTTTAAAATACCTAATTTTCTCAATTAAATTTTCTTCTATAAAAGATATCTACTAAAGTCATATGGGGAAGAGTTAATGCCGCTAATCCAATAAACAGTGTCTTTATAAAAGACTCATCAAAAGAAAAACTCTTATGAAGATAGATAATTGCTAAGCTGCCGCCGACCCATGTTAAGATAGTAAAAGAGATGGTAGTTATAGTTATAAATTTGTTATTTGATAGATATTTTGATGTATCTTTTAATATTGATTTAACATGTTTAAAAGTATGAATGAAACAAAAATAGATAGAAAATGCCACGAGCGGTTCTGTTAAAAATATTACCAATAAAATAATAGACATTTCTATAATCCCCAATCTTAATTTTGTAAATTTAATTGCCAAATATGCATATCTAATCAAAAGAAAA
This sequence comes from uncultured Alphaproteobacteria bacterium, assembly GCA_902588615.1. Lineage (GTDB taxonomy): Bacteria > Pseudomonadota > Alphaproteobacteria > HIMB59 > HIMB59 > HIMB59. The sequence continues at coordinate 5,605 of CACIPV010000003.1, read as the reverse complement.
AAGTAACAAATGTAAACGATATATAGATATTCTTGAAATTGATTAAAAGATTGATTTGATAAAAAAGTAAATATCTCAAATGTTTCGTTAGTGTGAAAAAAAATAATCCCAAATACAATATTTAAACCATGCGTTAAAGAAACAGACCATTTATATTTCTTCAAGCCTAGATAGGACCAGTCACACAATCCAAAATGAACGACACTCATTAAAATGAATAAAATTAAAGCAATTACGGAAAAGTAAATCCAAAATATAATCACTGCGGCAGAAATAATTAAATATAAGAATACAAATAAAAAAAAATCTTTTCTTGTCTTATACCCTAACAGTGCAGCTACAGCTCCGTCAAATGAACCATGCGGCACACCTATGAATGAAACCATGCAAAGAGCAAGTAAAGATATAAAGCTTAATTCGTACATTTAATTACGAATGGTGCTTAGGGCACTTTTAATAAATTTAATTTTTGGCATTGACATAATAACCTTTAATTTTGTCGGAAAATCAGCTACACCCATCATAAATGATGCAAATTCATTGCCATTTAAAGAGTAAGCCATATTAATAAAAACCTTCTCTGTTCCACTATTATTTTTCAGATAATTCACAAATACCTTATCCATCCATTTATCAAAATATGAGTGATGAGCTTTATTAATATTTTCAAAATTTAACATTATGTTTTTTAGAAAAAAGGAAAAAGCATACCCTGTTGATATTTTGGTGGCACCACCTCTTGAACCGATATTAATATAATTTTCACTTGATTTGTTTTCAATATCATACATTGGTAACGCGCCTTTTTCTTCATCAACTATTTTATACTCAGATAAATTTAATTTTGTCTCAATGTATTCTAATATCTGTTTTTGATACCAAGCATCCTCTTGGATTTCTGAAGAAAAAACTGTTGACTCAACTAACATTCTATTTTCATCTATTGGTAAACAATACATAAAATGTAATCCCATTTTTTGTTCAACGCGAAAATCCATTAAGGTCACACTATTACTATTTATCATTTGTTTAGTTTCTATTAGGTATCCAAAAAAATGCTGTTTTACTTTTTCATTATCTAATTTCGGTGTACGAGAGTCATAAATTTTCTTAGCAAAAATTTCCTCACCATTCTCTAGCTTGATTTCATAGTATTTTTTTAAATTCTTAATACTTTGAACATTGAACTCTTTAATTGATAAGTTTTCTAAACCTTTTAAGCAATAATTTTTCCAATCTTGGTATCTTATAGTGCAATAAGGTAAATCCTTAGTTTCATGTATTATATGATTATTTGTTATGTAAAAGTTCCAGCAAAACCATTTTTTTTGTACAAGACTATCAAAATCTTTCATCCAATCTGTCAGCCAAAATGCAAAAAAATTATTTCTTTTGCTATTATAATTTTTATCAATGCCAATTAAACTAATACTTGTTCCCTTATACTTTAATTTTGCAGTAGCAAGAGCACTGGCACCCATGCCTAAAAATGCTACATCATATATTTTCATTTTTAAAAGAGCCCCTAATTGGTTTGTAGGATTTAAAAATATTTTTTAAAAATAAAAATTCAGGTATAGAAATTATTGTAATCCATAATTTTTCTAATTTGTTTAAATAAATTCTCTCAAGCTTGTAAACATAACCACCATTTTTAATCTTTTCCCCAATCCCTTTGTAAATTTTTGCTGCAAAAAATATTGCTAGTCTGGTTCTAAGAGGAATAAATTTCATACCAGAAAAACCGTTCGCATAGAATTTATCAGAGAGTTCTATTAAATTTTTAATAGACAATTCAATTAATCTTTTTTTTTGATCATCTAATTTATTATCTATCAGGTCACTTACTGAGACTTGTCCTAACCATTCTTTTGGTAGATATAACCTATTCATTTTTGCGTCCTCGTAAACATCTCTTGCAATATTTGTTAGTTGCATAGCAATTCCTAAATCAATAGCATGCTTTCTTGCTTCAGCATCTTTGGCATTAATTATTGGCAACATCATCAAACCCACTGTTCCAGCAACCTTGTATGAGTAATCTATTAATTCTTTTTCATCTGTAACTCTAACGTTCTGCTGATCGCTGATCAAACCATCTATTAGATCCTTTAAAATACCAAGGTTAATATTATTTTTTTTAAAAAAGATATTTATCTCAGAGCTTTCATTTTCTTTTATTTGATTAAATATATTTTTTATTTGAGAAGAGGTATCTAACTTCGTATTATCTGCCACATCATCTAGATATCGACATATGCTATAGAGCCTTGAAGCTGCAATTCTATTTTTTTTAGGTAAAAAAAAACTTGCCCAATAAAAACTTTTACCTTCCGATTTAATGCTATAGGTATTTGTTTTAAAGGATGTCACCTTAATGACTAACTTTGAAATCCCTAATTATAAGCTTCTCTATTACCTTTGCAGAGCACAATACGCCAGGTATTCCGGCACCTGGATGTGATCCGGCAGCTGAAAAATATAAATTTGGTATTTTTTTATCTTTGTTGTGATAGCGAAACCATGCAGATTGAGAAAAAATTGGTGCCACGGAAAATCCAGCTCCGTATTTTGATCTATAATCATTTTTAAAATCCTCAGGAGTCATCCAGAATTCTGCCTCAATGTTTTCTTTTAGTCCTGGCATAATAGTTTTATCCAGTGCTTCAACTATTCTATCCTTAAGTTTCGGACCCTCTAAATTCCATTGAACATTTCCTTGAAGATTAGGAACAGGGCATAACACATAAAAACTATCACATCCTTCTGGTGCAAAAGTATCATCTGTTGCTGTTGGACGATGAAGATAAAGTGAAAAATCCTCAGTCAAAATCTTTTTCTCAAAAATATCGTGAAGGAGCTCTTTATATCTTTCAGACATCCAAATAGTGTGGTGAGCGACATCAGAGAATTTTTTTTTCGATCCAAAAAAAAGAACATAAAGGCCCATAGAGTATTGTGTAAATCTCTTAGGTTTGAGAAGGCTATCTCTGGAGTATTCTGACGGTAACATTTCACTATAAACTGTAGGGGGATCTGCATTACAAATCACAAGATCCGCAGGTATTTTTTTTCCGTTATTAAGCACCACGTTTTCTGCTTTACCATTCATAATGGAAATTTGCTCTACATCGGTTTCTTTATTTATAGTAATACCCTGTCTTAACATTAAATTTTCTAACTCTCTCACAATTTTACCTGTGCCTCCCATGCAAAAGTACACCCCCCACTTTCTTTCAAGATAGTGTATTAATGCGTATATAGATGTAGTAGTGAACGGATTGCCCCCAACTAATAAAGGATGTATCGAAAATGCCCTCCGCAGATACTTATTTTTTAATTTGTTATTTACCAATTGACTGACTGTTAAATAACTTTTGAGTTTTATTAATGACGGTATTTGCTTTGCCATTTCCCAAAAGGAAATAAATGGCTTATCCGATAACTTTTCGAAACCTATCTCAAAAATATCTTTTGAAGTTTTTAATAATTTGTCATAACCATCAACATCATTTTCATCAAATTTTCTTATTTCATTATTTGTATCTTCGATAGATGGTCGATAATCAAAAGTTTTTCCATTGTGAAAGTAAAATCTGTACCAAGGGTCTAAGGATTTAAAATTTAAGTAATCTTTTAAGTTTTCACCAAATAATTCAAAAAGCTCTTCAAATAAAAAGGGTGCTGTTATAACAGTTGGTCCAGCATCATGTTTATAACCATCTTTTTCGAAAACTCTTGCTCTTCCGCCAAGCATGTTAAGTCTTTCAAGCAGCGTGACATCAAAACCAAGTTTTCTGCACCTTAAGGCAGCAGCTAGGCCTCCAAAACCCCCACCAATAACTACAACTCTCTTACTCAAGATAGTTAAAGTATATGAAATTTAGACAAAAAAAAACCAGGCAAGTTAGCCTTGCCTGGTTTAAATAGGTTATAAAGCTTTATTAAGCTTTTTTGCCTGAAGATGCTACAGCAGCAGCCCAAATAACTGCGACAAAAGCAATCTTATTCACAACGTCAGCAACGTTATAGATAACGTTTAGAGTTACAGCATCAGCTCCTCCAGTTAAGTAACCGAAGAAATATCCTAATGGATAAATTGCCCAACCAACTGTAACGATCCATCTCATTGTGTTGAAAGCTGTTTGAACAGCTGCAGGACATTTGTCAGCAGCAGCTTTACCAGCTTCACCAGCAAAAATTTCATATAAAATGTATGCCCAACCAGCTAGACCTACAATGAATCCTGCCCATGCGTTAATGAAGCCAGCTTCACCAGCATAACCAGCAACAAGCATCACTAAAGTACCGATTAACAGTCTCCAGAAAATACCGGCTGACACTGCAGCAACTGCAGCAAGGATAATGTAGAATTCAATCATCTGTAATGGAACAGTGATTAACCAGTCAACATATCTATAAACAGTAGGTGTATCACCTGTTGTTACCCATACTTCTCTCATATAGAAGTAGTGTACTGCGGCAACTAGACAAACAAGACCACCAAGTGCAAGAGATGTCTTCCACTTACCTGATACGTTGTTAGTTTCTAGGAAAAAGAATGCAGTAGCGGCAACCATACACATTGAGATAACCCAAAAAGATATCCCAACAAAGTCGTCTGGCGCTAAGCCAACGCTTGCAGAAGCTATTCCTGGCAGTGCTACTAGAGCAGCTGTTGGGATAGCCATAGATTTTAAAAACTTAATCATTGAGTACTCCTTTTCTTAAGTTCTAAAACTTATAACAGAATCCTAAATGTAAGGATTTGTTAATTTCAGGGGATTATAGGTATAAATTGCAAAAAAAAAATACCTAATATGACTTTTATTAATATATTTTGGGAGTATAGTGGGTAAAAAAATGGCTATTTTTCAAGATAGTGTACTGTTTAATGGGTTTTTATTCTTTTTATCCACACTATTGCTATGGATAATACTGAAATTCAATAAAAGCTACATAAATAACAAAAAAACTAAGAAAATCATTAATTTCTTTGTTTACCTTGTTTTTATAGGTGTAATTATATTCATTTTCGATAATCACACCTCTCATTACTTGGATAACTTGTAATTAAATGAAAATAAGTGAAAACTTCGAGAAAAAGCAAATTAAATCATTTTCTTTGAATTTTGATAAAAAGCTTATTAGACACATTCAAGAATTAAAGTCACCCGATAAACGAATTAAGAAGGCAATGATTTATTTTGCCAAAACTGGTGGAAAGAGGATTAGACCGTTCTTGCTTTGTCAAATGGGTTTATATTTAAATATTAGGCCGAAAATATTAGATGACTTTGCCCTTTCGATAGAATGTGTTCACCTGCACTCACTAATCCACGATGATTTACCATCCATGGATAACGATGACTATAGAAGGGGTAAATTAACTGTGCATAAAAAATTTGATGAGGCAACTGCTGTCTTAGCTGGAGATATGTTTCAAGTTTTATCAGTAAAAACGTTAGCAGAGTCAAAAAATCTCTCTGATAATCAGAAAATCAAATCAATACAGATGCTTTCAAAAGCTAACGGTTTGGAGGGTTTAATTGCTGGACAGTCCATGGATATTTACATGAAAAAAAATTCAACAATTAAGGATATA
>CACIPV010000002.1 GCA_902588615.1 uncultured Alphaproteobacteria bacterium | reverse complement strand
AAGAAACCGCTCGTCTGGCATTTGGAAATTTTGAGAGTTTAAGTGCCTTAAATTCAACATTTTCAGCTGATTATCAAAAAAACCATTCAAAACAAATGTATGAATTAAATCAATTCATTAAAAATTGGGACGACAGTCAAGGTAATTTAATTTTTGTAACCCATTATGTAATTGTTGGTGGTTTTCTTGATTATTATCCAAGTTCAGGAGAAATGGTGATAACAGATAAAGCTCTATCAGTTCTTGGCACTATTAAAATAAATTTTTAAAAGAATACTCTTTCAATAAACCAATATAAACCAATCATTGAAATTATAATCGAAATAGGAATTTGCAAAAATGCTCTATACCAACTTTGACGTGAAGGTATTATAAAGATAATTGATGCTAAGATAATAATTGCTATCTGTGCTATTTCTACACCAATGTTAAATGAGATTAAACTTAAAACAAGTTGACTAGTATTTAACCCAATATCTCCCAGCACAAACGCAAAACCTAAACCATGAATTAATCCAAAAATAAAAATTATTAAATACCGAAGTAAAGTTGAACGTCTTTGAAATATATTCTCAATTGCAACATAGCTTATAGACAATGCTATTAACGGTTCAACAATAGTAGCAGGTATAAAAATTAAATTAAAACTAGCTAGAATAAGTGTGATCGAATGCGCAACTGTAAACATTGTGACTTGAAGTAATAAAGGTTTAAATTTGATGGCGTAAAAAAAGATACCTATTATGAATAAGATATGGTCAAGTCCCTTAGGAACAATATGCTCTATCCCTAAAACTAAATATTCAATTGTTGTACTTAAAGCTGAAGACCGTGTCTGTTGAGATATGAGTGATGATCTTTCAGCAGGTTGTAAATAAGTTGTAAATAAAACAGACTCTTTTGATAAATCCTCAAAATGTCTAATTACCACGGGACCCAATTCTTTTTCAAATTGAATGGTAAAAGACTCATCTTTTATTTCAAAACCTATGTTTAAAGTTGTATCTCTGGGAAATTCATCGTTTATTTCTTGAAAAGTATCTACATTTCTTAAAGAAAGCGGAATAGTTTCATCTCCGATATTGATTTTAATCTTATCTGTAAATTTGTTTTCATTTTCTATGACCATTTTCTCTACTTCTTCAGTGGAAAGGGCCCGTAACGCATCATATTTTTGAGATTGAGGTGAGTCGTTGGTATCCTGATGTAAAGAGGCATCAATTTCAGAAAGAACAGTTTCTGCATTTAATTTAAATTCGATTGATGCATTTCCTTCAATAATGGTAATATCCATCACTGCGGGTTTAATTTCGTGTGAATGCAGAGGAGAGCTCAATATTAAAATTAGAAAAAATAAGCACTTAATCATTCGGTCATGTTTACCAAAATTCATCTAAAAATTCTTTATATTTTTTTGCTACTTATTGCTTATTCTATTAGAGCAAACGCTCATGAATTTTGGATCGAGCCTACGCAATATCAACTTAATGATAACTTAATAAATGCTCACTTGAGGGTAGGACAAGAATTTCAAGGTATGGTTTTAATGTATAATCCACAAGATTTTAAAACATTTAAAATTTTATCTGGATCCAAAAATAAAAAAGAAAAAATAAAGGGCATACTAGGTGATGTGCCTGCAATTAATATAACGACTAATTTAGACAATTTATTAATTATTTATCATGAAACTAAAGATAAATATGTTGATTATAAAAAGTTTCAAAAATTCGAGGATTTTGTTAATGAAAAAGGTTACCAGCAACTAATCGATACTCATTTTGAGAAAGGATTTCCCGAAAGTAATTTTATTGAGAGTTATCGTCGTTATGCAAAATCTCTTATTACACTAAATGGCAGTGAGGGGAAGGATAAAAAAACAGGACTTCTATTTGAATTTGTTTTAGACCAAAATCCTTACAAAGAATTGAATTCAAAGCAAATGAGTGGAACTTTATATTACAAAAAAAAACCACTAAAAAAAAATCTTGTTACAATTTTTTCGAAATATAAAAATACAAAGTTATCAATTGTAAATACCATAACGGATGATAAAGGAAAATTCACTTTTGATATTGAACCAGGAAGGGAATATCTTTTAGACTCAGTTGTGATTTATCCATTAAAAGCAGACTCAGAAAAAAATGAGCCAATCTGGCATAGTGATTGGGCATCAACAACTTTCTTAATACCTGAAAATAATCTTTAATTATTATTAATTAGTATAAAATAGATAATTATGATTTTTGCTTTAAAAGTTTTATTAGCTGCTCTTGTGATTGCATTTGCAAGTTGGCTTTCCGGTAAAAAACCTGAGCTATCTGGATTTATTATTGCTCTTCCAATAGCAAGTATAATAGCCATAGCCTTCTCTTTCTTAGAGCATAAAAATACTGAAAATACTGTAATATTTGCAAAAAGCATTCTTATTGGAGTACCTGTCTCATATTTATTTTTCTTACCTTTTTTCTTTGCAAAAAATCTCAATATGAATTTTTGGCTAATTTACTTGATTGGATTGACTTTACTCGTAATAGGATATTTTGTTCATAAATATATTATGAGTTTAATTTGAATGTTTGAGTTATTTGCAGACTCAACTCCAAATGCAAGAAAAATTTCAATAATGTTAGAGGAGATTAATGAGAGTTATGATTTGACTTTAATTAATTTAAATAAGGGTGAACAATTCAACGATGAGTTTAAAAAAATTTCTCCATTTTCAAAAATTCCTGTTTTAAGACATGATAATAAGACCATATTTGAGTCTGGTGCTATCTTAATTTACTTGGCAAATTTATCAGGAGAATTTTATGGCTCAAATCAAAGTTTAACAACCCAGTGGTTGATGGCTCAAATGGGTTATATAGGCCCTATGTTAGGTCAGCATCATCAATTTCATCATTATAATCCCGGTAAAAGTGATTTTGGTGAAGATAGATATTTTAAAATTGCAGAAACGATATACAAAAATTTAGATGATCATTTGTCTAAAAATGAATATTTGGCAAATGAATATTCAATTGCAGATATCGCAACATTTCCTTGGATCGCTAGACATCCAATTCATGATATAGGTCTGAATAAATATATCAATCTATTGCGTTGGTATAATCAAATATCACTTAGACCTGCTGTCTTAAAGGGATATGATCTATTTAAAGATGGCTCAATACCACCACCCGCATAATCAAAATGAAAGTATACTTTAATGGTTCATGTAATATTTGTAATGCAGAGATAAGTCACTATAAAAAGAAAACCTGTAATATAAACTATGTTGATATTTCAAAAAATAAAGATGAGCATATAAATCATCTCTCCAAAAAAGATTTATTTAGAAGAATGCATGTATATCATGATGGAAAAATTGTTTCTGGATCAGAGTCCTTTTTAGTTTTATGGGATACAATTCCAAGATGGAGATACCTGTCTTTATTGTTGAAGCTACCATTATTTAGACAATTATGGAAAATTGCATACGAAGGACTAGCTTTACTACTTTATTTGAAAAACAAAAAGAAGATTTAGTAGAACCATTCTCGAAGAAAACCACAAGAATGGTTCTGGAGGATTAAGGTTAGTTATTAATTCTTACTTTTCTGAGAAAATTTAGATCAATCAATATATCTTTATAAATGCGGATATTTTTGCTATTTGGCACTATATAGTGAGAAAATCTAATTTTTTAAACGATTTAATTTTATCACTTCACCAATAAAATATAATGATCCTCCAAAATAAATTGTGGTCTGATTTGATGAGAATTTATTAATCATTTTAAATGAATCTGTTAAGGAATTTGCAAAATAGAGCTTAAGGTATTTGGGCAGCAAATCCTCAGTGATAGAGTTTTCCTCGTTCATTTTAACAACAATTATTTTATTAAAATGATTTGATAAGTTAGAAAGCATCTGAATATATTTTTTATTTTTTAAAAAAGAGCATATGAGTATCTTCCTATTTTTTGGTAATGATTTAATTAATGCTTTCATGCCATCGATATTGTGAAAGCCATCTAAGTAAATATTCATATATTTTTTTATTTTTTTATTTAAGAGTCCGCTCTTAATTTGCTGCAATCTCCCAGGCCACTCACAATTCATCAACGCTTTTTCTGTTTTTTCTATTACAAATTTTTCCTTTAATATATTCCTCGCTAAATGTATTGCTAATCCAGCATTAATCAATTGATGTGATCCTAATAAACTTAATTTTGATAAATTAACCCTTATATCATTCGATAAATAAAAATTAGATTTTATTTTCCAATGTGTATTAAATATATTTGCATTTAATTTTCTTTTTTTTAATTGTGACTTAATAAATTTCATAACATTTGTTTTCTGTTGATTAATAAAAATTGTACTTTTTGAGTTCAATATTCCTAATTTCTCAAAAGCAATTTGATCCAATGAATTTCCTAAATAATCTTGATGATCTAAGGAAATTGGAGTAATAGCTGCATACTTTGATTTTTTTAAAATATTTGTAGCATCAAATCTTCCTCCAAGTCCAACTTCTAATATTAGATAGTCAGCTTTATGATCTTGAAAAGCTTTAAACGCTGCCGCAGTAGTAATTTCAAAAAATGTTATCAAATTCCCTTCATTTTTATTTTCACAAAACTCTAAATATTCTAATAATTTTTGATTAGAAATTTCTTTAGATCTTAATTGAATTCTTTCATTAAATTTTACTAGGTGAGGAGTGGAGTACACGTGTGTTGAATAATCATGATGATTGAGAATTGATTTTAAAATAGCTGCTGTTGAGCCTTTTCCATTAGTACCAGCTATGTGAATGACTTTGGGCAGTAAATTTTCATCAAAATTGATTTTCTTTAAAAGTTTTTTAATTCTCCATAAAGATAAGTCTGAAAATTTTGGATGTAGATTTAGTAGTCTTTGAAAAATGGGATCTTTCAAGAATTTATTTTTTTACGAATGATAAAACTTTTGAAAGTGTTTGACTTAATTCTTTTCGATGGACAACCATGTCAACCATTCCGTGTTCAAGAAGATATTCGGCAGTCTGAAAATCCTCAGGTAATTGTTCTTTGATCGTCTCTTCGATAACTCTTTTTCCGGCAAAACCAATCATACTTCCTTTTTCAGCGATAATAATATCCCCAAGCATGGCAAACGAAGCGCTCACACCTCCAGTGGTAGGATGAGTTAAAACACTTACATAAGGAATTTTATGTTGGTCTAGCATATTTACAGCTGCAACTGTTTTAGGTAGTTGCATTAAACTTACAATACCCTCTTGCATCCTAGCACCTCCTGAGGAAGCAACAGATATAAATGGACAATTTAAATCGACAGCATTTTGACAACCAATTTTAAATGCCTCACCAACAAATTGACCCATTGAACCTCCCATAAAATTAAAATCTAAAATAAAAACTACAACTTTTGTGCTTCCAATATCACCTTTAGCTAAAATAGCAGCATCTTTTTGATTCGTTTTCTTTTGTGCAGCTTTCATTCTATCTGAGTATTTTTTAAGATCTTTAAATTTTAGAGGATCATTATTTTCAAAAGGTATCTCTATTAATTCATAATTTTCATTACCAAATAAATTTTTTAATCTACTATTTACATCCATACCCATATGAAAGTCACAATATGAACAAACATTAAGATTTTCATTTAAATCACTCACATACAGGGCTCTTTCCCCACATCCACACTTAGTCCATAAATCAGACGGGGGCTCTTTTCGATTAACAAGGGAGCTTAATTTAGGTTTTACATAATCTGTGAGCCAGTTCATATTTAGACATTAACCTCTTTAATAAATTTTTTAAGACTTTTAAGGTACTTATTAAAATCCATTTTTAGGTCAAAATATTTTTGAATAAGAGCTGAGCCAATTATAACACCATCTGCATTTGTTTTTTTGGATATATCAATGACATCTTTTTTAGACTTGATCCCAAACCCAACTAAAACAGGAACAGAAGACATTTTTTTTATAAATTTAACATTTTTATTTATTTCTTTGTAATCTAATTTATTTGATCCTGTGATCCCAGTTGCAGATATATAATAAATGAAGCCTTTTGAATTTTTCAAAAGTTTTTGTGATCTTTTTTTATCAGTCATTGGAGAGATTAACTTGATCAAGTGTATATTATTTTTAGATAATGATTTTTTGATCGCACCTTCCTCTTCAAAAGGCAAATCAACAATTATTATACCATCAACAATACTTTTTATATTTTTGATGAATTTATTTAATCCAAATTTGCGAACAGTATTTAAATAACACATGATAACAAATGAAGTATTTTTTTTAGATTTACTCAAATATTTAATTAAATCTAATGAATGTTGTGTTGATAATTTTGATCTAAGTGCAAGTTTATTTGCCTCTTGGATAATAGGGCCATCTGCCATTGGATCAGAAAAGGGAAGCCCAAACTCAATAATATCTGGTTGATGAGATAACATTTCATTAAAAATCTTTTTGCTATAATTTAGCGTAGGAAATCCACACGTCATAAATAATGAGAGTATTTTTTTCTTAGGAAGAGTGTCTAGATTATTCATCTGCATCAATTCCTATTGCTCTAGCTGCGGTAAATAAATCTTTATCACCTCGTCCACACAAATTTAAAATTACAACTTTGTTTTTATGTTTATTTTTAAACGCTTTAATCAAGTAGGCTAGGGCATGGGAAGGTTCAAGTGCTGGAATAATTCCCTCTAGTCTTGAACATGTTTGAAATGCTTCAAGAGCTTCTTTATCAGTTATGCCAAAGTACTTAACTCTTTTAATATCTTTTAAGTAAGAGTGTTCAGGTCCTACACCAGGGTAATCGAGGCCGGCAGAAATAGAGTGAGCCTCTTTTATTTGTCCATCATTGTCTTGTAAAACATAACTATAACTACCATGTAAAATACCAGGAGTTCCAGAGGTCATTGTAGCCGCTGTTTCTTCTGTTTTAGCGCCTATACCAGCCGCCTCAACTCCAATAATCTTTACCTTTTTATCATTCAAAAATGGATAAAATAAACCCATGGCATTTGATCCGCCTCCAACACAAGCTATCAAAAAATCTGGTAGTTTTTTTTCAACTTTTAATATCTGCTCTCTCGCCTCTTTTCCAATTACAGATTGGAAATCTCTTACCATTTTTGGGTAGGGGTGAGGACCTGCAGTAGAACCGATAATATAAAAAGTATCTCTGACGTTTTTAATCCAATCTCTCAAAGCTTCATTCATCGCATCTTTTAAAGATTTACTGCCAGACTCAACAGGAATAATTGTAGCACCTAGAAGCTTCATTCTAAAAACATTAGGTTTTTGTCTTTCGATATCTTTAGACCCCATATAGATATAACAAGGAAGACCAAAAAGAGCACATACAGTAGCTGTTGCAACTCCATGTTGTCCAGCACCTGTTTCAGCAATAATTCTTGTTTTGCCCATTTTTTTTGCAAGGAGTATTTGTCCTAAGCAATTATTGATTTTATGGGCTCCCGTATGATTTAGCTCATCTCTTTTAAAATATACTTTTGGTCCATTGATATATTGAGATAAATTTTTAGCATAGTGCAAAGAAGAGGGCCTACCAACATAGTTTTTAAAAAGATCATTTAGCTCTTTTTTAAATTTTTTATCTTTTTGAATTTTTTTGTAGGATTTATCTAAATTTAATAATAGGGGCATTAGTGTTTCTGAGACATACATGCCACCAAATTCACCAAATCTTCCAACAGAGCTAGGTTGTTTATATGTTTTCATTAGTTATAAATTGATGAAATAATATCATCTATCAAAGTAAGGCTCTTTTCACCTACGTGCTCCTCTACACCAGAGTTTATATCAACAAAATCTGCGCCTGTTAAGATAATTGCCTTTTTGATATTAGTGACATTTAGACCTCCTGACAAAATATAAGGAAGTTTTTTAACATTTTTAAAATTTGACCAATCCCAAGTTTTGTTGTTTCCTCCAGGCATCTGATTTGAAGAGGGTTCAGCTTCTATGAGGAATTGATCTACATCAATTAACTCAGTTGTTTTAAAATCTTCTGGGGATATTGATTTATAAATCTTTTTCTTAAAATTACTTTTAACTTCATTTATAAAGTTTTGATCTTCATTCCCATGGAGTTGAATTGTATCAAAATCAAAAACTTCTAATTTATTTTTAATTTCATCAATTGATGGATTAACAAATACACCTACAAATTTATCTTTGTGTGATTTAAAATATTGGTTAACAAGGTTCAAAGTGTCCATATCAATAAACCTTGGACTCTTTTCATAAAAAATTAGTCCTTGATAAGAAATATTTAAATCAAGACAATGATTGATAATAGCTGGATTATTTTGTCCACAAATTTTTATTTTTATGTTGCTCGCCATATTTTTTTAACAAATCTAAAGGTTTTTTACTTTCAATTAATTCTCTTCCTATTACAACAAAGCTTGCACCATCTTGTAAAGCATTATGAGCAAAAGTAACTCTTTTTTGATCATCATTTCTAGAAAACATTTTAACACCAGGTGTTATTTTAATTAATTTATTAAATTTTTTTAAAACTCTCAGGTCGTCACCTGAACAAATAAGACCATGAATGTTTACATTATTAGCAATTTCAGTAAATTTTTTAACAAGTTTTGATGTATTTCTCTCTTTATATATTTTTTCACTATCTTTTCCATCTAAGCTTGTCAATAAGGTCACCCCTAAGATTTTAGTTTTAAGTTTATTTTTCTTAATAGATTTTACTGCAGCTTTCATCATCTCGTTACCCCCTGATATATGTAAAGTAAGAAAATCAGGATTTATATTTGATAAAGAATCTATCGCACTGCTCACTGTGTTCGGTATGTCATGAAGTTTTAAGTCAAGGAATAATTTACATTTTGACTTTTTAATTTCTGATATTAGCTCATTTGAATGACTATTATAAAATGATCTATAACCTACTTTAAAACCATAAACATGGCAGCACAGTTTTTTAATAATACTAATATTTTGTGTATTTGATTTTAGGTCAAGAGCTATAAAAGATTTAAGTTTTTTCATTTAATTTTTTATTTAAATTTTTACTAGACTTAAATTTAACCTTCCATTTTGATGGAATATATATTTTATTTTTATTTCGTGGGTCAGAACCATATCTAGATTTCATAAATTTTAATTTAAAAACTCCAAAATTTCTAAGTTCTATTGAAACATGATTTAAAATGTTTTTTTCTAGTATTTCAAAAAGTCTGTTAAATATTGCTTCGTTAATTTCAGGTGTTAAATCAGTTTCTGACTGTAAATAAGTCTTAAGTAAGTCAGATTTATTCTTCTTTGGAGTCCTTGTCTTCATCCAAAGCCTTACCTAGAATATCTCCTAAAACTGAACCAGAGGATTTTGACCCATACTTTTCCAATAAGCTTTGTTCTTCATCGACCTCAAGCTGTCTTATTGAAAGTGAAAATTTTCTATTCGTGTGATCAATGGAGCTGATTTTAGCATCAATTTTCTGACCTTCATTATATCTTGATATATTTTGTTCCTCTTTGTTTTTTGAAAGTTCTTTTCTTCTAATAGTTGTTTCAATAAAACTAGCAACTTCAACTTCAATACCGTTATTGTTAATTTTAGTAATTGTAGCTGATACTACATCTCCTTTAGATTTATCTTTGAAAAATTCATTAAATGGATCAGCTGATAGTTGTTTTATACCAAAGCTAATTTTTTCCTTTTCAGGATCAATTTCTAAAATTTTTACCTGAATAGTCTGACCTTTTTGATATTTTTTTAGAGTTCTATCACCATTTGAGTCAGTCCATGATAAATCATTTTTATGAACAAGACCGTCTATATTATCATTTAACTTTGCAAATATCCCAAACTCAGTAATATTCTTAATCTCTGTATCAATAACTTGTTCTTTTTTGTATTCATCAAGAATATTTTCCCAAGGATTAGGCTCAGTTTGTTTTATTCCAAGGCTAATTCTCTTTTTATCTTTATCTATCTCTAAAATTTTTACCTTAATGTTAAAACCAATTTCTAATATTTTATTTGGATGTATATTTTTTTTTGTCCAGCTAATATCATTTGAATGCACTAAGCCCTCTAAATCTTTGTTAGTAAGTTGAACAAAAGCACCATAATCAGTAATGTGCGTAATTTTTCCATCATATATTTCGTTTAGTGAAATTTTGTCACCTATTTTTTCCCATGGGTCGTCTTTTAATTGTTTATATCCTAAACTTATTTTATCGGTGTCATCTGATACTTTAAGAATTTTAAACTCATATTTTTTTCCTATTTCCAAAACATCAGAAGGATGACTAATTCTGCTCCAAGATATGTCACTTAAATGAACTAAGCCATCAATTCCTCCAAGATCAACAAAAGCTCCATAATCAGTAAAAGTTTTAACTTTACCAGTAACAACTGAGTCATTTTTTGATTTTTCTAATATTTCATTTTTAATTTCTTTTTGTTTCTCTTCAAGAATAGCTTTCCTAGATACAACAATGTTCCCTTTTGAATAATCCATTTTCAGAATTTCAAAAGTCTCCTCAGTCTTTATAAGGTGACTTACATCTCTGATAGGTCGAACATCAATTTGACTTAAAGGTAAGAATGCATTTGTCCCCATAATCTTTACATAAAGACCAGCCTTAGCTTTACCAACTATAAATCCCTTTACTCTCTCTTTGTTATCATAGAGTTTTTGAAGTTTTTCCCATGACTTCATTTTGATTGCTTTTTCGTGAGATACTTTTACATTACCTTCTCTATCTTCTAATTTTTCTACAAAAACTTCAATTGATTGACCTGCTTTTAAATCGTCCGATGATCCTGAGTTAAGAAATTCTTCTTTAGGAATTTGACCCTCACTTTTATAGCCGATATCAACTGTAATGTATTGGTCACTTATTTTTAGTATTGTTCCAGATATAATTTTATTTGCAGAGATTGTATTTTTAGTATCGAGCTGTTGGTCTAGTAATTTGCCATACTCTTCATTAGATATCATTAGTCATTGTTTACCTTTCGATTTAAGTTAGCTTTTTTTAAAGTTTTATTGGTCTTTTTCAAGAAAAATTAATAACTAAATTTAGATATATGTTTAAAAAATGAAGGATAGCTTGTTTTTACACATGATTTATCTCTTATTATATTGTTTTTTTTACAAATAATATTTGAGATAAAAAAAGACATCAAAATTCTATGATCATCATTATGTTTAATAACAGCAGCACCCTTCTTTAATTCAAGATTACCATAAACATATAAATCATATTTTTTAATTTTCGACCTTACACCAATTTTCTTTAAATTTTCATGTATTAGTAACAATCTATTACTCTCTTTTACTGTCAATTCCTTTAAACCTTTAAATATTGTTAGTCCATTTGCAAATGATGCTACAATCGATAAAATTGGTATTTCATCTACTTGTAATGGAACATCATCTGACTTCATGACAATTGGATTTAAATTTGATTTTTGATAAATTTTTAAATCAGCTATTAATTCATTATGAATTTTCCTTTTATTAATTATCTTAATATTTCCTCCCATTCTTAAAAGTGTTTTAAGAAAACCTATTCTTGTTTTATTAAAAAGCATATTTCTGACAATGAGTTTAGACCCTGGTTTTAAACAAGCAGCTGAAATAAAGAATGCTGCTGATGATGGATCTCCTGGCACATTGTAATTTATTGTTTTAAGCTCTTTATTGTTTTTCATTTCAATAAATCTTTTTTTTGCATTTTCTCTAACTTTTATATTGTAACCCATTGACTTAAGCATATTTTCGGTGTGATCTCTCGTACTTTTAAACTCCTTGATTCTTACTATGCCATTTGTATTTAAAGCCGAGAGCATAATTGCACTTTTAATTTGGGCAGATGGTATTTGTATCTCATAACTTAAAGGAACTGCATTTCCAGTTCCTTTTAATTTTATTGGAGCAAATAAATTATCTTTCAATTCAATTTGTGCTCCTATTCTTGATAAATGTTCTGTAACTCTTCTCATAGGCCTTTTACTCAGAGATCTGTCCCCAACCAATTTAACTTTGATATTGTTTGATGAAATTAAACCTGAGAATAACCGTATACCAGTGCCTGAATTGCCAAAATCAATAACTTTATTTGGTTGAAACAATCCTCCAGGCGGTACACCAAAAATATAGTATTTATTATTTTTTCTAATTATTTGAGCCCCTAATAATTTCATTGCTTTTAAAGTGTTAATAACATCTTCCCCTTCTAATAAATTAGAAACTTCAGATTTACCAACTGTTTGTCCAGCAAGAATTAAAATTCTATGGCTTATCGATTTATCACCCGGAGGGTGGTAAATACCTTTAATAAAGCTACGATTATTAAAAGGCATTAATCTAGTTGTAATTTTTCCCTAAATAAATCTTTTTTACAAATTTGTCAGATGTAATCTCTTCTGGTTTTCCAGACTTAATTATATCACCATTGTAAATTATATATCCAAAATCAACAATACTCAGGGCTTCTTTTACATTATGGTCAGTAATTATAATACCAATATTCATTTTCTTCAAAAGTGAAATTGTTGATTTAACTTCTTCAATTGCTATCGGATCAATACCAGCAAAAGGCTCATCTAGTAAAAGAAATTTTGGGTTACTTGCCAATGCTCTTGCTATTTCGGTTCTTCTTCTTTCACCCCCAGATAATAATTTTCCTTTTGTTATTTGAAAATTACTCAGTGAAAACTGTCTAATCAAATTTTTAGTTATTTTAATTGAATTTTCTCTATCATGAAATAATTCTGCTATAGATAATATATTGTCATAAACACTTAAATCTCTAAAAATTGATGCTTCTTGTGGTAAATATGATATGCCAAGTTTTGTTCGCAAACTTAGACTTTTATTATTTAATATATGGTTATCTAAAAGTACCTTACCTAAATCAGGTGACAAAAAACCAGCAACAATGTTAAAGAGAGTAGTCTTTCCACTACCGTTTGGTCCAAGTAAACCATTAATTCTATTACTGTTAAACTCAATACTTACATTATTTAAGGCTTTTTTTGATTTAAAGCTTTTGCTAATTTCTATTAATTTAATTGTCTGCATTATTTTCTAATAAAACTTCAACAAGGGGCTCGTTGTTCGATGAGTTAAGAATTCTTTTGTTGTTGTCTATATCAGCAATTAGTTCACTACCAGTAAGCAATCTTGACGGTGATTCAATTGATACATCACCAGTAAGTTTTATAATGTTATCATCTCTAGTGTATATAGCGTAATTACCCTTAAAGGTCTCTTCTTCAAATTTAATAACAACATTATTAAATAGTTCAATTATAGTGAATACCTCATCATTTTTTTCCTCTATATAGTTAGCGATCATCTTATCAGCATACGCAACAAATCTATCATTTTTAAACTCAACACTACCATTAGCTGTGTAGCTCTTATTTTCTGAGTCCCAAATAAGGCTCTCTCCTGCTTTTACATAGCTTTCAGCATTAGCTTTTGAAAAAAAGAATAAATATAAAACTAAATAAAGTAACTTATTTATAAATGACAAATTCCACGTTTCCTTCAAATATTATTTTACCATCATAATCAAGATTTTTAAAACTTTGTGCTTTCAATAAACCCATTTTGTTTATTACCTCAACTGGCTCATTACTCTCTGATATTTCTTTAGATAAATTAATCAATATATTTTTTCCATATATTTTATAATCGTTATTCTCTAAATATGATTTTCCTTTTAAAAAAATATTATTATCATCAACTTTATTTAATTTTTCAGAGCCAATTTTTGTTATACCTGATTTACTCAAAACGATACTAGAAAAATTTTCTACAGTAATTGTTTTTTGACTAAAGTTTTTAGTTAATGGTTTTTGATTAACAAAATAGATTAAGACTTGTATTGACAAAAAAATAATTAATAAAATATTTATTATTCTTTTTGTTAAATAATTACTCATTCTCTAAACATTTTTTAATATTTACAATTCCAATTGGTTTATTTTTATTTGCGATTATTAGACTAGTAATTGAATATTTATTCATTAATACAATGGCCGATGAAATCAATAACTCTCCACTTACTATAATTGGTTTTTTTTTCATAATGACAGTAGCTTTCTTATTCATATCAATCTTTGCAATTGATCTCCTTAAGTCTCCATCTGTAATAATTCCTCTTATACTTTTGTTTTTATCTAAGACTACAACACAGCCATATCTTTTTTCAGTCATTATTAAAACAGCATCAATTATAGAGGAATTTGAATGAATAGTCGGTATATCTGTATCCATAATTTCATTTAAAGTCTTCAATTTTTTTCCTATTTTTCCGCCCGGATGCAACTCTCTAAAAGACTTTTTATCGAATTTTCTTAAACTCAAAACAGAACAACAAAGAGCATCACCGAGAGCAAGTGACATAGTTGTGGAAGTCGTTGGTATTATGTTTAACTTATCAGCTTCCAAATGAGCAGGTAAAATTAGATTAATATCTGAGTTTTTTGAAAGAAGACTATTTTTTGAGGAAGTTATTGAAATAATTTTTATTTTTTTTTTCTTACTAAAGTTTATTAAATCTGATAGCTCATGTGTTTCACCTGAGTTAGATAGTATTAAAATAACATCATTTTTTTCAACTATACCCATATCGCCATGGCTTGCATCAACAGGGTTTAAATAAATTGCTGGCGTACCTGTTGAGGTAAATGATGCTGCAATTTTTCCTGCGATATTTCCACTTTTTCCTACCCCGGAAACAATAACTTTACCGTTTTGTTGAAAAATTAGTTTAACAGCTTCAACGAAGTCTTTGTTTAAGCTTTTTGATAGTTTCGCTAACGCTATGGACTCTAATTTTATTACTCCTTTCCCAACTTCTTTGATTTTAGATTTGTTCATGAGCTATTTATGTGAGAAGATATCAACACCATCCCATCCTTGTAAATCTAATTCAACTCTAATTTCCATAAATTTCATTATAGATTTAAAGAGCCTAAGCCTTTTTTGAGTTATTAATTTATCATTAAGAGAACTTTTAATTTCTGACAAATACACAACATCATTAACAGCATATTGAATTTGTTTTTTGGTAAGTTTTTTTTTACTCCAATCAGATGATTGCTCTGTTTTATCTAATTGGATCTCTAGTATCTCATATACAAGATCTTTAAGACCATGTTTTGAGGAATAGGTTCTGGTTAATTTTGAAGCAACTTTCGTGCAAAAGACATTTTTTACATTAATATTTAAATTTTCCTTTAAAACAGCCATGTCAAATCTCCCAAAATGAAAAATTTTTGTGTGATTATTATTTTCTAATAATGTTTTAATATTTTTTGATAATTTTGGAGATAAGTCTTCTTCAAATTTAATTAAATATAATTTTTTATCCGTTTCATTTCTCAATTGAATTAGACAGAGCCTATCTCTTTTGATATTTAAACCCAGGGTTTCAGTGTCAATAGACACATCCCCTTTAAAGGATTTTAAAACATTACTTGGAAGATCATTTTGAAATAATTGATAGTTTGACATCTTAGAACATATATTTATATAAGATAGATATCATAATGAAAAACAAAAATATCTTAGTGTTTGGATCCACAGGCTTTATAGGAAGAAGTATAACGAAAAGACTATTACAAAATGGTGACAAATTAATATGCCCTGTAAGAAATGCTCGTAGAGTAAAAAGAAATATACTTTCAGGTGATATAGGACAAATAGAAGTTGTAGAATTTGATATTCATAATTTAGAAGAAATTAAAAGCTTAATTGAAAATTCAGACTTAGTAATTAATTTGATTGGCATTTTATATGAAAAAAATAATTTATCATTTGAACTGGTTCATTATTTACTGCCAAAAAAAATTGCTAATTATTGTGAATTATACAAAAAACCTTTTCTTCATGTCTCTGGCTTAGGTTCTACTTTTCAAACAAAATCAAATTATTTAATCAGCAAAAAAATGGGTGAGGAATATATCGAAAATAATAACTCTAACTATATTATTATTAGACCAAGTACTGTCTTTGGAGAGGAAGACAATTTCTTTAATTTATTCGGTAAGATGGCCAAACTTTTACCTTTTCTTCCACTTATAAAAAATGGGACAACTAGATTTCAACCAATATATGTAAACGATTTGTCTCTTCTTATTTTTAATTTACTTCATAAATTTGATAAGTATAAAAATTCCAATTTAGCAGCAGTTGGCAATGATATATTCACATTTAAAGAAATTTTGAGTCATATTTTTTTTTCTTTGAAAAAAAAGGAGAGGTTTTTTTATATACCTTCTTTTTTGGCAATTGTTCAAGGTAAAATATTAGAAAAACTACCAAAACCTTTATTTACATATGATCAGTATGTAACTCTTTCTCATGATAGCATCTCGGAGGGAAGTCAAAAATTAATAACTGAAATATTAAAACAAGATTTATCAGATATGAAGGTTATTACTTCAGAATATCTAAAAAAGTTTATAGATAAAGTATAATTAAGATAAATAAATTAATAAAATTAAACCTAATAAAATTCTATAGATCACAAAAGGTGTAAAGCCAATTTTATTTATTACCTTAATAAATACAGATATTGTAAAATATGCTGCAAAAAATGTAGTAATAAAAATTAAAGATATATTTTTATCTAAAATAAAATTTTCAAATTCTTTAATATTGGAAAAAAAAGACAAAGAGATAATAGGTATGCCCATATATAAACTATAAATAGATGAATATTTTCTATTTTCTCCAAATAGTCTGAATGCAATTATACAACTTCCTGCTCTACTGAAACCTGGTAAAAAAGCTAGACATTGAAAAAATCCAGCTAAAATAAATTTGGTACTTTTATTTTTGATATTTAACTTAAACTTTTCTGTTTTATCGGAAACATAGAGTAATATTGCTCCAGTAATTGAAGTGTATCCTATTAACTCTAAACTAAGATAATTTACATCATAAAATATGATAATAAATCCTAGGAGAATTGCAGGTACGGTCGCGTAGATTAAAATTTTCCAGTAAGCCTTGATATTTGATTTTGAAAAATGTTTGTTTGCGAATAAATATAATAATAATGCCAACAAAGATGCAAAGTGTGCTGATGTTTCATGTAAATAATTTCTAGATTCTAAGCTTTTAAAAAGAATTTCTAAGATATTAAGGTGACCACTGGAACTAATGGGGATAAATTCAGTAATTCCCTGCATTAAACCATAAAAAATATAAAAAATACTACTATTAGTCATAATTTATTATCATTTATGAGTTTACTTAATTGATAAACCTTTGTATTAATATAGCCCATTATTTTGTAAGAGAATTAAGTAATATTTTATTATCATGTTAGAGTTTCATAAAAAAAAATCTAAGAATCCTTCTAAAACTGAACCTGAAAAAAGAATAAAGGATTTTCAAGAGATTTATAGTCAGTTTGATAAGAATGACTCTATTGAACAATCGTCAAGATGCTCTCAATGCGGAATCCCATATTGTCAAATACATTGCCCTTTAAACAATAATATACCGGATTGGTTACGTTACATTGCAGAAGGCCGATTAGAGGAAGCTTATCAGGTATCTGCGTCCACAAATGCATTTCCTGAGGTATGTGGTAGAGTTTGTCCTCAAGATCGTTTGTGTGAGGGTAATTGTGTCGTCGAACAGGCAGGCTTTGGAGCCATTACAATTGGTAATTTAGAAAAATACCTTACAGAAATAGCATGGGAAAAAGGATGGGTTAAAAATCTATCGTCACAAAACCAGTACAAGCAGAAAGTTGCTATAATTGGATCGGGCCCTGCAGGAATGGCTGCATCGGCCTATTTAATACAAAACGGATATCAAGTAGATGTCTATGAAAAAAATGACCGAGCTGGTGGTTTGATGATTTATGGAATACCTAACTTTAAATTAGACAAAAAAATTGTTGAGAGAAGAACAGAGTGGCTTACTGATAGTGGTGTTGTATTTAACTTAAACACTGAAGTTGGAAAAAATATTTCCTTTCAAGATTTGGAAAAAGATTATGATGCAATATTAATTTCAACAGGGGTTTACAAAGCAAGACAATTAGATATTGATACCTCATCAGTCAACAATAGTATTCCTGCTTTGGATTTTTTAATTGAGAGTAATAGAACCGGTTTAGGTGACTCTCCCTCAAAAAATAAATATCTTACAGCAAAAGATAAACATGTAGTTGTTATTGGAGGAGGAGATACTGCCATGGATTGTGTTAGAACAGCCATTAGACAGCAAGCAAAAGAGGTAACTTGTCTTTACAGAAGAAATAAAGAAAATATGCCTGGATCAGCAAGAGAAGTTTTAAATGCAGAGCAAGAGGGCATCAAATTTAATTGGCTATCTGTTCCTTCTAAAATTATCAGCGATAGCTCTACTGCAACGAGTATGACATACAAAGTGGCTGCATTAGGTGAGGTGGACGAGAGCGGAAGGAGAAAACCAATTGATACTGGTGTTGAAAAACAAATAAAAAGTGACTTGATTATTCAAGCTCTTGGCTTTGAGCCTGAAGATTTGAACCATAATTTCAAAACAAATATTGAATTAACTAGCTGGAAAACTGTTAAAGTTGATTTTAAAAAGTTTCAAACTAGCAAACCAAAGATCTTTGCTGCAGGGGATATTGTTAGGGGTGCCTCTCTAGTTGTTTGGGCGATACATGATGGCCGAGAAGTTGCAAAATCAATTCATAATTTCTTACAGAATTCGAAAATTAAAAAAGCATCATGAAAGACAATTCATTAGAAATTTTTAAAATAAATAGACAAAAACTAAAAGATAATCATGTTTATAATGAAAAATATGAACATGATAATTGTGGTGTAGGTTTAGTTGCCTCAATAAAAGGTGATTCAAGAAGGGACATAGTAGAAAAAGGAGTTGAGGCTCTTAAAGCTGTATTCCACAGAGGTGCGGTTGATGCTGACGGCAAAACCGGAGATGGTGCTGGTATTATGTTGGAGGTTTCAAATTCTTTCTTCAGCAAACAAGTTTTAAAAATGGGTCACAGAACAACTAAAGACACTGTGTTAGGTGTAGGCATGATTTTTCTGCCTAAAAGAGATTTTGGAGCCCAAGAAAAATGTAGAGCTATTGTTGAATATGAAATAATAAAATCTGGAATGAACCTGTTTGGATGGAGACAGGTCCCTGTTAATACAGAAATCATTGGTGAAAAAGCTAACTATACTAAACCAGAAATAGAACAAATAATTTTCTCACCTAAAGATTCAACACCAGATATTGAAAAGAAACTTTATTTAACAAGGAAAAGGATAGAAAACAAAATTAAAGCACAGAGCATTAACGATTTTTATGTTTGTTCTTTATCGACACAAACAATTGTTTACAAAGGTATGTTTTTAGCTGAACAGTTATCGGAGTTTTATCCAGATTTGCTTGATAATGAATTCACATCTAAATTTGCCATTTACCATCAAAGATACTCTACGAACACATTTCCTACGTGGTCCTTGGCGCAACCATTTCGAGTTTTGGCTCATAACGGTGAAATCAATACTCTTAAGGGAAATATAAATTGGATGAGTGCACATGAACCAAGAATTACACATCCTTTTTTCAACGAGAGAATTAACGATTTGAAACCGATACTCGACCCAGACGCCTCTGACTCTGCTTCGCTTGATGCTGCTTTTGAGCTTTTTGTTCAAACTGATAGGGACATGCCTATGGCAAAATCAATGATAATTCCTGAGTCTTGGTCTAATCGATCTGATTTATCTGACCAATTAAAGGCCATGTATGCTTATTGTAACGCTGTCATTGAACCATGGGATGGACCAGCTGCTGTCTGCGGAAATTTTGGAGATTGGATAATCTCCGGTATGGACAGAAACGGGTTAAGGCCTCTACGATACATACTTACGGATGACGATTTACTAATTTCAGGATCTGAAGTTGGAATGATTAATATAGATGAGAAAAATATTATAAAAAAAGGAAGAGTTGGGCCTGGTGAACTAATAGCAGTTAATTATAAAGAGAATAAGTTTTATGAGAGCTTTGAATTAAAAGAATTACTCAGTCAACGTAATAATTACTCAGATTGGAATCAAAAAACTATTAAGTTAGATAACATATTATCTAATGAAAAAATTTATGAACCATCAAAAAAAGATGAAGAAAATGTTTTTCAAATTGCAAAATCATTTAATTTAACATTAGAAACTCTTGATTTAATTTTAGACCCAATGGTTAAAACAGGGCAAGAGGCTGTTGGATCAATGGGTGATGACGCACCACTAAGTGTACTTACTGAAAGATACCGAGGTCTTCATAGTTTTTTTAAACAAAATTTTGCTCAAGTAACTAACCCTCCAATTGATAGTCTTAGGGAACAAGTTGTAATGAGTTTAAAAACTAGGCTTGGAAATCTTGGAAATATTATAGAAGAAGACTCTGAACAATGTAATTTGGTACTTTTAGAGAGTCCTTTGTTATTAGATAACGAACTGGATACTTTAAAAAATCATTTATCAAAGTATACAACTGAGATTGACTGTACTTATAAAACGAATGAAGAGACTAATTTTTTAAATGAAATCCAAAGAATATGTTCTGAGGCTGAACAGGCAGTAAGATCTGGTTCTCAGCATCTAATTATAACTGATAATAACATTAACAAAGACAGAATTGCTTTACCAATGATACTCGCTACTAGTGCTGTTCACAGTTATCTAATTAAAAATAATTTAAGGACCTTTACTTCTTTAAACGTCTCTTCTAGAGAGTGCCTTGATGTACACTATTTTGCAGTGCTTATTGGTGTAGGTGCAACTACTGTCAATGCTTCATTAGTAGAAAAACTTATTTCAAATAGATATAAAAAAAATATTTATCAGAATACTAATTACTCTCAACTAATTAAAAACTTTAAAAAATCCATAGAGAAAGGATTAAGAAAAATTATCAGTAAAATGGGAATTTCAGTAATTAGTTCATATCGTGGTGGAAGAAATTTTGAAATAATTGGCCTAAGCAGAAGCATGGTAGAAAGTTTTTTTCCAGGAATGTCCTCTAGAATTTCTGGTATTGGATTAGATGGATTAGAAAAAAGAGTAAGGCGACAGCATGAGGTATCATTTAAATCTGACAATGTAATTTTAGATATAGGTGGCGAATATAGATTTAGAGCTAATAGCGAAGCACACGCTTATGAGGGTGTTTCAATACATATGCTTCAAGAAGCAGTAACCAGAGACTCATATAATCTCTATAAAAAATATACCTCAAGAATTTATAGCTCTAAACCAATTCAAATAAGGGATTTACTTCAATTTAATGAAAGTAGCAATTCTATAAATTTGGACAATGTAGAGAGCATTTCTGAAATAAGAAAAAGCTTTGTATCCCCTGGAATTTCACTTGGTGCTCTAAGCCCTGAGGCTCATGAAACTCTGGCTATTGCAATGAACAGAATAGGTTCAAAGTCAGATAGCGGAGAGGGAGGAGAGGATGCAAGAAGATATTCCAAATTAAAAAATGGTGATAATCCTAGCTCAGCGATTAAACAAGTTGCAAGCGGAAGATTTGGTGTGACTGCAGAATATTTGAATAACTGTTCAGAATTAGAAATTAAAATAGCTCAAGGTGCTAAGCCTGGAGAAGGTGGTCAATTACCCGGTTTTAAGGTCACTGATTTAATTGCTAAATTAAGACATAGTACAAAAGGTGTGACTCTTATTAGTCCTCCCCCACATCATGATATTTATTCTATAGAGGACCTTGCTCAGCTTATTTACGATTTAAAACAAATCAATCCAATAGCAAAAGTTTGTGTAAAACTAGTAGCACAATCAGGAATAGGAACTGTTGCTGCTGGTGTTGCAAAGGCTAAAGCTGATGTAATTTTAGTTTCAGGACATTCTGGTGGAACAGGGGCAAGCCCTCAGTCAAGTATTAAATATGTTGGCCTTCCATGGGAGTTAGGTATAAGTGAGGTTCACCAAATTTTAGCTTTGAATGGTTTAAGAGACAAAGTTCTTCTTAGAACAGACGGAGGAATTAAAACAGGGAAAGATATTGTTATTGCTGCAATATTAGGAGCTGAGGAATATGGAATTGGTACAGCCTCGTTGGTAGCAATGGGATGTATTATGGTTAGACAATGTCATTCAAATACATGTCCAGTTGGTGTCTGTACACAAGATGAAAAACTTCGTGAAAAATTTGGTGGTACACCCGAAAAAGTCGTCAATTTGTTTTCATTTATTGCCGAAGAAGTTAGAGAAATTCTCGCCACTTTAGGTTATAAATCTTTAAAGGATATTATTGGTAAAACAGAATTATTATCCCAAATTCATTATGGATCAAGCGACTTAGATAACCTTGACTTAAATCCTATATTAACCAAGATTGATGATGGCAAAATTTATGATTACCATTCATTAAAAAAACGAAATGAGGTACCAAAAACACTTGACGATCAGTTTGAAAAAGATGGAAAAGATTTTATTAATTCAGGTCAAAAAATTGAACTGACATATAACATACAAAATACATTAAGAACAATAGGAACTAAAATTTCATCCATTATTACAAGAAAATATGGAATGAATTCTTTATCTGAAGATCATGTCACTCTAAAACTAAGAGGTTCGGCTGGCCAGTCTTTGGGAGCATTTGCTGTCAAAGGCCTTACTTTAAAAGTGTTTGGCGATGCTAATGATTATGTAGGCAAAGGTCTCTCTGGAGGAAAAATTATAGTTCAGCCAAGAAATTCATTTACTCAACCTAGTCATGAAAATGTAATTATTGGAAATGTCACCCTCTATGGAGCTACTGATGGAGTTTTATATGCCTCTGGTCAAGCAGGTGATAGATTTTGCGTCAGAAATTCAGGTGCACTTGCAATTGTCGAAGGATGTGGCGCTAATGGTTGTGAGTATATGACAGGTGGGTCTGCAATTATTTTAGGTGATGTTGGTGATAACTTTGGTGCTGGGATGACTGGTGGCTCTGCTTTTATTTATTCTGAACAAAAGAATATTTCTGATTTGATGAACATGGAAACTATAGGACTTTATGAAGTAGATAACAAAGATTGGAAAAATCACCTTCTAGATCTCTTAAAAGATTTTTACAAAGAGACTAAATCAAAAAGAGCTGAATTTATTATTGAAAATTATGACTCTGAGATCAAAAAATTTGCTCACGTCGTTCCTGATGAAGTGATTGATAAACTAGAATTTCCAATTACAAGAAAATCAAAAATAGCTTAAATAAATTTAGACAGGGTTATTAAACTTTCTTTGTCTGATAGGCTATGATCTGCATGTTTAATTAAAATATTCTTAAAGTTCTTAAATTTTTTACTAAAATTGAAACTATCATTATATCCATATGGAACAGCTTTATCTTGGCCCCCATGTAAGAAAATAGTTTCTCCTAAAAAATTACCATTAATTTTTTCAATTAGATATTTTTTACTTCTTTTAAATAGTGCTGGAGAGTAACAATAAGCAAAATCAGAACTAACTTTTTGTTTAACTATCTTATTATTTTTAATTCTATTTTTTTGATGAGTACTAAAATTTTTCCAAATTAATTTTGTAGTAAAATTTGGTGCAGGAGCTATGCCTATAAGTTTTGTAACCTTTCTTGGATTTATCAAAGCATATATGATTGCAACCCATCCACCCATACTACTGCCAACCAAAATAAAATTTTTTATTTTTAAGTATTTTATAATATTGTCTAAATCATCATACCAATCACTAATACCAAAGTTAATAAATTCACCACTAGATCGACCATGCCCTTGAAAATCAAAACATAAATATGAAATTTTATTTTTTTTACAATAATTATTCAAAAAACTTGATTTTTTACCACTCATATCTGACAATAAACCGTGTAAAAAGATCAGAGTTTTTTTACTTCTTTTGTAATATCTATAAGATATTTTAACATCATCTTTTTTATAAAAGTTTAGTTTTGACACAGATTAAAAATACAAAAAAAATAACTTGTTTACAAATAATTCCATCTATGGGTATTGGAGGTATCGAAACTGGTGTGAGAGATATTTCAAAGTACCTTAATAAAAAAAATATTGATAATTATATTTTATGTGAAAGTAGCAACAAAAATTTTAATGTAAAAGGTTTAAAAATAATAATGTTAGATAATTTAAAATTTAAAAACATTTTTGATCAAAATAAAATCAAAATCCAAATAAAACAATTAATCAAAAAAAAAAGAATAAATTTAGTACATATTTCTTCAAGAGCGCCAGCTTTTTTTCTTATCAACTATATTAAAAATTTAAATATAAAAGTTGTTACAAGTGTTCATAACAGATATGAGTCTAAGTCATTTTTAAAAGACTGGTATAACAGTTTTCTATTTAAGGGTGATGCTATTATTTTTAACTCAAATTTTGTAAAAAAAACATATGAGAATAGATATAATGACAAAACTAAACTACATGTTATCCCAAGAGGTGTAGACACAAATTACTTTTCTCCATCTAGGAAAAAACTAGTAGAGAAAAATATTTTAATCCCCTCAAGGATTTCAAGCTGGAAGGGTCATGAGTTATTACTAAATTATTTCTCATTATTAGAGCAAAAATATAAAGACTCATTCAATATCCATTTAGTTTCTTTAAATGAAAGTAAAGAAGAAAAAAAAATACAATTACTTATAAATAAATTGAATATATCAAAAAAAATTATTATTCATAAACCCACTCTAGATGTAAAAAAATTGTATCAAAGAGCATACTTGGTTGTAAATATCTCTAAAAGACCCGAAGGATTTGGTAGAACTATTTCTGAGACATTATCCTCTGGTAAAGTTATTATAGCTCCTAATCAAGGAGGTACCAAAGAGCAGCTTTTCAACTTTAATAAAAATTTATTATTTGACGTAAATTCTTTTAATTCTTTTCAAAAAACTTTTAAATACGCATTAAAAAATTATAAAGCGATATCTAAAAAAGGAAGATCTTATGTAAAAAAAAATTATTCATCTGATCTCATGTGTAGAAAAACTTTGGACGTTTATAGTCATTTAGTAAATTTATGAATATTCTTGTAATTAAACATGGATCACTTGGTGATTTAGTCTTATCATTTGGAGCTATTAAAACTTTAAAAGAGAATTATCCAAACTCCAATATATACCTGCTCACACAGTCTAATTATAAAAAAATTTTTAGAAACTTACCGTATGTTAATAAAATTTTAGTTGATAATAGGATATCAATCTTTCCATCAGTAAAAAATATTTTGAAGATAGTCAAAGAAAAAAAAATAGATTTATTAATTGATTTACAAAACTCAACAAGAACAGAAATTTATAATTTGTTTATTAAAATATTTACTAAATCTAAAATCTTATCTTCAAGAAAATTTTCGAGCTACAAATATGAGCAGAAAAAACTTGGTGTTCAACACATTACTAAAAATCATCAAGAACAATTAAAATATTTGGAAATAAATAATTACTCACAGCCTGATTTAAATTGGATGCTTAAAGGTGATATAAAACCATCAAATAAAATTATATTTATACCGGGGGCATCTAAATCAGGAGAATACAAAAAATGGCCCTCAGATAAATATGCTCAAGTGGCTAAGTATTTAGTAAGCAGAAACTATGAGATTTACCTCACAGGCTCTAATTTGGATTTAAATACAATTAATGAAATAATTAAAATATGTCCAGAGTCTAAAAATAAAATTAATGAATCAAAGATTGAGGATTTTTATCAATTATGTATGTCTTCTGAGTTAATCATTACAAACGATACGGGACCAGCTCACATTGCAGGTCTCACAAATAAAAACGTAATTTGGATAGCAAATGATAACGAAATTTCTCGTTCATGTTATCCACTTGGAGATAATTTACATAAGGTCACAGCATCTAATGTAAAAAATATTAGTGTCAACACTATTATCAATAAAATAGATCAAATATTAAAATAATTTATATTTACAATTGATTTATTATTGCTAATAATCCTAAGATGATTTTAATTAAGCAATCACTAGGGCATTTTTAATTGCAAATTTCCTTTTTTTTCATTTACATATAATATTTTGAACAAACCTTTCCAAAGAAATAATAATTTTCGTGGCAAAAAAGATCTTCATAAAATAAATAATTTCATTTCTGCACCTGATGTAAGAGTTATTTTAGATGACGGGGAACAATTAGGAGTTATGAAAAAAAATGAAGCCTTAGACATTGCAAAAGGCAGAGGTATGGATTTAGTTGAAATAGCTCCAAATAATAACCCCCCAGTTTGTAAAATAGTAGACTATGGAAAATTTAAGTATCAAGAACAGAAAAAAAAAAATGAAGCAAAAAAGAAACAAAAAGTAATTGAAACTAAAGAGCTTAAAATTAGACCTGGTACAGGAGAACATGACTACCAAGTTAAAATAAGAAATGCTCAGAAGTTCTTAAAAGAGGGAAACAGAGTGAAATTCAGCTTGAGATTTAAGGGCAGAGAAATGGAACATTCTAATTTAGGTATTGATATGCTTAAAAGAGTAAAAACTGATTTGGGAGAACTTATAAGAGTTGAAATGGAACCTAAAATCGAAGGAAGACAAGCTTTCCTCGTAGTTGCACCCAAATAAATTATATGATATTTAATTGACCTCAGTTGGTCGAACGGGCTTTTACAAAGGGTATGCCTTAAGATCTTATTAACTTACTCAAAAGGAGATAAAATGCCCAAACTAAAAACAAAAAGTAGCGTAAAAAAACGCTTCAAAACATCCTCATCAGGAAAATTAATTGTCGGTAACGTTGGTAAACGCCATGGCATGTCTAAAAGAACAAACTCTTTTATCAGAAATTCTAAAGGTACTAGGGTCTTATCAAAATCTGCATCAATAATAATTGGGTCAATGATGCCATACTCAAAATAGGTAAAGGTGAGATATTATGCCAAGAGTTAAAAGAGGTGTTACAGCAAGAGCTAAACATAAAAAAGTTTTTGAATTTACAAAAGGTCATCGTGGTAGAAGAAAAAATGTTTATCGAGTAGCAACACAAAGCATGGATAAAGCACTTCAATATGCTTATCGCGATAGAAGAAATAAGAAAAGAGATTTTAGAGGTTTATGGATCCAAAGAATTAATGCTGGTGTTAGAGAACATGGCCTAACTTATGCAAAGTTTATTGATGGTCTAAAAAAAGCGAACATTGAAATTAATAGAAAAATTCTCTCTGAAATTGCATTTCATGAACCAGCTGCTTTTAAATCAATAGTTGAGAAAGCTAAGGCTAATCTAGCCAGCTAAATTAAAAATGGACATTAAAAAAGTCCTTAATGAAGCTACAAAACAGATAGAGCGATGCTCTAGTCAGCAAGAATTACAAAATGTCAAAGTAGCTTATTTAGGAAAAAAGGGAAAAATAACTGAGTTACTTAAAAGTCTTAAAGATTTATCATTAGAGGAAAAAAAGTCCACTGGTGCTAAATTAAATTCATTGAGAACGGATATTGATGATCTTTTAAAAAATAAATTTAATGGTTTAAAAGTTAAAGAAATAAATTCTAAATTAACAAATGAATTTCTTGATATAAGTTTTCCTCCACCAAATTCAATTCCCTCTAAGGTCCATCCGATATCAAAAACTTTTGATGAGGTCATAAGTATTTTTGGATCAATGGGCTACTCTGTAGCTGAAGGCCCAGATATTGAGACTGATTATTTTAATTTTTCTGCACTCAATATACCTGAAAATCACCCTGCTCGAGAAATGCAAGATACATTCTATATAGATTACACAGATAAAGATAATAAACCATATGTTCTAAGAACACATACAAGTCCAGTTCAAATTAGAACTTTATTAAATGAAAAACCCCCAGTTAAAATAATTGCTCCTGGTAGGACCTATAGATGTGACTCGGACTCTACTCATTCTCCAATGTTTCATCAAGTTGAGGGTTTGTTTATTAATGAGAATACAAACATGGGCGACTTAAAAGGAACTTTAATTGAATTTTGTAAACAATTTTTTAATGTACAAAATTTAAAGGTAAGGTTTCGACCAAGTTATTTTCCTTTCACAGAACCTTCTGCTGAAATGGATATCGCTTATGAGATTGTTAACAACAAGATCCACCTAGGCACAGGCGATCTTTGGCTTGAAATTTTAGGTTGTGGAATGGTAAACCCCACAGTTTTAGAAAATTGCAATGTGGATACAAAAATTTATCAAGGTTTTGCTTTTGGAATGGGATTAGACAGAATTACAATGTTAAAATATGGATTAACAGATATCAGGTCATTTTTTAGCGGAAATTTAAATTGGATTGCTAATAACGGTTTTAGCATAGGAGATTACTAGTGAAGTTTAGTTATAGCTGGCTGTGCGATCATTTAGAAACAGATAAAAATGCAACTGAAATAGGTGATGCGCTAACAAATTTAGGACTGGAACTTGAGAGTTTAACTGATTACTCCTCATACTCAAAATTTGTTGTTGCAACAATTAAAGATTTTCATAAACATCCTAACGCAGACAGGTTGAATATCTGTACCGTTGATGATGGCACCAAGACTTACCAAGTAATATGCGGTGCAAATAATGTCAAGAAAGGACTAAAAGGTATATTTGCTAAAGATGGAATGTATATTCCTGGAACACAGATATATCTAAAAAAAGGTAAAATTCGTGGAGAAATATCTGAGGGTATGCTTTTATCTGAGAGAGAGCTTAATTTAAGTGATGATCATGATGGCATTATTGAGCTTTCAGATAATTTTGAAAATGGAACATCAGCGATTAATGCACTAAAATTAAACGACCCTGTTTTTGAAATAGGTATTACACCTAACAGAGGGGACTGCCTTGGTGTTAGAGGAGTTGCTAGAGATCTTTCAGCTAAGGGTATCGGAAAACTAAAACCTCTAAAATATGAAAAAATTACAAAATTAGATTTTGAAAGTCCTATCAGTTGGAATATTGAAAATGATAATAATAGCTGTGAGTACGTAATAAGTAGGTATTTTAAAGATGTAAAAAATACAGTATCCCCTGAATGGTTACAAAAAAAACTTATTAGTCTTGGACTAAGACCTATTAATGCATTAGTTGATATTACAAATTTTATCACTCATGATTTAGGTAGACCTTTACATGTATTTGACGCTGATAAAGTTGGAAAAAAGCTCCATATGAGATTAGCTAAACCTAACGAAAAAATTCTTGCGTTAGATAACAAAGAATACACCTTAGATAGCAATTCAACTGTCATAGCTGATAATAATAACGCTCTTGCTATAGCTGGAATAATCGGAGGTGAAAGTAGTGGATGTACAGAGGATACAAAAAATGTATTTCTTGAAGTAGCTATTTTTGAAAAAGATAGTGTAGCAAAAACAGGAAGAACTCTTGGAATAAATTCTGATGCCAGATATCGCTTTGAAAGAGGTTTGGATAAAAACATGGTTATTGAGGGTTTAGATTATGCATCATTCTTAATAAACAAAATTTGTGGAGGATCTGTAAGTAAAAATATTGATTCTGGTAAGCTAGATACCAATGAACGCAAAATTAAATATAAGTTTGATTATTTTGAAAAAGTAATTGGCATAAAATTAGAACCAAAAAAACAAATAAAAATATTAAAAGATTTAAAATTTCAAATCAATCAAAGTAACGAAAAAGAGTGTCATCTTCTCGTACCCTCATGGAGAAATGACATTGAAAACAATATCGATGTAGTAGAAGAAGTTATTAGAATACATGGATATGAAAATATCATAGAAAGCATTCCCTCATCTTCAGAGGTTGAGATTATTAAGATTAACAATTCACCAATTAATAAAAAATTTAAAGTAATAAAAAAACTAAAGAGAATATTAATATCCAATGGAGTTTCTGAGATTATAACTTTCTCTTTTCATTCAAAAAAGGCTCATGAAATTCTTTCAGGCGATAAATCATTAAAAATTTCAAACGCTATCAGTGACGATCAATCATTTATGAGAAACTCGATGATTTTTAATCATCTTGAAACTGCAGAGATGAACTATAAAAAAGGCTTTAAAAATATTCAAATATTTGAAATTGGACCTATCTATAATACATCTCAATCTCAAGAAAATATACTATCTTTACTTATATCATCTCAGGAAAAAACAAACTCAATTTTCAAATCAGAAGACTTCAATTTTTATTCTATATCAAATATTGTATCTAAATTTATAAGTTCACTAAACTTTGATGTAAAACAGTTTAATATTTCAAGATCAACATCAAATAAATTTCACCCAGGTCAATCAGCAGAACTCAAAATGGGAAAGAAATTAATTGCTAGGTATGGAAAAGTTCATCCACTAGTTATGGAGGAATTTTCTAAACTTAAAAATAGTTACGCAATTGAGTTATTTTTTGAAAATCTTCCAATAGACTCTATGAGTAGAATTAATTCTACCAACATCTTAGACTCCCAGTTTCAATTCAGTGAAAAAGATTTTTCATTTGTATTTGAAAAAGATCAAAATCTTTTTGAAGTACAAAGATACGTTAATGGTATTGACAAAAACCTTATAAAAAATGTTGAATTTTTTGATCTCTATGAGTCAAAAAATTTAGGGGAAAATAGCAAAAGTGTTACATTTAGAGTAACTATCCAATCAAAAGATAAAACACTTGATGAAAAAGACTTAGAGCAAATTCACAAAAATATTTTAGAAAAAGTATCTTATAAATTCAAAGCAAACATTAGAACATAATGGAAATTTCTAAAATTAGAAATTTTTCGATTATAGCTCATATCGATCACGGTAAATCAACATTAGCAGATAGAATGATAGAAATTTGCGGTGGAATGAACGATAGAACTAAAAAAGATCAAGTCCTTGACTCAATGGATATAGAAAGAGAAAGAGGTATTACTATAAAAGCACAAACTGTCAGATTAAATTATAAAAATAAAAAAGGAGAGGAATATCAATTAAATATACTAGACACACCAGGTCATGTTGATTTTTCTTACGAAGTTTCAAGATCTTTATCTGCATGTGAGGGATCTGTTCTTGTTGTTGATAGTACACAGGGTGTAGAAGCCCAAACACTAGCAAACGCTTACCAGGCAATTGATGTCAATCATGAAATATTACCTGTGTTAAACAAAGCCGACTTACCAGCATCTGAACCAGACAGAGTAAAAGAGGATATTGAACAAACAATAGGAATAGATACTTCTGAGGCTCAACTTGTTTCTGCAAAAACAGGATTAGGTGTTGATAGCTTATTAGACCAAATTATCGAAAAACTCCCAGCTCCACACACAAATGAAAATAATCTAAAAGCTCTGTTAGTTGACAGTTGGTATGATAATTATTTAGGAGTTACGGTTCTGGTTCGAATTCTTGATGGTGTAATGAAAAAAGGGATGAAGGTAAAGTTTTTATCAAATAATCAACAGTACAACATAGATAGAATTGGATATTTTACTCCAGATATAAATTATTGTGATGAACTCGGTCCTGGAGAGATAGGTTTTATTAACGCTAGCATTAAGTCAGTCGCAGATTGCAAAGTAGGTGACACCATAGCAGAATTAAATGATCAAAAAATTAAGCCACTGCCTGGATTTAAGCCCTCATTGCCAGTAGTTTTCTGTGGTATTTACCCAGTGGATACATCAGACTATGAGAGATTGAAAGAAAGTTTTGAAAAATTAGCCTTAAATGACTCAAGTTTCACCTATGAAAATGAAACTAGTGCAGCATTAGGATACGGTTTTAGATGTGGTTTTCTTGGTTTACTGCATTTGGAGGTAACTACAGAAAGACTGAGAAGAGAATTTGATCTTGATTTGATAACAACAGCGCCAGGTGTTGTTTACAAAGTAATAGATAGAAACAAAAATGAAATTGTTATAAGAAATCCCTCGGAGCTTCCTGATCCTGCTGAAATTGATCAAATTTTAGAGCCTTGGGTTAAATCAACAATTATAGTTCCTCAAGATTTTTTAGGAACCGTCATAACACTTTGTATTGAAAAAAGAGGTAAGCAAAAAAATTTAAACATACAAAATAACAGAGCAATATTAGAAATGGAACTTCCTCTTAATGAGATTGTAATTGATTTTTATGATAAATTAAAATCTTACTCTAAAGGCTACGCTAGTTTTGATTATCAAGTTTATGATTATTTCCAAGGTGACTTAGTTAAACTTAATATTTTAGTAAACTCAGAAACCGTTGATGCATTTTCAAATATAGTTCATAAAACAAGAGCAGAAACAATTGGTCGAAGAATATGCAATAAATTAAAAGACTTAATCCCAAGACAAAATTTTCAAATTCCAATACAAGCTGCAATTTATGGGAAAATTATTGCTAGAGAAACAATTAAAGCTTTCAGAAAAGATGTTACAGCGAAGCTTTATGGCGGTGACGTGAGCAGAAAGAAAAAACTCCTAGAAAAACAAAAAAAAGGAAAGAAAAGAATGAAACAATTTGGAAGTGTTGAAATACCCCAGACTGCTTTTTTTGAGGCACTTAAAATCGGTGACTCAGATTAATTAGATTATTTTTAATTAAAAAAATTCTTTTACAATTTTATCATATACATATTCTGGCTTAATTCTATGCATAGCTAGGTCATCATGATAAGTTTCACTCATTCCAGGTGGGAGTATTGGTACTATATTTTTATTATATATTGAATCTTTTGATGGAGTATTTCCATAAAGACAAAAGCTTTTAATGTTTAAACAGGCTGAAACGTGCATAAATCCTGTATCATTCCCAACAAAAAAGTCAGAGTTTTTGATAATTTCTATAGACTCAAGAATATTTAATTTTTCTAAACTTATAAAATTTTTAGCAGAGGAAATTGATAATATCTCGTCAATATATTTTTTTTCTAAACCACCCCCGGCTAAAATAAAATAATATTCATTTCTTTCATTTAGTTTGTTAATTAATTCTATGAAGTTATTATTTGGCCATCTTTTATTATCACCACTGGCACCTAGTCCAATAATAACTTTTCTAAAGTCGGGTTTAATTGAAGGTGTAATAATTTTTCCTTCAAAATTTGTTATATTTATCCCTAGCCATTTTTCGTTAGATTTTATAGATTTCACAACCATGTCTTCTTTTTTTTTAAATACTCCATAAAAATAAATTTCTTTTATCCCTGCTAATTTTGATAGAAAAACATATTTCAAGTACTTTGGCCCATATTGATAAGAATACACTTTATGAAAATTATTTTTTTTTAAGAATAAGAACAAATCTTTGAGTTTCATATTTCTTTTATTGTCATCTATGAATGCTACATTTTTAATTAAGTGATCATGAAATATTAATTGATCTGCTTTTGTATTTTTTTTTGTTAAAACGGTTATTTCATAATTAGGGTTATGTAAGGCAATTTCATGACATCTAGGTAAAAACATGCAAAAATCTCCTAGACCTGGTCTTAACTGAATTATTAATATTTTTTTATTCATGAAATTCTAGTTTTATATCTAAATTTTTTTTTCTGTTTGGACTATCTAATATATGAGGTAATGCTCTAAAATCTCCTAAAATTATTGGATTTTTTGCAAAAGATATTTCTAATGTTCTTGGAAATTCTTTATTTTTGTTATCATCGTAATTATTAGCATGCACATGAACTATTTCCAATTTAAAACGATCAACAAAATTTAATATTTTGTTAATATTTTGATCACAAAAATGAAATTCTATTGCTAAACCGATAATAGTTTTTTGAAATTTAATTAGATCATCTATAATTTCATACTCACTTCCCTCAATATCTATTTTAAAAAATAAATTATCCTTAACTTCTGATAGTAAAATAGCTTCATGCAATGTTATTGAGTTATTCATTGTTTTACTTATAAATTTTGGAATAAAATTTTTTTTGTTAAAAAAATTGTTAAAAGAATATTTTAAGTACATATATTCAAAAACTCTGCTTATCGATAATTTTTTCAATCTATTCAAGGCAATACTTTTTTGCTTTTCCCAAAAAATATTATTAATAGAGCCGTCAAAGGCTAAAAAGTTAATTTTTTGATCTCTAATAAAATCTTTTTCAAACTCCCAATTCGTTGATACTCCAAAACTAAATAAAAATTCGGTTTTAGCGTGTGATGATTTTTCAATTAAATACCCACCATCATGACTACTACCTATTCTACTTAAGTCATATAAAAATTTAGGCTTCAGTTTATTGGGTAATTTCATATAAATATGTTTTATTATATATAGTTTTAACATATAAATCATAAAACTATTTAAGGAGAGATGGCCGAGTGGTTTAAGGCGCACGCCTGGAACGCGTGTATAGGGGTAACTCTATCGTGGGTTCGAATCCCACTCTCTCCGCCAATAAAATGAACAAGTCAATAGGATATAATTTAAGAAAATTTGCAAGAAAATTTACTGAATTTCCATTAGTTGAAATTAATGACAGAATAACAAATCACAAATCAACTAATAAAATACCTAAGAATGTTTATCAAACATGGGAGACTAGATCACTTGGAAAGACTCACGCTAAATCAATTCAAAAATTTAGAGAAAATAATCCTACTCTCTCTTTCTATTTATTTGAAAAGGAGAAAAGAGATAGTTATATGGAGTCTAGTTGGGGAGGGGAAGATATCTCAAAAATATATTTCAAAAGTATTTTTGGACCAATGAAAGCTGACATTT
Source organism: uncultured Alphaproteobacteria bacterium (assembly GCA_902588615.1). Taxonomy (GTDB): domain Bacteria; phylum Pseudomonadota; class Alphaproteobacteria; order HIMB59; family HIMB59; genus HIMB59. The sequence goes on along the minus strand of CACIPV010000002.1, from coordinate 68,358 downwards.
TTCGTTATTGTGTATTATATGATTTAGGCGGCTACTATTTCGATATAGCAAAAGGATGTAAGTGTCCGCTCGACCATCTTCATGATACTAATCACACCGGAATATTGACTTATGAGGATACAATTTGCTATTACCCCCCAAGTCATCCAAAAATTTTTTCGTTAATAAGACCTTTTAATCATATTTTGCAATGGGGACTTGCTTTTTCATCAAAAAATTTGTTTTTAGAAAGCTTAATTAATAATATTTGTTCAGACTATAAATTTTATAAAGATAAAGTTTTTGAGAATCCTAAATTAGCTATTTTAAATTTCACTGGACCTGGAATGTATACAAAAGTTATGAGAAACTATATTTCAAAAAATGATATTTCTGATATGTCTGAGTTAGATATAAAGTTCAATAACAACGGCATATTTAAATTAAAGGGATCCTCTGTAAGACACTATATAGTTCCTAGTTATACTTATCAAAAAAACTCAAAAATAGTTAGTTAGTATCTATAGATTTTAGAAACTCTTGCAAAATATTTTCATAAATATTCAATGGGAAATCTTTTAAATTTTTATAACCATAATCTTTTATTTGAATAGTTTTTGAAAAACCAGGTCTTGAAAATTTCTTTTCATTTGTGACTCCAAATATTTTAAGTGTTTTGACTCCGACAAATTCAAACATCCAAGCAGTGCCACTATCATTACAAAGTAAGCAACTCATTTGTTTTGCTAAACCCATAGTGAAAGTTATATCTTTTGAGATTAACTCACCATTTTTCCATTCTGGGCATTTAAAGCCATTTTTTATACAAATATTTAAGAGATGTTTTTCATCAGGGCCTAAAAAAAAGAAAATATTATAGCCATTTTTCTGTAATTTTTGTGCAATCATTAAATATTTTTCAAAATCCCATTGTCTTATTTTATTCCCAGCGCCTGGTGAGATTGCAATATTTTTGTTAATTTTCTCATTATTAAATGAAAATTTAATACTTTCTGGAAGTATTATATTAGGTATTTCTTTAATAACTTTTTTTTGAAGTGTTGATAAAATATTAAAATAAAATTGCTCAATATAAAGATCTTTAAATTTTAAATTGTATTTATTTTTAATATCAGAAAAAAAAAAGTTTGCACATGAACTAAAAAAATATTTGTGTGGTATTTTTTTTAGATTTAATGTCCTTAAAACAACTTTTTGTAAATCTATGATTAAATCAAAATATTGATTTTCAAGTTTAGTATTTTTTCTAAATAGATTTGATATTGATGACTGAATGCCATTATTTTCAATAATTTCAAAAATTGTATCTTTTATTAATGGATTTAATTTATCTTTAAAAGTTGTTGTATGGGTGGTCGTGTAATAAATTTTTGATTCAGGGTATATGTTTTTTAAAGTTTGTAAAAAGGTTACCTTTTGTAAGCCGTCTCCAATTTTATCATTAAAACTATATACAAGAATATTCATTCATTAATATCTAACTCAACCTTTGTTTTGGCACCTAAATCTTTAATTTTATTAGCCCTACTTAATAAACTACCCTTACCATCTGTTATATATTTTTTAGACTGATTTATATTTTCAGTTGATTTAATTAAACTTGCTTCAGTTTTTTCTAGCAAATTTAAAGTTTTTGCAATCTGGTCAAACATACTACCTGCAATTTCTGCAATTTCTTTTGAATTTTTATTTTGTTTCTCAAGTCTCCAAATACTCTCGACTAGTTTCATGCACATAATGAGTGTAGATGGTCCCACAATTATTACTTGTTTTTGTTGTGCATAGTTTGAAATACTCTGATCGTACTTTTGAGCAGTGATCAATGCATAATCATGAGGCATGAATATAAAGACATAATCTGGCGAATTCACCTTTATGAGGTTTGTATAATCCTTTTTGTGAATTGCATTTATATGACTTTTCATTGAATTTATGAAATTTTTTATAGACACCTCTTTTGCCTTTTCATCATCAGTGTTTTGATAGTCATACCAATCTTTCATTGGTAATTTTGAGTCAATAATAATATTTCTTTTTTCTGGAAGAAAAATTACTACATCAGGCCTAAAAATTTGCCCGCTCTCATTTTTATCAGTAAATTGCGTTTTGTAGTCTCTATCTTTGGTCATTCCACAATCTTGTAAGATATTCTCCAAAATAGCCTCACCCATGTCGCCCATATCGGAGATATTTGCTGTCATGGCATTAGTCATTTTTTTTGTTAAAACTCCAATTTCATCTATTTTGGAATTAACATATCCTGTTTGTTCAAGAGTTTTATCAAAAAGGTTTGCGAGGTTTTCGTTAATTTTTTTTAAATCTAAATCTGTGTTAACATTAGTTTTAGTACTTGACTTTAACAAAACAAAAATTAAAAGAACGATTACAATAATTAAAAATATAATTATTAAAAAATCCAAATTCATATAAATTTAATTAATATTTAAGAGTAAATTTTATGAATGTTATCAATATTACTCTTTAATTTGTTCTTTAATATATTTAATGACTCATAATCAAAAAAATTCTGTTCTAAAAACTTATTATAACTTTGTTTAATCTCATGGGAGATTTGCTCGATTTTTAAAAAATCTTCAGGTATGTGATTTTTTATTTTTTTTACTTCTTGATTGAAATCATTAAGTGCATTTTTAAAATGTTTATCAGAAAAAGTTTCAAGTTTATTTTTAATATTTGAGATATTTAAATTAGTATCAATTTTAGACTCCAAGTCATAAACAGTTAAACTAAAATAGTCAAAAATTTGTTCATACAAATCGTAAAGTTTTTGGGAATTTATTACTTTTGGAATATTCATATATAAAGATTACATTAGATACTTTTGATATGTCAAAGAAATTTTAAAATGAAAAAAGCCTAAATACTTATTTATCTAGGCTTTTTTAAAATAAAATTAATATGCCGTATCTCTTCCATCATCCTTTGCAATTTCTCGTGCATTAGGATTTACTGATGGCCTAAAAGGTATTTCAACTATTTCACCATCTACAGGCGACCCTGGAGTTTCACAATACTCATCAGGTAGATGAAATTTAAATTTATTACCTAAGTCTTTTTTCTCGTAAGGTACATATCCCATTGCGATATTTGTTCCCAATTCAGGGGAATACCAAGGTGATGTTAGATACCCTATTGGTGTAGATCCATCTTCAGATATAAGCCAAAAGTCTGGAGCATATTCATCAATGGGTTTACCACCTAATCTAAATCCAACTAGTTGGTTGCTATATGGTTTCTCACCTGCCTCAATTTTTGTTCTCATTGCCTCTAGAGCTTGTTTACCAATATATTCAGCTTGTTTTTTTCTTGGAACCTGATAGCCAAGGTTACATTGAAATGGATAAGTTTCGGCATCAAGATCTTGACCCCAAGATAAAATTCCTGCAGCTATTCTTCTATGGTGTGCAGGTGCTATTACTTTTAGATTGTGTTTCTTTCCAGCCTCTAAAACAGCATTCCACATATCATCCGCATACAAAGTTGCATCTTTGAGGTAGATTTCATATCCCTTTTCCCCAGTAAAACCTGTTTGGGAAATAATACAATCTCTCCCTCCAACTTTTGCTGCCATTAATCCATAGTAAGGAATGTCTTTAACAGCATCTCCAACTAAATCTGCCATAAGATCGATTGACTTTGGTCCTTGAATTTGAACAGGAGATACATCTATTTCATCAATTTCTACATTAAATTTTTTATCGTGATTTACTCCTTGAAGAAAAAACATAATATCAGAGTCAGATAGTGAAAACCAAAATTCATCCTCTGCAATTCTGAGTAATATGGGATCATTTAACACTCCTCCTTTGTCATTACAAAGAATTACATATTTTCCTTTCATTACTTCAATTCTTGTTGCATCTCTTGTGATAACAAAATTTGTAAATTTTAACGCATCAGGTCCTTTTACACGAATTTGTCTTTCAACTGCTACATTCCACATTGTTACGTGATTAACTAATGCATCATATTCAACCATTGCACCACCATCTTCAGGTTTTACATAACCTCTAGGATGATACATTCTATTGTATACGGTGCATCTCCAACATCCAGCTTCCACTGATAAATGCCAATAAGGATTTTTTCTAACCCTAGTCGATATAAGCATTTGTTGAGGTGTTGGTCCTGATTGCCTTAAATTAAAAGGGACTTTTCTGTCAGATTGGTCCACTGAACTTGGTTGCTTAAGCTTCATATATCCTCCTATAAAAAATGCAGTAGCAATTTTTGAAAATTAATTTCTTTTTAGGGTCTATGCAATCGAAAAATTAGAACTTAAAAGATTTTATTGTGGAGGACTATTTTGTCATTTTCCATTGTAAAATCACCATTTTGAAGAGCATTTAACCAATGACAGGTCTTCTCGAAGCCACCAAAAGGAAAACAGTGAAAATTTTTAAATGAACTTTGTTCTTTAGAGAAGTTTGCTAATTCAATAAACATTTCATCGTTTGAAGTTTTTGTTAAAAGGTCAGTCACTTTAGATGAGTTCTTTTTCAAAAAACTTAATGAATTACCAACACCACTCATTATGCCAAAATTAAGAAGTGTTTTAAAAGATGCTGGGCCTGGAAAGCCTACTCTGACTGGTAATTTTATATTTGAATTATCTAAAAATTTACACCATTTAATAAATGGTTCAGCATTAAAAAAAAATTGAGTAACAAGTTCTAAATTTAAATCCTTATCTTTTGATAATTCATATTTTTTATTCAAAAATTCGTTCACAGTATTTTTATCAATATCAGGTGAGCCTTCTGGGTGTCCAGCTATTCCTATCTCTTCAAAATCATTATCTTTTAATAAACCACACTCTAGTATTTCCAGAGAAGATGATACTGATCCATTTTGATTACCCCCACCACCTATAACAAGAATTTTTTTACTATCTGTTCTATTTCTAAGTTCTTTTAGGAAGTCTGAAACATGATCTAAATCTTTCATTGTCCTTGCAGGCAAATGAGTTATAGGAGTTAATTCTTGTTTAGATACAAAATCAACAGTTTCTAAAATGTCGTTTTCCGTAGCATCAGGTAGATATGTTATGTAGACATTATTTTTTTTATCTAAAGGAATAGACTTTAGTTTGTGTCTTACTTTTGGGTTAAGCTCTACGGTAAAGCCATCAACTAAAGAAACAATATTTTCTTTGATCATATTTTTAAAATATAATAGTTAAGACTTTAATCTATGATTTTCTGGGTCGAGCAAAGGTTCCTCTGTAACTGTTAATGGATACCTTTTGCCAAAGTACTCGACCTCTAACTTATTTCCTTTTTCTGACAATTCTGTTGGTAAATATCCATAAACAATGTGTTTATCAATAAAATAGCCATAATTTGTACTTGTAACGTACCCTACAGCTTGATCATTTGAATAAATCGGTTCTGTGCCCAAGGCCATTCCTTCAGGGTCATCAATAATCATACAAGTAAGTCTCTTTTCAATTGGTTTTTCTTTTATTTTTTGAAGTGCATTCTTACCTATAAACTCATCATCTTTTTTAAGCTTTACCGTAAAGCCTAAGCCTGACTCATAAGGGTTGTAATTAGTATGAATATCTGTACCCAGTGATCTATAGCCTTTCTCCAATCTGAGTGACTCAAAAGCACCAGCACCTGAGCAAATCATGTTGAACTCTCTTGAGGTTTCTCGAAGTTCATCCCATAATGATAGCCCATACTCAGTAGGTGTATATATTTCCCAACCTAATTCACCTATATAAGATATTCTTACAGCAACACAAGGAATGTTACTGATTGAAATCTTTTTAATATGGAAAAATGGAAAACCTTCGTTAGATACATCATCATCATCGCACAGTTTTTCAAGAACAGATCTTGAATTTGGCCCCCATAAGCCGATACCTGCAAAAGCGGATGTCCAATCTATGATCTGAACACTTCCGTCATCAGGAGCATTTGCTCGAAGCCAACTAATATCAATCATTCCATTCCCAGCTCCTGCCAAGACCCAAAATTTATTTTCCTCAAGTCTACTAATTGTAAGATCACTCTTTATACCACCATACATATTAGAAATTACGCTATAAACAACTTTACCTACGGCAACATCAATATTATTTGTGCAAACTTTCTGTAATAATTTTAGAGCACCTTTTCCACTTACTTCAATTTTTACAAATCCTGTAATATCAAACAGGGCACCCGTTTGTCTTGTTACAAGATGTTCAGCTGCTTGAATTGGTGACCAATATTTTGAAGCCCAGCCTGTCCTATTTGGAAAGTTTTTACCTTTCATTAATTCAGCATTTGACTCATACCATTGAGGTCTTTCCCAGCCCATAGTCTCAAAGAAATGTGCTTTTTGTCCTTCTAACCTTGCATAAAATGGACTTCTTCTTAGTGGTCTTGGCTGCTCCATTTGTTGAAGCGGGTGAATAATATCATATACCTCTCTATAATTTTGCTTACCTCTTGACCTTAGATATTTCCTGACATGATGATGTTGATGAAAACGATTGATATCTCCTTGACGAACATCAAGTTCAGGCTCTCCATTCACTATCCACTCTGCCATAGCTTTTCCAACACCACCCGCATGTGTTATCCATACAGCATTAGCGGTCCACAAACCTTTTACACTTGTCTCGCCCATCAAAGGGTTACCATCTGTTGTAAATGAAAAAATTCCATTAATTTTTTTTGTAAGTTTTTTTTCTGAAAATCTTGGGAACAACCAATTCGACTCTTTATGTGCACCTTCAAAATCATCAGGTCTAAAGTCCACCAAAGAGGGCATTTCTTCAGCATCTTCAGGTTTCTTTAATTCTTCTGACTCTAAAATTCTTGGTTCATGTCGATAATTCCCAATAACATAAGTATCATTCCATTGTCTGAAATAGAGACTGTAATCTTGGTGACGCATCAATGCGTGTTCAACCAAAGCTTCTTTGTGTTCAGCTTTAAATTCTTTCAATTCTTCAAACGGTTCTAACCACACCATTTGATGTTCGCATGGAACTAGAGGTAATGATATGTTCGCGAGTCTTCCCATTTTTGGAGCCCAGATACCAGTTGAGATAAGTACAATATCGGCTTCATAATCCCCCTTAGATGTTTGTACACCACGAATTTGATTATTCTGAATTTTAAAACCATTAACTGCTGTATCACCGAAGAATTCTCCTGCTTTTAAATCAGTCACATATTTTGCCATTGCTCTAACTGCTCTTACAGGTGCTGCTAAACCATCAGTTGGAACATAATATCCCCCGTGAATTTTTTCTGGATCAATATAGGGGCTCATTTTTAAAACTTCATCTGGAGTGATTATTTTTGCATCAGTTAATCCATAACTGTGAGCTATACCTAGTTTTCGATAAAGGTCTTGATGTCTTTCTTTTGTCTTCGATACTTCAATTCCTCCAACAGTATGAAAACAGGGCTTTCCCTCAAATGATAAAGATCTAAGTAAGTCAACTGTGTACTGTGCAAATTTACACATCATTCGTGAAGGATTAGTTTGAAACACACCTCCTGGTGCATGACTTGTAGAGCCTCCAGTTTCAAACAATGGCCCTTGATCGAGTATAACCATATCTTTCCATCCCAATTGAGCTAAATGATAGGCGGTGCTCGCTCCAACAATACCACTACCAACGATTATTATTCTTGATTTTCTTGCCATTTATTCCTCTAAAAATACCTAATCAGTTCCAAAAATTGATGTCAATATGAAAAAAAACCTAATAGTTAACCGCGTCAATAAGACGATCCTCAAGATAGTCAGCAAATGATCGATTACAACTAAGTAACAATTTAAGATCAAGATTAAAAATAGAACAGTCTACTCTAGCTAATAATGTTTGTGCAGCAGTGGATTTTTTAAAGGATTTTTCTCTAAAGTCAAAATGCGTTAATTTATTTAATATATCAAAACTATTTTTACCCTGAATTTCAAAAAATACTTGTGAGTCAGAAATATTTGTCGCCAATATTAAGGGTGATTTATTTAAGTCAGCTAAGATTTTGTTGAGTTTTTTATTTTCAATTTCTTTTTCAAATATCAAATTCCATTGATCAAAAGACATTTTTGCTAAAGTATAATTATCATTTGAAATTATCCTTAAATTATCTGAAGGTGGTAAAAGTTTTAAAGATTTGTTTATGTGATTATTAAATTTTGAGTCACCAGATCCCCTTAATATAATCTGTTGAATAACTTTTTTTTTAATCTCAACACCATCAGATCGGATTACTTCGGTCATGAAACTAACCTTTTATTATTTTCATCATAAAAAACTGGTTTAACTATATCCACACCAGTTGTACCCATACTTGATGTAGAAGCGTAAGCTTTTGTTCCAATCATAGAGCGGCCATTTTTGATAATAGCTAATGCAAAATCATGACCTAATGTAGAACTATAATAACAAGATGTAATATGACCAAGCATTGGGACAGGAGACTTAATTTCTTTATCAAGAATGATATGTTGTCCTTCCTCTAGTTTATCGGCTTTATTCGAGGGAATGATACCAACAAGTTGTTTCCTATCTTCTCTTATAGTATCAGGCCGAGCAAGTGATCTTTTACCTAAAAAATCTTTTTTTGATTTACCAATCATCCAGCTAAGTCCCAAATCTATTGGCGTTATAGAACCATCTGTGTCTTGGCCAACAATAATGTAACCCTTTTCTGCCCTTAAAAGATGCATTGCCTCCGTGCCGTAGGGAGCAAGACCAAATTCTTTTCCAACACTTTGAATGTTATCCCAAATTTTAGGGGCACTATTTGACGGGATATATATTTCGTAACCTAACTCCCCAGTAAAGCTTGCTCTTAGGATTCGTATTGGAATACCATTAAATTCATGAAATTGGAAAGTCATAAATGGAAACTCCTCATTGCTAAAATTGATATTTGGAAAGGCTTTTTTCATAATTTCTCTTGTTTTTGGTCCACTAATGTTGAAAGTTGCATATTGCTCTGTAATCGAGTTCATAAAAACTTTTAAATTTGGCCACTCGGTTTGAGCATATTCCTCCATGCAACCTAAAACAGTAGCAGCACCCCCAGTAGTTGTAGTGGCAATAAAATGCTGATCAGAAATTTTACAAATTATCCCGTCATCTTTTACCATTCCATCTTCCCCCAACATAAGAGCATATCTTGCAGAACCTTGTTTCATCTTAGTAAAACTGTTTGTATAAATTAAATTCATAAATTCCAACGCATCCTCACCTTTGATCTCAATTTTTCCTAATGTGCTCCCATCTAAAATACCTGCGTTTTCTCTTACATTTTTGCTCTCTCGTTGAACAGCATCATGCATCGACTCATCTTTATTAATTTGAAAATACCATGGCCTTTTCCATTGCCCGACATCCTCAAAAATTGCACCATTTTTTATGTGCCAACTATGTATTGGTGATTTTCTCTCTGGGTCATAAAACTCATAGCAATTTCTGCCAGCTATTGCAGAAAAACTTAAAGGAGCATAGGGTGGTCGATAAATAGTTGTGCCAACTTCATTTACTTTTTTATCCAGAAGATCAGAAACTATTCCCAGTGCATTAATACTACTAATTTTACCTTGATCGGTTCCCATACTATTTGTTGTATATCTTTTTAAATGTTCAATTCTATCAAAACCCTCTGTTATTGCTTGACGGATATCTTTAGTTGTTACATCATTTTGTAAGTCAATAAATGATTTAGCCCATAATGATTTCTTTTGCGGAGAGACCTCCCACAATTTTTCAATGTTATACTTAGTGTTTGTATTTAATTCGAGTTTTACGTCTAATTTTTTGACTTTAAAAGTTTTCAATTTTTCATTTATATCAGAATTTAAATTATCAAAATTAAATTGTCCTGAAGCAGAACCAAGAGTTATGGTAGGTTGAAAAGGTTTTGATGGTTTGTAAGTTAAATCTTTCTCATCCCAATCTAATAAACCTTTTGATTGAGTAAACAAGTGAACATCTGGATTTATTCCACCTGACAAACATAAGCAGTCACATTTAATTTCATTTAAAGCACCAGAACTATCCTCAACAAGAATTTTTTCAATTTTTTTGTTTCCAAATGCTCCTTTTATTTGTGAATTTGTGTAGAGAGGAACATCATTTTTTCTTATCAAGTCAAACAAATTTGGCTCAATTTCCTCCCCAGATCGAGAGTCGATATATGCTTTTGGTTTTAAACCAGCTTTTATAAGACCATAAACTAGGCTGTTTGAATTCGAATTATTACTAAAAATAACTGGTTCTTTAGAAGGTGCTAGTCCATATCGGCACATATATTTTTCAAATGAAGAGCTTAGCATTATGCCTGGTAGATCGTTATTTTGAAAAGATAAAAATCTCTCAATGTGTCCATTACATAATATTGTGTGACCTGTACGTATCTTATGTAAAGTGCTATTAACTTTTCCTTCTATCGGTTTAGAGCCAACAAATCTATCTTCAATGGCTATAAGATGATTTATGTAATTATAAGTTGTAACAAGTGTGTTTTTTAAAATCTTTATATTCTTAGAGTCTTCTATTTCTTGTATAGTTTCTTTTAACCAATCTTTAGGCTCTTTGTTATCAATTGATGATAATTTGTTTGAATTATTTATAATGCCACCAAGTTGTTCCTCAAAGTCAATTAACAACACATCATAATTTGAGTTGATGAAAGATTTAGCTGCGAGGAGTCCATTTAATCCCCCTCCTATAATTGTAATATCGACATTGTGATGGATATGATTGCTTATGCCTTTGAAATCTTTGGGAGGTTTACCTAATCCAGCGGCTCTTCTAATTAGTGGTTCATACAAATTTTTCCAAAATTTCTTATGCGGCCCCATGAACGTTTTATAGTAAAAACCAGCAGTAAAAATTGGAGAAAATAAGTTATTGATACTTCCAAAATCGTTTTCAAGAGAAGGCCATCTGTTTTGACTTTCAATTTCCATTCCTTCATAAATTTTTTTTATAGTTGCTCTTGTGTTTGGTTCGGAATATTCACTAATTATTTGGACTAGAGCATTTGGTTCTTCTATACCACAGGTATAAATTCCTCTTGGCCTATGGTACTTAAAACTTCTTCCTACAAGGTTAATATTATTTCTTAATAGAGCTGAGGCTATAGTATCGCCTTTGTAGCCAAAATATTTGACCCCATCGAATTTGAAGCTAATTTTTTGATGAAACTGAATAAATTGATTTTTTTTTAAATTTATAGATTTCATTTTTCAACCGTAAAATTACCCGACCCAACTTCTGGTTCACCAGAGGGCGTTTTAACAACACTTTTAAAATTATTTAAATTTGGTTTTTTTTCATCGAGCTTGTAGGTCACCAAAATTTCATCAGTAGATGTATCTCTTACACAATTAAACCATTTGCGACAACCATGTGTGTGTACCCAGCGCTCATAAAACAAACCTTTTGGATTTGCTCTTATAAAGACGTATTCTCCCCACTCACGATCACCAATTTCTTTTGATCCATCGGGTCTTTTTACATGTGCTTCTCCTCCATTTGAAAATTCCGATTGATCTCTCGGGCCGCAATAAGGGCAATTAATTATGAGCATATTTATTAATGTGCTACGGCTGCAGCACCGTGTTCGTCTACTAATCTTCCACTTGCAAATCTATCAAGATTAAACGCACTATTAATTTGATGAGGTTCATTTTTTGCAATGGTATGTGCGAAAACATTTGCACTTCCAGGTGTAGCTTTAAAACCACCTGTGCCCCAGCCACAATTAAAAAATAAACCCTCAATGTCACATTTACTAATAATAGGACTAGCATCTGGGCAGATGTCAACAATACCACCCCATTGACGAAGCATTTTCATTTTGCCAAATACTGGATAAAGCTCGACCATAGCTCGAATAGTATCTTCAATAATGTTAAAACCACCTCTTTGAGTAAAAGAATTATAATTGTCGGTTCCTGCTCCAATAACTAATTCACCTTTATCAGATTGACTGACATAAGCATGAACTGCAGAGGACATTACTACTGTATCAATAATAGGTTTGATTGGTTCAGAAACAAGTGCCTGAAGTGGCTTACTTTGTAAAGGTAATCTGATACCCGCACTCTCTGCTAAAACACCAGTATGACCTGAAGCAACAACTCCAATTTTATTAGCCCTTAAAAAACCCTTGGAAGTTTCGACACCTTCTATTGTTCCATTTTTAGTCCTTATTTGATGTGCCTCACAATTTTGAATTATATCAACTCCCATCTCATCAGCGCGCATTGCAAAACCCCATGCTATTGCATCATGTCGTGCTACACCACCGCGAGGTTGGTAAGATGCACCTAGCACTGGATATCGAAGATTGTCAGTATTCATTATAGGAACCTTTTTTTGAATTTCTTCTTTAGATAACCAAAATGAATCAATACCATTTAAATTATTTGCACTAACTCTTCTTTTAATTTCTTTTATATCATGTTCGTTATGGGCTAAATTCATAACCCCTCTTTGACTAAACATTACATTGTAATTTAATTCGCTTGATAGGTTTTCCCATAACTTCAAAGAGTGTTCGTACAAATGAGCACTATCATCCCATAAATAATTTGATCTAATGATAGTGGTGTTTCTACCTGTGTTACCTCCACCAAGCCAACCTTTTTCTATTACGGCAATATTTTTTAATCCATGTTCTTTTGCTAAGTAATATGCAGTTCCTAGTCCATGACCCCCACCACCAATTATTATGACATCATAAAACTCTCTGGGTTCGGGGCTTCTCCACATTTTTGGCCAGTCTTTATGGCCAGATAGTGCATTTTTAGCAAGGCTAAATATTGAATATTTTTTCTTCACATCAGCAAATTAGCAAAAAATAAAATAATCAGCTAGTTATTTTCAGGGGCGAATTGTCATTAATTTTTTTAAAAATTTTAGGGAACTTCCATTGCAAATCGCAGTCTACATTTGGGGCTTGAGCTGAACTATTTAAGTCGTTTTCACAAATAGTTCTAATTTCAAAGCTTATCCTTGTATTTTCAGACTTTTCTTTTGATGAGCTATGTAAGTGAGCACCTGAAAAACATAAAATTTCTCCTGGTTTTATAGTTACTGGTATTTTCTTAATATTGCTGGGCAAGTCCTCTTTTAATTGTGGAGCAGAGGGATAAGAAAAATCGCCTTTTTTTCTATTGGCTAAATAAATGTTTAAGTCCCAAGTCGAAGTAGTATTTTTTACTGGAACATCAAAATAATCTGGATAAAAAATCATAGTATTTTTTTCCTCTACATTGCTTACTGGTGCCCACCAATTAATTTGTTGATACAAATTTGTGCCCCAAGTATCACGATGAATATTTATTCTAGATGCTTCTCTGTAAGGTAAGTTATTTTCTGCTGGTGCTACTCTTACAACAAATCGATCCCAAAAAGTTTCACCTTTATTATATCCAATTTCATATAAAAAGTTTGAAAATAGTTTTCTGAAATCTTCATGGTTTTTTAATTTTGATACAATATCCTTACTTATATCCTCAGAATTTTTTAAATAGTGTATTTCTTCTATTTCACCATCATAAATATTTTGTATTTTATTTTTAATTTGGGTTATTAAAGCATTTGAAGTTTTTGATTTTTGAAATACAAAAACTTTTCCACTAAAAATATCTTTTTTAAATTCTTGAAGATTTATAATTTTTTCTATTGGTATAAACATTCACTTTATATCACCAACATATACCCCAAGTGCTAATGCAGTTTCAATTAGAGGATCGGATCTATCTACAACTTTATAAGTAGAAATTCCTTCACTAATTGGAACATCAACAACTTTTCTATCTCTCCAAGCAACCATTCTTCCATATTTTCCTTTTGCTATTAAATCAACAGCATAAACCCCAAAAGCACTTGCTAAAATTCTATCACGTGGAGTAGGGGGCGCACCTCGTTGAACATGCCCCAAAGAAGTAACCCTACACTCTATATCAGTACTTTTCATTATTTCCTCTGAAAGATAATTACCTATACCGCCTAATCTTTTTTGACCATCAGCGTATTCAACAGTATAACTTTTTCCGCTTTCTGTTTTTACTGCCTCTGCTACTACAATCAGCGAATGAACTATTCCTCTATTTTTCATTTCAGTGAGTTTATTGACAATTCCTTTGATAGAATAATTTAATTCAGGAATTAGGATTACATCTGCTCCACCTGCAATGCCAGCGTTAATAGCTATGTGTCCTGCGTCTCTCCCCATTACTTCTAAAATCATCGTTCTTTGATGACTTGCAGCAGTTGTTTGTAAGTTATCTAGTGCTTGGGTAGCAACATTTACAGCTGTATTAAACCCTATGGAGCTTTCAGTGGCTCCCACATCATTGTCAATTGTTTTAGGTATGGCTACAATATTTAAGTCACCTCTTTTTGCAATTTCAGTTAAAATCGACATGCTTCCATCTCCGCCTATAACAATAAGCCCATCAAGACCTAATTCTTTGTAACCATCAATAATGTCTTGGGATCTATCTTTGTATTTACCATCTGGCATGGGAAATTTAAAAGGATTACCTTTACTTGTTGTTCCCAAAAATGTCCCACCTTGTCTTAGAAGAGAACCGCTAAAAGTTTGATAGTCTAATGGAACATAAGCCACTGGTCTTTGCATTAAACCAACAGTGCCATCACGAATACCCATAACTTCCATCTGATATGTATTTTTAGCTCTGAAAAATATCGATCTAACTGCAGCGTTTAAACCACCACAGTCTCCACCACTAGTAAGAATTCCAATTTTTTTCATTTAAAATTTATCTGAGTCCCACAACCACGCTGCCCCTCTTACACCGCTGGAGTCACCGTGAGTATTCCGTAAGATCTTATTTCTTATCTTATCACTAAATGTGTATTTAGGAAGTAATTTAGGTATATTGTCATAAAGTCTACCAACGTTTGACATACCTCCACCAAAAACTATTACATCAGGGTCAACGATACCTATCATTACAGATATTAATCTGGCAAAACGATCTTCATATAATTCAAATTCTTTTTTTGCTCTTTCATCTCCATTTGCTTCCAAAGCAACTATTTCTCTTGTTCTTAAACTGGTGCCATATTTCTCGTTAAATAATTTTGTAAAACCTATTCCTGATATAAATTGCTCAGCACATAAGGGTCTTTTGCAATTACCTACATTACATTGGACATCAGAGTTAATTTCCTCCTCAGTAGGATAGGGTAATGGTTGATGTCCCCAATCTCCTGCAATTTGGTTAACGCCCTCAATGACTTTCTTTTCATAAACAAATGATCCGCCAAAACCAGATCCAATAATTACACCCCAAACTGATTTATAATTTGCCCCAGAACCATCGATAGCTTCAGATAATGCAAAACAGTTAGCATCATTCATGATTCGAATTTCTCTATTTAAACTTTTTTCTAAGTCTTTATGAAATGGTTTGTCATTAATCCATATACAATTAGCATTATTTACTAAGCCAGTTTCATATGAAGAAAATCCTGGTATGCAAACCCCTACAGAATTTTGTTGATCTGTAAATTTATCAAATTCTGAAACTAAAGATTTTACGGTATTTAAACCACTTTCGTAATTTTTTTCATAAGTAGATCTTTTTCTCAGAATTTCTTTACCATTTGAGTCTATTAAAATACCCTCAATTTTGGTACCACCGTAATCAATGCCTATTTTAAAATCACTCATTTTTAAATAGATACCATAAGTTATAAAATATATGTATGAAATCTTTTAAATATATGTATGGATTTTAGTCAAATAGGTTTAAATTTTTTTTATGAAAAAAAAAATTATTAATTGGGGCATATTAAGCACTGCTAAAATTGGTTGGGAGCACGTAATACCTGCAATAAAAAAATCTAAAAATAGTCAGGTTATAGCGCTCGCTAGTAGAAATTTATCCAGAGCAACGGCTTTAACAAAAAAATTTAAAATACCTAAAAGCTATGGTTCTTATAAAGAGTTATATGAAGATAAAGATGTAGATGTAATTTATAACCCTCTTCCTAACCACTTACATATAAAATCAAGTATCGAGGCCTGTAAAAATAAAAAAAATCTCCTATTAGAGAAACCATTATCTTTAAAATCAAAAGATATAGACCCATTAATAAAAATTGCCTCACAAAATAAAGTTATTGTTAAAGAAGCATTTATGGTCAGGCATCATCCTCAATGGCGATGGGTTAAAGAATATATAAAATCAGGTAAGATCGGATCAATATCAAGTATATCAACAGTATTTTCATACAATAATAAAAATCCAAAAAATATCAGAAATATCAAAAACTTTGGTGGAGGGGCCATCTATGACATTGGATGTTATCCGACTGTCATATCAAGATTTCTTTTAGATAAAGAACCAAAAAGAGTTATTGCAACTTCTAAAAATGATAAAAAATTCAAAACAGATATTTTATCATCCGCATTGTTAGATTTTGGAGATATTTTCTCAACCTTTACAGTTGCTACACAAAGCACATATTCACAACAAGTAGTAATTCTTGGCACAAAAAAAACAGTTGTTATTGAAAATCCTTTCAACGCAATTGCGAATAAACCAACTACAGTTGTTATCTACAATGGAAAATCAATCTATCGAAAAGACAATACAATAAAAGTATTTCCAGCGACTGATCAATATGAACATCAAGTTACAAAATTTTCTAATGAGTTAATTTATAAAACTAAAATAGATTATGGATTATTAGATGCAAAAAAAAATATGAAAGTCTTAGATGCAATTTTTATGTCTATTAAGAAAAAAAAGTGGATTAAAATTTAATTTATTAGTGAGATAATAAAAAATTTCAATTAATCAATGGGCACTAGAAGGAGCCCATATATTTATATCACCCTCTTTTGCAGCTTTATTTATTTCTTTTATTTCTTTTTTTGAAAATTTTAAATTATCAAGTGTAGCTAAGTTTTCTTTAAGCTGTTTTACTGTTCTAGCCCCAATTAAAGCAGAGGTTATTGCACGATTATTTAATACCCATGCTATAGCCATTTGGGATAGAGATTGATTTCTTCTTTTTGCAATTTTATTGAGTTCATTAATAATTTTAGTATTTTTTTTCGTTATTAAATCTTTGCTGAAAGAGCTATTCTCATTAACCCTTGAAACTTTGGGAATTCCTTTTAAATATTTATTAGATAAAAAACCTTGGGCTAGTGGAGAAAAGGCGATACAACCAACCCCTTTTTTTATGAGAGTTTTTGTTAAATCTTTTTCAATCCATCTATTAATTAATGAATAAGAAGGTTGATGAATTAATAATTTGATTCCTTTGCTCTTTAAAATTGAAATCATTTTATTTGTCTTATTGGAGGAGTAAGAAGAGACACCAATATACAGGGCCTTACCAGCTTTATAGATACTTTCTAAAGCATCAGCTGTTTCCTCAAGAGGTGTATTTGGATCAAAACGATGAGAATAAAATATATCTACATAATCCAGTTTCATCCTCTTTAAACTTTGATCGCAACTAGCAATTACATGTTTTTTTGAACCCCATTCACCATAGGGTCCATCCCACATATCGTAACCTGCTTTAGACGATATAATTAACTCATCACGGTATTTTCCAAGATCACTTTTCATGACTTTTCCAAAATTAGACTCAGCACTGCCATAAGGTGGTCCATAATTATTTGCTAAATCAAAATGAGTAATTCCTGCATCAAAAGACTCAAAAAGAATTTTTTTAGACTCTGAAGCCATTCCATTGCCACCAAAGTTATGCCATAACCCTATTGACAAGACAGGTAGTTTTAAACCACTATCACCACAGTTTCTATAATGCATTTTTTGATAGCGATTTTTGTCTGAAATATACGGCATTTTTAAAGTAATTCCTCTTTGTATGGCATCGAATTTGCTGCTCCCTCCCTTGTAACAGAAACACCTGCCACAAGATTAGCAAACTCAATAGCTTCTTTATAGTTTTTATTTTGTGAGATTGCCACACTTAGAGCCCCATTAAAAGCATCTCCCGCACCTGTTGTGTCAACTACTGGTTTTTTTAGATTTGAAGCAGGTACTATAAACTCCTCTTTATTATTTTTAAAATAACAACCATTTTCTCCAAGTGTAATAATTATATTCTTTATCCCTTTGTCTAAAAAAAAACTACCTGCTTTTTTACAGTCTTCCTCATTTTTAATTGATTGACCGTAATAAAAACTTGCTTCCGTTTCATTGGGGGTAAAAAAATCAAAATATTGAAAGTTATCATTAGTTATTTCACTGGCGGGTGCTGGATTTAGAATTGTTGTACAATTAAAATTTTTCGCTTTTTTTAGAGCATAGAGTGTTACCTCTTTTGGTGTCTCTAACTGAGTTAAAAAAACATTAGAAGACTCAATTATATTTAACTTTGAGTCGATTAAATTTTCATCAATTGTACCAGCAGCTCCTGGAACAACATTTATTGCATTCTGCCCAGTTTTTTCATTAATCAATATACCTGCAGCCCCAGTTGATTCATTTTCAGAGATAGCCAAACCATCATAATTTATTTTATCTCTCTTGTATAAAGAGATTGCAAGATCGGCATAGCTATCTTTACCTACTTTACTTATAAATGATACATTACCTCCTGCTCTAGCTGCTGCTATTGCTTGGTTAGACCCTTTACCACCTGGTCCGATGATGTATTTTTTTCCTAATATGGTTTGACCTGGTATTGGAATATCATTTGCAAAAAAACACAGATCTGCAACGAATATCCCAAATACACAAATACTCAATGATCTAGTACCCAAACAGTACCATCAGGTTTAACAACTCCTTTAGTTAAGATAAAGCATCCAAATGGTCTTGTTTCGTTTGTTGTTATTATGGCAAATGCCTTTTTGGCTTCATCATAAAATTTAAACCTTTCAATAGATGAAATTTTCCAATGCTCTCCTGAGATTTTCTTAGTTATGTCAATTATTTCTTGATGAACTTCATTTAATTGATCTGGATTTCCATCAATTTCCATCCTTTGAATAGGAGAGTCGACAAAGCTATCTAGAGGAAATACGGAGAGTATAGCCTCGGCAGCTCTTGCAGCATTTACACCATCAATACGATGAACTCTGGAGTTCATCGAATAGGCGGGAAAATTTGAGTCACATAAAATTAATTTATCTCCATGCCCCATCGCTCTTAAAGTATGCAAAACCTCTGGACTAAGAATAGGATCAATTTTAATAAGCATATAACATAGAACTAAATTAATTCGTTAAATTCAACTTAATTAATTAATCTTTACTGGTTTTGATCTTAGTTTTCTGACAGTCTCTAGCTCTGCTTTTCTACATAACTTTGGAGGGAGACCTTTATTTATTAGTTTTAAATCTTCAAACACTATTTCGCCCATTTCATAAAAGACAGACTCTAGAGCTCCCGCTCTGTGTGCTGAGAAAAGAATATTTTTAGATTTACGTATGGGATCATTTTTTTTTACTGGCTCCTCAGGAAATACATCTGTTGCAACTTTTATTTTTCTTTTTTTTGAAATTTTTAGTAGGTCTTTAAAATTCACTACATTAGCCCTACTTAGAATTAGTAAACAAGAATTTTGTTTCATCAGACTCAGTAGCTTTTTATCAATCATATGTTTGTTTTTTGTTGTGATAGAACTAAGAACATATATCACATCTGATTTTTTAAATATTTCATTAAGAGAACTAATTTTACAATTATTATCCTCAAGCAACTTGCTTGGAAGCCAAGGGTCGTATGCAAGAAAATTATTTGTGAATGGCTCTAACAATGGTTTTAACTTTTTGGCTAGATCTCCAAAACCAATAAAGCTGACAGTATTATTCTGCAATAAACTAGCATTCATATTACTTTCCAATCCATATTTTTCTTTATTATTAATAAAATCTATATGTGATTGATGAATTTCCCTCTTGAGAGATAAAGTAAAACCAACTGCAATTTCAGCAACTGTTTGAGCAAAAACAGGAGCAGTGGAGAGAACATAGATACCATTTCTAAAACAATACTCATAATCCATATTGTCCATGAAGTTGCTCTCAACATTGAATATAGCTTTAAGTTTTGCTGCCTTTTTTAAAATTGAATTTGGAAGGTCAGGTTGTCCAATTATAAAATCTGCTTTTGATATATTGTTTTGATAAAAATTTTTTTTATTTTTTATTGGAGCGTTAATAAGTTTGAAATTTTTTTTTAAATAAACAAGCTTATCTTTAGAGAAAATAAGATCCATTTGTCTTGGAAAAGGATCAACAATTATTGTTTTCATTACTTGATTATATCAATTATTTATTTTTTTGATAATCTAAGTTGAAATGAAAAGATCTGAAATAAATGCTGCAATATCTGAAGCTAAAGATATGATCGATAGATATTCGTGGGTTCTACCTAAATGGGGCTATTGGTCTAAAGAAGAGTACAACAATAATCCTGACCTAAAAAATTATTTAAAAAATCATCAAATGGGCTGGGATGTTACTGATTTTGGTAAAGGCGAATTTGAAAAAAAAGGTATCACCTTGTTTTGTATAAGGAATGGAATACAGGGTAATAATGATGACAAACCCTATGCAGAAAAGTTATTGTTTATGAGAGAAGGTCAAGAAATTCCTTTTCATAGCCATAAGGTAAAACTAGAAGATATAATTAATCGGGGAGGCGGGGAATTAGTAATTGAGTTTTTAGAAGTAGACTCAAATCAAATTGAATTAAACTCTAAAATTGATGTTCTTGTTGATGGTGAAATAGTTTCCGTTGCACCAAGAGAACCCTTAATTTTAAAAAGAGGTCAGAGCGTCACTGTTGAAAGAAACATATATCATAAATTTTACTCTGCTGAGGGTTCAGGAATGGTTATGGCAGGAGAGGTTTCTCAAGTCAACGATGATAATAAAGATAACTATTTTTTAGAAAGTGTGGGAAGGTTTACTGAAGTTGAAGAAGATGAAGTTGCGATACATCCTCTCTGGAATGAAATATAATGCAAAGAGGTATAATTGGCCTTGGAATGTGGTGTGTAGATACCACATACAAAATAGATAATTTACCTGATAGAGGTAAATTAGAAGCAATTTCTAATACTTTTCAATGCGTAGGTGGAGGTCCATCAAATGTTTTGACGGATTTAAATTCTTTAGGATTTAAACATCCAATGTACGCAATGGGATCAATTGGACTTGATACAGATGCATCAATTATAAAAAAACATTGTAGAGAAAATAAAATAGAGACTAAATATTTAATTGTATCAAAGCAAATTTCTACTTCTCATACCGTTTGTATGTTTGAAAAACAAAAAGAAAGAACTTTTTTATATTATCCAGGGGCAAACAGCTTACTTGATAAAAAACATTTTAAAATTAACCAATTAAAAATTTCACCTAAAGTTCTTTATGTCGGATATATTACACTATTAGGTAAATTGGACAAATTTGATGTTGACAAAAAAACTCGTTTATCAAAAGTTTTAAAAAAAGCTAAAAGTAAAAATGTGATAACAGTTTTAGATTTAGTTTCAAATAAGCACCCTAAATATAAAAATATTATTGAAAGCTCATTGCCATTCACCGATTATTTGCTTTTGAATGAAATTGAAGCAGAGATACTATTTGATAAAAAAATTTACGACTTCAATAAAAAACTTAATCAAAAAATCTTAATCAAGTTAATTAGTAAAGTTTTCAAAAAGGGTATTATTAGAGGAGTTGTTATTCATAGTCCAACTGAGTCGCTCTATTTTGATAGATCAAAAAAAATTTACACTAAATCAAAGGTTTTACCAAAAAGCAGGGTAATAAATTCAGTTGGAGCTGGAGATGCTTTTTGTGCAGCATTTATATTTGGAATACATGAAAATTGGGACATAAAAAAAACTCTCAAAAAAGCTCATGCAGCTGGGACATCTATGATGAAAGTTAATGCCTCTTCTGGAAATTTACCCAATATATCTAAATTATAATTTTAAAACTTTTTCAGTGATCTCAAGGTCTTTTAAAAGTTTCCTGTCTGGTATGAGTTTATTTTTCTTTAATTCAGAATGGTAAAGTTTTACAGCATCCTTAGGTTTAATGTTACTTTCAACAACTTCTCTCATAATTTTTACTAATAAGATAGGATCTTCAGCTAAGTTAATTTTTCTCCCAAACAAAGCTACTTTTGCACCATATTGACTGGCTTTTTTAATTAATTCAAAACAATCTCTTGTCGTGCCCTTGCTACCCCCAAGAATACCAACAATAAGATTTTCAGGATCGAAGCTGGCTAGCTCCTCCATTGCTTTTGGACCATTGTAAGCTATTTTCAAAAAAAGAGGTCTCTCATCCTTAGTTTGCCCAGCTATTGCTTTTATAATGCAATCGTTAATGTAATCACCCATTTGTCTTATGTTCATATCTAGATCAATCGGGGAATTAAATACTTCTAAAAAATGTTTAAATTTATATTTAGAAGCCTCAATTCTATATTCTTTATAGGCATTTAACATTGCAAGGTCATAGTCAACATTATTAGAAAATGTCATAGAAAATAAACCAAGATTAACTAATTTACTTACTTTGTTCATTTGAGCAGACCGAAAAGGTCTAGGATTAGTTTTTCTATAATTTCCATTTCTCATCAGCCAGATATCAGTCGTATCATTCATTCTAATAGCAGGTGTAATACTTGAATTTTTAAATAAATTTCTTTTTACAAGATCTTCACCAACTGATGCAGACATCAGCATAATATCTACTAAATTAGATTTAGTCATCGATATCATTGCATTTTTGTAATCTACTAGATTTTTATATCCTTTTAGTACTTTTCCATTTTCATTTCTTTTTAATCCAGGTGTTGTGATACCCATTGCTAGATCGCCATCTTTAGCATCTGCTATAATGAAGTCTCTTGGAGAATATTTATTATTTTTTATTCTAAGAATTTTTTGATCTAAAGACTTTTTCATAATTTGATTATACTCAATTCTAAAAATAGAAAATAGTTTTATTCTCTATATAATATAAAAATGTATTTAGGTATTGATCTTGGTACTTCTTCGATGAAGTGTTTGCTACTTGGAGAAGAGCAAGAAATTTTGTTTAGTGTAAATAGCGAAGATATACCACTGTCCACTCCTCAAAATGGCTGGTCAGAACAAGATCCATCATTTTGGATAAAAGCGTTAGATCAGTGTATCAAACAAATTGTTTTGAAATTTGATTTATCTCAGATCAAAGCTGTATCTTTTTCCGGACATATGCATGGTGCAACTTGTATTGATAAAAATTATAAGGTCATAAGGCCATGCATACTTTGGAATGATACACGTAGTTTTAAGCAGTGCAGTCAAATTATGGCTGACGAGACTGTTATGGATATAGCTGGAAATATAGCAATGCCTGGTTTTACATCACCAAAAATCTTATGGATGAAAGAACACGAAAGTGAAAATTTTAATTCAATTGCAAAGGTTTTATTGCCGAAAGACTATTTAAGGTTTTATTTAACAGGAGAGTTTTTTAGTGATTTGTCAGACGCAGCAGGCACTTATTGGTTAGATGTAAAAAATAGAACTTGGTCTAATAAACTTTTAGATATCGGCTCAATGGATATCTCGCAAATGCCTAAAACTTGTGAGGGTACCGATCAAACAGGTGTAATAAAAAAAGAGATTGCAGAAAGATATGGCTTTAATAACTCTTGCAAAGTATTTGGTGGAGCAGGAGATAATGCTGCCGCCGCTGTTGGATTAGGGCTTTACCAAGAGGGAAATGCTTCATTATCTTTAGGTACTTCTGGTGTAATTTTTGGATCAACAAAATATTTTTTAAAAAATTACGATGATGCGATACATTCCTTTTGCCACTGCTTACCAGAAACATGGCATCTCATGTCAGTGATGCTCTCTTGTACCTCAAATGTTAATTGGTTTATAAATAATTTTAATTCATCAATTGATGAGATTAATAAAGTTTTAAGTTCTGTTTTAAATAATTTTTCTGATATAAATAGATACCCTTATTATCTTCCTTATCTCACAGGTGAAAGAACCCCAATTAATGACCCTCATATAAGAGCAAGTTTTCACGAAATGGGTATTGACACTCATCGAGATACATTAATATATAGTTTAATAGAAGGTATTTCTTTTGGTTTATATGATAATTATTCTTCCTTAGTTAAGACAGGTATAAAGTTAGATAACATCTTTGTAATAGGAGGTGGTTCTAAAAATGATTGCTGGATACAAATACTTGCTTCATTGATGGAGAGAGATTTATCTATAACGGATGCTTCAGATACAATGGCTGCTTTTGGGGCTGCTAGAATAGCATTTCTTGGTTACAATAATTTAAAACCAAGTGAAGCCCTTAGTCTTCCAAAAGTCAAAAAAGTTATAGGCAAGAATGAAATTCAAACGGATATCTTAAAAGACAGATTTTTAAGGTGGAAAAGCTTTTATTTAGGAAAAAATGTCTAGTAACCAAAGAATAGAATTCCCTGAATTAGTAAACAAAATACTAGAAAATGTTATTAAAATTAATCAAAGTCGTTATTTTATTGCAATTGCAGGAGCGCCAGCATCTGGAAAAAGCACAATATCTGAAAAATTAAAGTCTGAACTAATATCTAAAAACCACAAATCAAGTGTTCTTCAAATGGATGGTTTCCATCTAGATAATAATATTCTTGAGAAAAAAAAATTGATTGAGAGAAAAGGGGCACCAGAAACATTTGATGTACTAAGTTTATTAAATTGTTTATTAAGATTAAAAAATGAGGGTGAAGTAATTGTTCCTATCTTCGATAGATCATTAGAACTATCAAGATCATCTGCATTAGTCATATCTGAGAATACAAAAATTATAATAGTAGAGGGTAATTATTTATTGCTTGATCAAGAACCATGGAGAAAAATTCATAATTTTTTTGACACAACTATAATGATTGATTGTAATAAAGATATTTTAGAAAAAAGATTAATTGAAAGATGGGAGAGTTATGGGCTATCTAATGATCAAATTAAAAATAAAGTTTATAAAAATGATCTTCCAAATGGATTAAATGTTATTAGTAAAAGTATTTCTGCTGAATTTAATTTAATAAACTAATCTTGAGGTGGTTGCTTAGCACCTGTCATATATGCGACAGCATCAGACATTTCATGTTTCTTTGGGTCAATTACACATAATCGGGTTCCAAGTCTATGAATATGTATTCTATCAGCTACTTCAAACACATGAGGCATGTTATGAGAAATTAATATGATGGGAATTCCTCTAGACCTCACCTCACCGATTAATTCTAAAACTCTTCTACTTTCTTTGACACCTAGAGCGGCAGTAGGCTCATCCATAATAACGACTTTAGTTCCAAATGATGTTGCCCTTGCAACCGCAACACCTTGCCGTTGACCTCCAGACAATGTTTCAACTAATTGATTTATATTTTGTATAGTTAATAGACCCAGATCAGATAGTCGTTTTCTAGCTTCATCTGCCATTGCTTTTTTATCTAAAAATTTTAAAAAACTACCCATAAAGCCTTTTTGTCTAATTTCTCTTCCTAAAAACATATTATCAGTGATTGATAAAGCAGGTGAAAGTGCAAGGTTCTGATAAACAGTTTCGATACCTAATTTTCTTGCTTCTATGGGTGATGTAAAAGTAACTTTATTTCCATCAAGCAATATTTCACCACTATCAGGTATAACAGCACCACATAACACCTTAATTAGTGTAGATTTTCCAGCACCATTGTCTCCAATTACTCCCAAAACCTCACCTGGATAAAGCTCTAAATCAGCACTATCGAGTGCAACAACTTTACCGTATTTTTTTGACAACTTATTTGCTACTAGCACTGGCTGCATTATGCTGAGACCTTTCTTATCCATTGATCTATTCCAACAGCTACTATAATAAGACAACCTAAAGCAAATCTTTGCCACAATACATCAAGACCTGCTATGGACAGACCTGAGCTAAATACACCCACAATCAAAGCTCCAAATAAAGATCCAATTATAGTGCCCCTTCCACCAAAAAGAGATGTTCCACCTATCACAACAGCTGTGATGGAGTCTAAGTTACCCTCATAAAAAGATGTTGGAGACACTGAACCAACTCTACCTATGGAAACCCATGCTCCAATAGCAACAACAAGACCAGCAACAGCATAAATTGATACTAACATCCTATCAGTTCTAATACCTGATAACTCAGCAGCCTCCTTATCATCGCCAATTGCGTAAACATGCCTCCCCCAAGCAGTTTTATTGAGTAAAAACCAGAGAAAAACAAAAATACCAATCATGAGGAACGCACCGTAAGTGAATACAAAACCCCCAAGATTTATTCTCTCACCCCAAAAGTGCAGAAGAGGAGCATTTATTTCAATATCGGAGCTTCTAATAGATTGAGATCCAGTAAAGAATATTACTAGTGCAAAAAATATATTCCAAGTTCCTAAAGTAACTATAAACGGAGGCAATCTTAAGCGGGTTACCAGTAACCCATTGAAAGCACCTGTTGCAATACCAGAGATAAACCCTACCGCTATTGCTGGGAGGGTCGGAACTCCCATTTCAACAGAAAGCTTACCCATAAATACTGATGCTAAAACCATCATTGCAGCAACACTTAAATCAATTCCAGCAGTTAATATTATTAAAGTTTGAGCAGCTGCAAGAATACCGACAATTGTAACTTGTTGTACAATCAGAGATAAATTAAAAGCAGAGAAAAATTTTCCTCCAGCGATGAAGCCGAATGCAATAACGCTTAATATTAAAATAATAACAGGAACTATTGTTGGATTACCGTGAAGAAAATGTTGAATTTTTTTTAGTGTAGTTTGTTCACCTAAATCAAAAGAGTGATGATCTTGATCTTTTTCACCTATATCAGTTGTGAATTTAGGTTGATCTTTTAGATCTTTAGAAATGTCATCAGAAACTTTATTCATTTAAAAAATATCATAACTTCAGGGCAGAATAATCTGCCCTGAATAATAAAATTATTGGATTAACCCCAACATCTATCCATGCCTTCTTTGACACTAATTGATGGAACTCCGCTAGCAGCATCATCTGTAACTAAGTTCACACCAGTGTTAAAGAAGTCAAGACCTGGAGTATTTTCAGGCTTTGAACCATCTTCAGCCCAAGCTTTAATCGCCTCAACACCAAGTGAAGCCATTAACAATGGGTATTGCTGAGATGTAGCACCTATAATTCCTCTTTCAACGTCGGCCACACCTGGGCAACCTCCGTCAACTGAAGCAATAAGAACGCTACCATCATCTTTTCCAACTGCTTTTAATGCCTCATAAGCACCAACAGCTGCTGGTTCATTAATAGTGTATACAACGTTTATGTCTGGATCTTTTTGTAGACATTTTTCCATTGCAGTTCTTCCACCTTCTTCGTTACCGTTTGTAACTTCATTACAGATAATTCTTGGATCATCCTCATCTCCCCATCTGGAAACATCTTTTACATCGATTCCAAATCCAGATAAGAAACCTTGATCTCTAAGAACACCAACAGAAGGTTGACTCTCGTTAAGGTCTAACATTGCAATTTTGGCATTAGCAGCATCTGCTCCTAACTTTGCAGCAACCCAAGCTCCACCTAACTCACCTGCCTTGAAGTTATCAGTTGCAAAAGTAGAGTCTGCAGCTGTAATTGGCTCTAGTGGTGTGTCAAGAGCAATGACTAGTAAACCATTGTCTTGAGCATTTTTTAATGGAGTAACAATAGCTTTTGTGTCAGATGCAGCAATTAAAATACCTTTTGCACCTGAAGCAATACAAGTCTCAATAGCTCTTACTTGAGTCTCATGGTCACCATCAACTTTACCCGCAAAGAATGATAATTTGACACCTAATTCATTAGCTCTCGCTTCTGCTCCTTCTTTCATTTTAACGAAGAAAGGATTGATGTCTGTTTTTGTAATTAAGCAAGCTTCAACAGCGTGGCTTCCTGCTTTTGCTGGCATAGTAGCAAAAGTAAAAGCAACAGCCATAAGTGAAGCTAGAACTAGAGATAATTTTCTCATAGTTATTTCCTCCTATATATAGTCATATTCACAATATCTTATTGTCATGTCAACATGCTAGCTAAATTTTAATTTTTTAGTCTTGATTTTTCACGAAATGTTTATCAACTATTTCTTTCCATGAACTAAAAGAATTTCTTATAGAGTCATCGTTATTAGGAATAATTTTAGAGTCTTTCACCTTAAAATCGTTTAAACCAGTGGTATTTTTTAAATTATGATAATACTGCATTCCAAAAAGTAACGCACCATACGATGACATATCCTCCATTTCAGGGATATTTAACTCAATTTCTAAAAGGTTACTAATAATTTGAAGGAAAAACTTATTTTTTATCATACCGCCATCAATGGACAAATTTTTTAAATCAAGATTTCTTGATTTTTTCATAAACTCTAAATACACCACCACTTGATAAGCAACAGACTCTAATCCAGCTCTGACCAAATGATTGGTATTTGTAGATGCACTTATTCCAAAGAATGCAGCCCTAGCGTCTGATATCCAAAATGGAGGACCTAGCCCTGAAAAGGCAGGTATTAGATAGACTCCATTATTATCTTTTTCTTTTTTTGATAAGACTTCACTATCCTCAGGCTTATCAATTAATTTTAAATTGTTTTTAAGCCATGTAATCGTTCCTCCAGCGAATGAGTTTAGGCACTCTAATGCATAGATATTCTGTTTATCACTTGTGAAAGCCAGGGAGGTTAGTGAATTTTCATCGATAATCATCTCATTGCCAATGTTTGTTTGAATGTTAAAACCAGTTCCTGTCGTGATTTTAGTATCACCTTTATCAAAACAAAAATTTGCAAAAAATGAAGCTTGCGCATCACCAGCAACTCCAATTATAGGTATTAACTTTTTAAATGCTTTATTAAAATCACTCTCTCCAAAAATATTTGAACTATTGAGTATTTTTGGAAGTTTCAAATTATTGCAATTAAAAATATTTAATAAATTTTGATCCCACGAATTTTCTAAACAATTAAATAATAAGGTTCTTGATGCATTTGTAGTATCAGTCACATAAGAATTTAGGTTTGTAAGTCTATAGATGAGATATGTTTCGATTGTTCCAAATAAGATATCCCCATTGTCTATTTTCGATTTAACTTCTGATTTGTTCTCATAAACCCATTTTAATTTACTGCCAGAAAAAAAAGTATTTGGTTTAAGACCAGTTTTATCAATAATTTCATTATTTTTTGACTTATCGTTTAGAATATCCTCACAAATTTTTTGACCTCTAGTGCACTGCCAAACAACTGCATTATGTATTGGTTTTCCATCTTTTTTATTAAAAAGTGTAAATGTTTCTCTTTGGTTAGTTAGACTGATGAATTTAGGATTTGACATAATTTCTGATGCCTTTTTAACTAACTCTAATAAGTTTTGATAAATTTCTTCTAAATCGTGTTCAATATAACCTTCATCTGTAATTATTTGCCGGTGTCCCTTTTGAAATCTTTTTACGATCTCTAATTTTTCATTAAAAACAATAACTGTTGTAGATGACGTACTTGAGTCAATAGTTATATAACTCATTTGTTAAGTAAGTCTTTTGATATTTCAGCTATCTTTTCTGGACTCATATCATAATGATCTAATACATCAGCTTGAGATCCATTAATCATATATTCATCAGGTATTCCAAGTATTTTGAGTTTTACATTTATATTGTTTTGAGCAATTAGGCTCGCACAACATTCACCAAGTCCTCCAAATATACTATGTTCTTCGACTGTTAAAATTGCTTTAGAGTTTTGAGAAAATTCTATAAATGTCTCTTTATCAAAGGGCTTTATTGTATGCATACTGATAATTGAACAATGAATATTACTTTTTTTTAAAATTTCACTAGCCAAGTATGCTCGTTGCAAAGTTTCACCAGTTGCTACAATTGTTAAATCCTCTCCTTTTTTTACCACAATAGATTTTCCAATTTTAAATTTTGTGCCTAGAGGATGAATATCCATCATTGGTTTTTTCCCATACCTAATGTATAGGGGATGATTATATGAAATAGCTTGTTTTATAACTTCGGCTGCCTCAAAGTTATCCGCAGGTGCAACTATTGTC
Organism: uncultured Alphaproteobacteria bacterium; assembly: GCA_902588615.1. Taxonomy (GTDB): domain Bacteria; phylum Pseudomonadota; class Alphaproteobacteria; order HIMB59; family HIMB59; genus HIMB59. The sequence continues at coordinate 38,226 of CACIPV010000002.1, read as the reverse complement.
ATGTTATTTATTGCTCTTAAAGTAGCAAAGTCATGGATGGAGTGATGCGTAGATCCTAGCTGTCCATAACTTATTCCTGCACTAATACCTATTAACGAAACATTTAGGTCAGAGTAAGCAACATCATTTTTTATTTGCTCTAAAGCCCTAGCAGTTAGAAAACTTGCAGGTGATACTCCAAATACAATCTTTCCCCCCGCAGCCAATCCTGATGAAACTCCAACCAAATTTTGTTCAGCAATGCCAACTTCAATGATTTGATTAGGCAATTCTTTACCAAAAGGAACCAATTTACCTGATCCTCTTGAGTCACTAGTAACAACTATAATATTTTTATTTTTCCTTGCCTCTTTAAGTAGTGTCTCAGAAAAGACCTCAAGATTTGGTTTACCAATTTTATTCATAAGAATTTAGTTTCTCATTTAACTCTGAGATAGCGCTTTCATATTCATCCTTACTCGGTACTTTGTGGTGCCAGTTAATCTGATTTTCAATAAAACTTACACCCGATCCTTTAGTTGTTTTTGCAATTATTACAGTTGGCTTATTTTCCTTAACGGGGACATGCTGAAATACATATAAAAGATCAGAAATATTATTTCCATTAGTAGAAATAGTTTCAAAACCAAAAGACTTAAATTTTTTATCAATTGGTTCAATAGGATTTACATCTTCAGTTTTTCCAGTTATTTGTAAATCGTTTCTATCAACAATTACAATTAAATTATCTAAGTTATATTTTGATGCAGTAGTACAAGCCTCCCAAACTGAACCCTCTGACAGCTCTCCATCTCCCAATAAAGAGAACACTTTATTGTTTTTTTGATCAATTTTTTTGCATATTGCTAAACCCACAGCGACTGAAAGACCGTGACCAAGGGCTCCAGTATTATGTTCAATCCCAGGTACCTTTTTTGTAGGGTGACCAATAAAGTGTGAATTAAATTGATTCAAGGTATTTAAATCTTTTTTTGAATAAAAACCGCAATCACATAATACTGTGAATAATGCTTCCACAGAGTGTCCTTTACTTTGAATAAAATGATCACGATCCAAGTTCGGAAAATTTTTGGGAGAAATGTCCATAACTGAATTGTAAAGAACATTCAAAATATCAATACAAGAAAGACTCCCCCCAGTATGACCTGCACCAGATTGAAAAATTATTTCAAGAATAGTCTTTCTATACTCTAATGATTTCTTTTTTAAATTTTTCTCATTCATAGCGAATAGATAAAGAATATCCCCTTTCTAGGCTTGATCAATTATTATATATTACATTTAGTAAGGTAGGAGGTAATAAGACGTGTCATCAACATTAGGTATAATAATAGGTAATAGAGATTTTTTTCCAGATCATCTTATTACTGAGGCTAGAAATGAAGTTTTAAATATTTTCAAGAATAAAGGTTTAAAACCTATTATTTTAAAAGACTCAGACACCAAGCTGGGTGGAGTGGAAACATTTCTTGAAGCTCAAAAGTGTGCTGATCTTTTTAAATCCCATAAAGATGAAATAGAGGGTATATTAGTGGTCCTACCTAATTTCGGTGATGAAAAAGGAGTAGCTGACACAATTAGACTATCAGGTTTAGATGTGCCTGTTCTCGTTCAAGCAACTCCAGATGATTTAGATAAAATGCAACCCTCGAATAGAAGAGATGCTTATTGTGGTAAAATATCTGTTTGTAATAATCTTTATCAATATGGAATAAAGTACTCTTTAACAAAAAGCCATGTTGTAAGTTTGTCCGGAAATGAATTTGATCATGAGCTAAATAAATTTATTTCAATTTGTAAAGTAGTAAAAGGTATGAGGAGAGTCAGAATAGGAGCTGTTGGAGCAAGACCTCAAGCTTTTAATACAGTCAGGTTCAGTGAAAAAATTTTAGAACGCCATGGTATTAGTGTCACCACTATCGATTTATCAGAAGTCCTTGGTAAAGCTAAAGAACTTAATGATGATAGCAAAAAAGTTAAAGACTCGATGAATAGAATTTCAGGTTATGGAGATACTACTGCTACCCCATCTGAAAAATTATTACAGCTTGCGAGGCTCGATGTTGTTTTAAATGATTTTGTTGAAACAAACAAACTCGATGCTACTGCTATTCAATGTTGGACAAGTATTCAAGAAAATTATGGATGTAATGTTTGTACGTCAATGAGTATGATGAGCGAAAATATGCTTCCAAGTGCTTGTGAAGTAGATGTCACTGGAACTTTAACGATGTATGCTATGCAATTAGCCTCAAGCAGTCCTAGTGCTTTAGTTGATTGGAATAATAATTATGACCAAGACGAGGAAAAGTGTGTTTTATTTCACTGTGGAAATTGGGCTAAAAGTTTCCTCCCTGATTTGAAAATAAGTACAGCACCTATTTTGGGAAGTGTTTTTGGTGAGGAAAAAACCCATGGTGCACTTGAAGGTAGAACTCCATCCAATCCTCTAACTTATGGAAGGATTTCCACTGATGATAACTTAGGTAAAATAAAATGCTACTTTGGAGAGGGAGAGCTAACTGATGATCCTTTAAACACTTTTGGTACAAGAGCTGTTGCAAAAGTACCTAAGCTTCAAAAATTAATGCAATATGTTTGTAGACACGGTTATGAACACCATGTAGTGATGAATGCTTCAAAAACGGGTGAAATATTAAATGAGGCTTGTGGTAATTATCTAAATTGGGAAACTTATATTCATAGTTAATTTAACTAATGTGCTTTGATTTATTATAAGTAAAACACCAGAAATACTTATAATTTTTGATTATTGAAACTTTTTGATGTTTACTCTGATTTTTTTTGTCGCAAATGATCAAATTGCATGATTTTAAGTAACAAATGTTTTGGATTTGCTTGAAAAAATTAATATTATGCTCTCGTTATAATTAAGGAGGAATTTATGAGAAAAATAATTCTTACAATTCTTGTATCATTCTTATCTCTTTCTGCATTTGCTGAAAGATATGTAATGGTAACACACGGTGAGGGTAAAGACCCTTTCTGGCCTGTTGTGCAAAAGGGTGGTGAAGATGCTGCTAGACACGTAGGTGCAGATTTTGAATATATCTTCAACCCTTCAGGTGACATGGGTGACATGGCAAAATCAATTGCTGCTGCTGCAGCAACTCAGCCTGATGGAATGGTAGTTTCACTTCCAGATCCTGAAGCTTTAGGTCAAGCAATTAAAGACGCTGTTGCTGCTGGTATTCCAGTCATCACAATGAACTCAGGTCTTGAGTCTTCTGCTTCACTTGGTGCACTAATGCACGTTGGTCAGCCTGAATACCTTGCTGGTCAATCTGCTGGTGCAAGAGCAAAAGCTGAAGGTGCTACAAAAGCTCTTTGCATGATTCAAGAAGCTTACAACACAGCTTTGACAGATAGATGTGGTGGTTACGGTGAAGCTATTCCTACTGAATTAGTAGATAGCTCAAACGATCCTGCTACTATCCCAACAAGAGCTGCTGCTGGTTTACAAGCAAACCCAGATGTTGATGCAGTATTATCAGTTGGTCCGCACGTTTGTGTTGGAGTTCAACAGGCTATCGATGAGTTAGGTATGTCAGTACACCACTCTTGTTTTGACTTGAGCCCACCTGTTATGGACTTAATCAATGAGGGTAAAGTTGCTTTCACAATTGACCAACAACAACGTCTACAAGGTTATATGCCTGTTGTAGTATTACACTTATACAACAACGGTGCTGGCCTTTTACCTGGTGCAAACATTCCATCAGGTCCAGGATTTGTTGACAAGTCAAATGCTTCATCAGTTGCTGCTTTAGCAGGTATTGATAGATAGTATAATCTTATAAATCTTGAAAAGTGGGTAGTAAACTGCCCACTTTTTTTATATTTAAGTATAATTAAACTGAATGATCTTTATTAAAATTATAAAAATTAAATAATGGCTACAACCTCAACTCCCCAAAGACAAGAGTCTGATAGACACCAAAAGAAAACTTGGCTTACCACACTGGTTTCAAGACCAGAAATTGGACCTATTGGAGTTATGCTGCTTTTATTTGGAATGCTTGGCTATTTCTCCATCCCTGCTGGTGAAATGTCTTGGAACCCTTTTACAGGTGAGGGTTTTAATGCACTAGGTATTAGAAACTTTCTAAGAGTTATATCTCAACTTGGAATCATAGCAATTGGTGCTGGGCTTTTAATAATTGCTGGTGAGTTTGACTTATCTATTGGATCTATGATTGGTTTCGCAGGAGCCTGCATGGCAATGATTTTAAGGTGGGGTTTTTCATTTATTGTTCCCTATATATCTTTTGAGGGAGGTTTCCACATAGAATTTTATACGGTTTTCCACATTGCTGATGTTTCCCCAATACTAGCGATATTTATTACTTTATGTTTCACACTTTTTTTTGGATGGATACAAGGTACCATTGTAGTTAGATCAGGCTTACCTTCTTTTATCGTTACACTTGGTGGATTATTTTTTTTAAGAGGACTTACAGAAGTTTCTCTTCGCTCTTTCAATCATAGACCAGATCAAGCTAAAGGCGCTACAACAGTTACAGAAATCCCAGATATTAAAAATATTGTAAATGTTCCCGGACATGGTGAAATGGTTCGTGAAAAAGCAAAAGCTCTTCCAGAAGCTGACCTTGTATCTTTAGCTCAAACATTACCAGCTGATACAGTAGCAGCAATAACTGAAAGACTCGAATATACATATCAAAGGGTAGCAGATGCCAAAACTCAAATTTTGGTGGATAAAGGCACCAAACCTTTGCAAGAAGCTCTAGCAAATGCTCAGGCTACTGGAAACGAATATATGGTCGGGATGATACAAGAAAAAATTGCTAACTTTAAAATCGATCCTGTAGTTGCAAAAACTGTCACAGATGTTGATATAGCAAGGGTTTATATAGACTCATTATACTCAGCTCAACCTGTCGCTAACTTTTTTGGTGGAGATATTTTAGAGCCTGTATTTGATTGGCTATATTTTCCAATTGATTGGAATACCAATAATTTTGGAAACCAATTTGCTCCAGGGCTGTACTCTTGTGTAATGATTTGGCTTATTATAGCCATAATCTGTTACGTTGTTCTAAGTAGAACACAGGCTGGTAACTGGATTTATTCTACTGGTGGAAATTTAAGTGCTGCTAAAGCTAATGGTGTGCCTACAGATAAAGTTAAAGTATCTCTATTTATGTTTTCTGCTTTTTGTGCGACTGTATTTGCAACTTGTCAAGTTTTCGAGGTTAATACCGCAGATGCGGCTAAAGGAAATTTAAAAGAATTAGAGGCAATTGCTGCTGCTGTTATTGGCGGTGTTGTACTAACAGGTGGCTTTGGAACAATTTTAGGTATATGTGTTGGTGCATTTATTTTTGGAATAGCAAAAGAGGCTTTCTTCTATATCCCTGGAATCGATGGATCATTTTATAGAGTCTTTTTAGGTTTAGTAATCATAGCCTCTGCGCTAACAAATGAAAATATCCGAAAAAGAATTATAGGTAGTATATAATGAGTAAAGATAATCATGCCCCATTTATTGAGATTACAAATTTAGTTAAAAAGTTTGGTACATTCACAGCACTGAACGGTGTCTCCTTAAATGTTTTGCCTGGAGAGGTTCACGCACTTCTTGGTGATAATGGTGCCGGAAAATCAACTCTGATAAAAGTTTTATCAGGTGTTCACAAACCTACATCTGGTGTGATTAAAGTTGATGGAAATGAAGTGAAATTTGGATCCCCAAGAGAAGCTACAAGCGCAGGCATAGGAACTGTTTACCAAGATTTAGCTTTGAACGCACTTACATCGGTTACTAGAAACTTTTTTTTGGGTAATGAGTTAAAAAAAGGCCCAGGACCTCTTGGAATATTAGATTTTAAAAATATGAATGAAATTACTATCGCTGAGATGGGCAAGATAGGAATAAATATCTCTGATCCGACTCAGTTAGTAGGTACGATGTCTGGAGGACAGAGACAAACTTTGGCGATTGCTAGAGCGATATACTTTGGAGCTAAAATATTAATCTTGGATGAGCCAACATCGGCTCTTGGACAAAAACAACAAATGGAAGTATTAAAGACTATAAAAAAAGTCCAACAATTAGGGAATATCGCAATTATTTTGATTACTCACAATGAAATCCATGCGAGGCTAATAGCTGATCGATTTACATTCTTAAGCTTGGGTGAAGTAATAGGATCTGGAAAGTCATCAGAATTAGGCGGAGATGATGTTAAGCGTTTAATGGCTGGCGGCGCTCAAATAGGTGATCTAGCAAAAGAGCTTGAGGCCGTATAGTATTTTTTACTAGTAAGAGCTAGGATTATTATCTTTATCAGACACATCGTGTTTTTGATTAGTTAGCTCTTTAAACTTCCTTACATGAGCTGCCGCAGCGCCTGATAGCAACCTTACATCATTAGTAATGGTAACAAGATCAAAACCCCATTCGGTAGCCTTTGCAGCATACTCTGGAGTTCCACAATGAAGACATGCAACTTTCCCATGTTTATGAGCAATTTCTAAAATTTTCTTTTTAGACTCAATCATCTCAGGTTCTGTTCGATCAAATCCAGGTGTCAACTCTCCTTTGTTCAGTCCTATCGTTAAATCTGCTGTACCAATATAAAGTCCATCAAGACCAGGTGTGGATGCTATATCATCAAGATTATCAAATGCTTCTTGAGTTTCTATCATAGCTAGACAAAAGGTTCCCTCATTTGACTCGTAAAAATAATTTGAACTAACTGAAAAGTTAGCTCTCGTTGGACCAAAACTTCTGATACCCACTGGTGGATATTTACAATCTTGAACAAGTTTTTGCGCTTGCTCTTTATTATTAATCATAGGACATATTATTCCTAATGCTCCTGCATCCATGACTTTAGATATTACGGCGTGATCTAGTCCTGAAACTCTACAAATTGGAGTGACACCACTATTTCTAATACTTTGCAACATTGTAAATAAATCACTAAAGCCAATCATCCCATGTTGATAGTCAATGGTCAGGGCGTCATAACCCTGCTCAGACATAATTTCAGCAGTAAAAGTATTGGGTATTGATAAAAAACTATTTAGAACTATTTCTTTTTTTTGCCATTTAGTTTTTACTTTGTTTTCAATCATTGAGTGTTAGATACTAAAATTATTTAAAAATATAATTATAACAATTATTTATTATTCATGAATAAATGCATAAATTTAATCAATATTTTCCATCCTCCCACTTTTGACAGATTTATAGGCAGTTTCGGCTAAGAGAAGAGCTCTTCTTCCGTCCTCAAAGCCAACAGATACAGGCTTTTTTTCCAAAATTGTTTCGACAAATGAGCTAATAGAATTCATATAAGACTCTTGGTATCTCTCAATAAAAAAATTTAAATAGGGCTCACTCTTATCAACAAACTCTGAATTATATTTTTTCAATTCATGTGGCTTTCTATTTTCAGATATAACCATCCCTTTACTTCCAAACAACTCAACTCTTTGATCGTATCCATAAGTTGCTGATCTAGAGTTGTTTATGTGACATTGTTTCCCCGAGGCTGTTTCCATTATAATCATCAAGGTGTCACTATCATTTAATTCAGATTTTATTTTTGGATCTATTAAAGCATTAGAAATTGCAAATACTTTAACTGGTTCTTCACCAAGCATAAAACGGGCTAAATCAAAATCATGAATTGTCATATCTCTAAATTGCCCACCAGACACTTTTAAATAATCCCAACTCGGCAGACCAGGATCTCTAGATGTAATCAGACATTGATGAAGCTCACCAATTTCACCATCAATATAAGATTTTTTTGCAGCCTGATGACCAGGATCAAATCTTCTATTAAAGCCTAATTGTATTGGAACTTTATTACCTTCAAGTCTTTTTGAAAACTCATTTACTTTTTTTATATCGAGGTCAATAGGTTTCTCACACAAAACAGGTTTCTTTGATGCAACGGATCTTTCTATGAAATCAATATGTGTATTTGTTGGGGAAGATATAAGAACAGCATCAATATCATTATTGTTAAAAATATCGTCAACACTTTTCACAGCAAGTACGCTTAAATCATTTGATACTTTTTTTGCAAATTCTTCATTTGGGTCATAAATGCATACTAAATTTGTCTGTTCATGAAGTTGAATATTCTTAGCATGCATTTGGCCAATACGCCCGCACCCAATAACTGCAATACTGACTTTTTTCATATCACAGAAGTATAGTATTCTTTTAATTTAAAAAATAAAAAAAAATTCATTTTGAATAAAATTTAAGTATTCTTTAAAAGGTTTATTTATTTATAATCTTTCTTGAGGAGGGGTTTATGAAAGCAAAATTGGGAATAGCACCCATAGCATGGTCCAATGATGATTTACCTGAACTTGGAGGAGAGACTTCTTTGGATACCTGCCTTAGTGAGTCAAAACTTGCTGGATTTACAGGTGTGGAAACAGGTGGAAAATTTCCAAAAACTCCTGAAAAACTTGGTCCAATTTTAAAAAATCACAAATTATACCTGGCATCAGGGTGGTATTCAGGAACTGTGCTCGATAATGACCTAGAAAATGAAAAAGATAAAGTCCTTCAACAACTCACTCTCTTCAGAGACCTAGGCGCAGCAGTTTTAGCATATGGAGAAACATCTGGAACTATCCAAAATATTAGAAATGCTCCTTTAAACACAAAAAGAAAAATACACAGTGAGGACTTTAGAGAGTATGGAAGAAAACTAACATTATTTGCAGAATTTTGCGCAGATTTTGGTGTGCCAATTTCATTTCATCATCACATGGGTACAGCGATTGAGACTGAGGATGAGCTTGATGAATTGATGAACCACACAGGTGAGGCAGTAAAAATCTTATTTGACACAGGCCATATGACCTTTGCAGGAGGCAACTCTTTGAGAGTAATAAATAAATATGCAAAAAGAATAAATCACTTTCATGCTAAAGACATTCGTTCAAAGGTTGTAAATGATTTAGATCGATCAAAAAAAAGTTTTTTAGATTATGTGTTAGAAGGGGCTTTCACAGTACCTGGAGATGGAAATATTAATTTTAAGGAAGTAGTTGAGACATTATCAAATAATAACTACGAGGGATGGTTCATTGTCGAGGCAGAGCAAGATCCTGCCAAAGCAAACCCATTTGAATACGCTAAAATTGGAAATAAAGAACTTGTAGAGTGCTTAAGTATGTATGGATATGAGATAGAGGATTATAGAGATGAATAGTATTAAGGGAAAGTTTGCACTAGTGACTGGAGGAACACAAGGTTTAGGGGCAGCAATCGCAAAAAATTTTGCTGATAGCGGAGCTGAAGGTGTTGTCACAATTGGTAGAAAAGAAGATAAAGGAAATGAGGTAGCAAAAAAAATTCAAGATGAAACTGGATGTAAAGTAATTTTTGTAAAAACAGACCTAGGAGAGGTCCAAGAGTGTAGAAATGCAGTTTCAGTTGCCAAACAAGAATTTGGGAGATTGGATGTTCTTGTTAACGCTGCCGGTATTACTGATAGGGGAGATATTGTTAATACGAGCGAAGAATTATTCGATAAAATGATAGGTACCAACTTAAAAGGTCCTTATTTTTTAATTCAAGATACTGTGAAAATTATGATTGAACAAAACATAGAAGGTTCAATAATTAATATTGGATCTGTAGCAGCTATGACTGGCCAACCATTCATATCAACTTATTGTGTATCAAAGGGGGGCTCTTGCAACATTAACTAGAAATACAGCATTCGCATTATTAAAAAATAAAATAAGAGTTAATCAATTAAATATTGGTTGGATGGCTTCGGATGGAGAGCATGAGATTCAAACAAAATATCATGGCGCCTCAGAAAATTGGCTAGAAGAAGCTGGTAAAGCTCAACCATTTGGAAGATTGCTTGATCCAAAGGAGGTAGCTAAAGCAGTAACATTTTTAGCATCTGATGACTCAGGTATGATGACAGGTTCTGTTGTAAACTTTGATCAGTCGGTGTGGGGAGGGTATCCTTTTGCACCACCTCAGCCTGCAGAAAAAATGGAAATTAAATAATTTAATTTAAATATTTTTCGGCACTTTGTTGACAACTTTTTAGTGTAGCTTCCAAATCCTTATTCAAAAAAATATACTCATAAATTTTATGACCAACATCTTCAATAATATTTGAATAGGTCGGTAGAGGATATCTTGCCCACTCTATAATTTTTTCCTCCTTTTCCATTTTATCAATTTCATTAAATATTGGACTTAGAGCTCTTACTTCAGGATCATTAACGACACTAAAAACGGGAGATGATAAACTGCCATGTTCGATATAATATTTTATAAACTCAGGAGAGACAAAATTTCGAATATTTTTCATAACAAAAGGTATTTTTTCAGGAGAGATATTTGAAGGTATACCCAACGAAAACCCACCTATTGGAGATACTTGAAAAGAGGAATTTCCAGCAGGTCTTGGTAAATAACCAGTTTTCTTGTATGCGGGTGAAGCCTCATTTAGTTCAAACAAATGTGCTCTACTACTCCAATTCATTACCATTGCTGATTTACCCTGACTATAATATTCAACACATTCATCATTGGAATGAGCAGATAGCTCGTTTGGTGAGTATGCTGTCAATTTTTTCAACATTTTTGCTGCCTCAAAAGATGCATCAGATAAAAAATTTGCCTTTAAAAGTGTTTTTTCTACGTCCAAATCATAAATATTTTTTCCAATGTACCTAAGGTTTACATATGGTTTTCCATAATTTGCCATAGCTAATATAAAACTAGTAGCAAGTGGTTGTCCTTTTTTAGCTGGCCAAGAAATAGGACTTTCTATCTGTTTGTCAGCTTTTAATACCTCACAGGCATGGAGTAAATCCTGAAATGTTTTTGGTGGACTCAAAGCATATTTTTGAAAAATATCTGTTCTATAAAATAATAGATCAGGAATTGCCTCGATTGGTATCCCATAAAGTTTTTTATTAAAAGAACTTGACCTTACTCCTGAGTAGTGAAAGTCATTTAAATTTATCCCAACATCTTTAACAAAATTATTTAAAGGAAGAAGGCAATTTAATTTAGTTAACTGCCCAATCCATGGAATATTAAAAGCAATAATGTCAAATTTAGACTTTTTATTTGTTGAGGAATTTTTAATTATTTCATTAAGTAGTTTATTCAAATCACCTTCTATAGTAAGTTCAATTTCACAATCAAGTATATATTCAAAAAAATCAATATTCTTATTTATTACTTTAAATGTGGGATTATCATTGGCAAGAAAGTTAACTTTTTTATATTTTTTATTTTGATTAGTTATAACATTTGGTGCAGGTATAATATTTCCTGCTGATAAAGATGTTCCAAAAAAATAATTGTCATTAAAATCGCTGTAACCTAAGTTCAAGGCCACCTCTTTTTTGATAGAAAGTAAATAATCTGTGAATTCTTTAATAAGATTACTACTTGGATGAATAGAGAAAGATTTACCTGACTTAGTTTTTGATCTTTGAATTAATTTTTTTTCTTGAATGAGTTTTTTTACTCTTCTCAAACCAGTTGCAAATGGCAAACCTGATGCCTGTATGATACTCGTAGTAGTGGTAATTTTATTGTCAAGATGGTTGATGATGACATAAGAAAAAATATTCCAATCAGCGTCAATTGTTTTAATTGAAATAGATCTGTTAAATAAAAGTCTCGTTTTATCTACGAATTTTAAAAGAGTGATTATCTCGTTTCTATTCATTTGAGGGGATTATATTATAAATTCATTAAAATATTCAATTTGAATATATTAGAGATTAAATCTCTTAATAAATCATAGATAATTTCCAGATAAGGATATTAGGAGGATCAATATGAACAAACTAATAAAAGTATTAGCTGTTCTAATGTGCTTTTCTTTCGGTTCAGCTAAAGCAGTTGAAATCGTTTCTTTTAACGCTGCATCATCTGAGGCTTATGTTGGTGCGTTCGTTAAAGGTATTAAAGCTACAGCAGAGCAATATGGCTATGATATTACTGTTTTTGAAAACAACTATAACCAAGCAGAGCAAAACCAACAAGTAGAACAATACTTGTCAAGTGGCGCACTACCTGATGTATTTATTTGGTGGCCACCTGATGCTGTTGCAGGTTTAGGTTCGTTGAGAAAGCTTGCTAAAACTGGAGTACCAGTTTTAAAAATCAATCAGTTACCTAATGAGCAAGATAAAGCATTCATCTTTGGATATGCCGGACCAGATGATAGTCTTCGCGCTTATAACGCAGGTGAGATGATGGTTAAAGCTATGAAGATGAAACAAGCTGCTGGTGGAGATGGATATAATGTAATTGCATTATCATATCCTCACTCTTACGGTGGATATGGCTTATCAATAAATGCTTTCAAACAAGCTATCGCTGGAACTGACTTAAATCTTATCGGTGACATCGGTGAGGGATTTGGACAGGCTAACGGTTATAAAGGAGCAGCTAAGCTAATAGCTAAAGTTAAAGATCAGGGAATTCATTTTGTATATGGTATGGACGACGCGATCTTAACTGGTGGTATTAAGGCTTTAGAAGAAGCTGGTTATAATGTTGACTGGTATGCAGGTACTGGCAAAAGTGGCAGCGTAGATAGTGATGCTGTCATCACAGTTGGTACTGTGTGTAACGGTGATAAGCAGATGATTACTGATGGAAAGCAATTTGGTACTACTCTACAATCACCTCTTCATGAAGGTCAATTAGCTATAGCTCTTGTTAAAGAGTACATGGAGAACGGTAAGCTAGCAAACTACATTAACTTTACGCCTAACCCTTCAGTGACTGGTGCCACTATGGACTTCACAGCACTTAGAGGCTTTGATGGTAAGTTATATGGCATCAACGAGCTTTGCTCAGGTGCTTGGGACTAAGCTTTAGTCTCTTCATAATAATTTCTACACACAGGGGAACCATCCCTGTGTGTAGTTAATAAATAAAAAAGGTGTACAATCTCTTTTAATATGTCCACAAATCCAATTCTCAAAATTTCAAAAGTTTCTAGGACTTTTGGTGCAATACAGGCTCTAAAAGAGGCAAATTTTGAGATAAATGAGGGTGAAATTATGGGACTAGTTGGAGAAAATGGAGCTGGAAAATCAACTCTTGTAAAAATTATAAGTGGATTTGACCCAGGTTTTAAAGGCAGCTATCAAATCAATGGTAAAGAAGTAAAATTTGAAACGCCTTCACAAGCAGAGGAGTCTGGCATAGCTATTGCTCAACAAGAATTAAGCTTGATTCCTAATATGTCAGTTGCAGAAAATATTTTTCTTACTGGAGCTAAAGTAAAAAAATTTGCCACTCTTAATACATTGGCAAAAATGGCACGCCCATATCTTGATGAAGTTGGATTAACTGAAGTAGACCCAACTACTAGAATAAATTTATTATCTGTTGGTGAACAACATTTGGTAGAAGTAGCTAGATTAATTTCGAGAGAAGCAAAAATTTTAATTTTAGATGAGCCTACAGCTGCGTTGGGTGAAGCAGAGAGTCGAAGAATTTTAGAAATGGTTGAGCGTCTTGCAGCAAATGGTAAATCAATAATATATGTAAGTCATAGACTGGACGAAATTTTTAAGATTACAAAAAGAATAACAATATTAAGAGATGGAGTAAGTCAAGGTATTCAAGAAACTAAAGATATTGATGTAAATAAACTAGTTGAAATTATGCTTGGAAGAGAATTGGCAAATATGTTCCCATCAAAAGCTGACCATATAAGTGATGATCCAAAATTAGAAGTAAAAGAACTTTGGCCTGATGGCGTTTTAGAGCCGGTTAGTTTTTCAGCCTTCAAAGGAGAGATACTTGGACTCTCTGGGCAACTTGGTAGTGGAGCAGGTGAAGTATTAGCCTCCATAGCAGGCGCACTTCAATCTAGATCAGGTTCACTCACTTTGAACGGTGAAACCTTTTTACCAAAATCACCAAGTCATGCTATAAAGAAAAAAATTGCATATTGCTCCTCCGATAGAAAAAAAGATGGTCTTTTTCTTGGACGTCCAATATTTGAGAATTTAACCTCCCCAGCACTTGGTGCTATATCAAAATATGGTTTTAACTTTGGCAGTTCTGAGGATAATTATTCCAAAAATTTAGCAAAAGAGTTCTTAATTGATGTCAAAAGAATGCACGATGAGTCAGGTCTTTTAAGTGGCGGAAATCAACAAAAAGTAGCATTAGGAAAATGGCTTTCAATTAAGCCCGATGTATTGCTTGTGAATGAGCCGACAAGAGGTGTTGATGTTGGTGCTAAATCAGAGATATATCAAAGAATGAGAGAATTAGCAGCAAGGGGAATTACAATTATTTTTGCCTCTACTGATATCCAAGAAATCACATATCTTCCTGACAGGGTGATTACATTTTATAGAGGAATGATGATTGATGAACACCGATTAGAAAAAATTAAAACACCTCTTATTCTTAAAGAGATTACTGACCCATTTAACGAGACAAACCTATGAGTGCTATTATCGAAAATAATCAATTACCTTTTTCTACAAAATTTTTACAATTCTATAAAGATCGCACACTTCTTGCTATTTTGTTGTCACTTTTTGCTGTGATGTTTATATATGGAATTTTTTTCACAGAAAATTATTTAACAATAACCAATTTTAAAGCAATTATCAGAGATGCAGCACTATATGGCATTATGGCTATAGGACTCACATTTGTAACTCTGTCAGGAAATTTTTTTTTATTGTCATTAAAAGAAACAGCATCAATTTGTGGTGTTACGTTTGCTATGGGTATGGCTACTGGTTTTGGATCACCGGATCTTGCAGGAAACTTTTTAGTTTCACTATTAGCTGCTTTAGCAGTAGGTGTCGTAAGTGGAGTAATACAAGGATATTTTGTTGGAATGGGAGGCAACCCAATTGTAGTAACATTAGGTGGAGCAGGCATCCTATATGGTATTGGTGCATGGTGGAGTGATAACCTTGTAATAAACTTTACTAGACCTCATGATGCAGAATGGTTAGGGACTGGTTCTTTTCTAGGTCTTCCCAGTATTACATGGTCATTTATTTTAATAGCCATTGCTGCTGAAATAGTTTTAAGACATACAAATTTTGGAAGAAAAGTTTATTTAGTCGGAGCAAACAAAGCTGCTGGAAAAGCCACTGGTCATGAAAATTTTTCCATGGCAATAATAGTTTTTACAATTTGTTCTGTTTGCTGTGCTTTTGTTGCAGTTGCTTTTGTTGCTCAAATGGATAGTGCTCAATCTAATTATTTTTCTGCAGAATTTGGATCTTCAGGTGACATGACAATACTCGTTATAGCAACTGTCATGGTTGGTGGAAATTCAATAATGGGCGGTTATGGATCTACTTTAAGAACTAGTTTGGGAGCAATTTTTATTGCTATGGTTGATAATATGATGGTTTTACAAGGATTTAATAGTGGACCTAGAATAGTTGGTGTGGGCTTAATGATCGTCTTTAGCATCATAGTTTTTGGTTTATTTGCTAAAGGAAGTAGGG
Organism: uncultured Alphaproteobacteria bacterium; assembly: GCA_902588615.1. GTDB lineage: Bacteria > Pseudomonadota > Alphaproteobacteria > HIMB59 > HIMB59 > HIMB59. Next base: position 22,710 of record CACIPV010000002.1, on the reverse strand, counting down.
CTCAGGAATAATGGAAAATTTTTTAAAAAAGATTACAAAAGATGTGGATCTCTCTTTTGCAATCTTATTATCATTTTGTGTTTATGTATTCTTTGCAATTAATATAGAGGTTTTCTTTAGTCACAATATCAGTTTCGCTATTCTTGAAAGGTTTGCAGTCTTGGGCCTTGTAGGTTTAGCATTAACAATTTGTATAATTGCTGGAGAAATTGATTTATCAATTGGGTCAAACGCAGCCCTATGTGCTGTGATAGTTGTAAAATTAACAGACCCCTTAGGCGCCCCACTAGCGATGATTATAGGACTTTCAGTTTCAACTTTAATCGGTGCAACACAAGGTTTTGTTATAGCTTTCATAAGAATAAGAGCGATTGTGATTACAGTTGGTACGCTAATGTTGCTTAGAGGTGTGGCTTTACTAATTGCTGAAGAAAAAACGGTTATGTTAACAGATTTTAGAGTTCCTGATTTTATTACTACTAAAGTTTTAATGTATTTTTCTCCTGCTAGCCTAACGGTTATCTTCATATTCATTTGTGTAGGAATTTTTATGCGTTACACAAAATATGGAAGAGAAATATATGCGATCGGTGGTGCAAGAAAAGAAGCACTTACTGCAGGTATACCTTTAAGACGCCCAATGATTATAGCTTTTGCGCTATCAGGTTTTTGTGCCGGTTTTGCTGGAACTGTAATTGGTTTGAAATCAGGAACGGCTCAAGGCTTAGGACTGCAATACCTTCTTTTAGCAGGAACTGTAGCAGCTTTTGTTGGAGGTGTGAGTATACTAGGGGGAAAGGGTGGTGTTTTAGGAGCTGCTATCGGAGCTTTAACAGTTAATTTTTTAAATACTGGTCTCGTATTCTATGCACTTCAGGTTCATTTTGTTCAATTATTTACATCAGTGCTTTTGGTAATCGTTATAGTTTTCCAAACTATGTCTAGGGTATTTGACTCGCGGCAAGCTAGGAAAAGTCTGCTTGCCACAATTGATGAACGAAAAACATCTTTGCTGGAAAAAAAGAGATCGGCTTTAGGTAGATAATATTCATTTTGAATATATTTGAAGTCAGTAATTTAATTACATATTATATAATAAAGATGGAGGAAATTTATGGATAAAGAGAGACTAAAAGGGAAAAATGTCCTTATTACAGGCGCTGCTCAAGGCATGGGCGCTGCGGTAGGAGAGCACTTTGCTGCCCAAGGAGCCAAAATTTGTCTAACAGATGTCAACCTTGACGGTTGTAAAGAGGTTGAAGAGAGAATTAGGTCAGCTGGAGGTGAGGCTATCTCATGTAAAGTAGACGTGCGAAATCGTGAAGATCACGTAGCTGCTGTAAAAGCAACAGTTGAAAATTTTGGTAGTCTAAATGTTTCTATAAATAATGCTGGAGTAAACAAACCACTCTTCTTCATGGATATAACTGAGGAAAATTATGATTTTATTATGGATATAAATGTTCGAGGAGCCCTTTTAGGTATGCAAGAACAAGCCCGACAAATGATTAAACAAGGTAAACAAAAAGAACCTTACAAAATTATTCATGTAGCTTCTATTTTATCCAGAGAAACTTTTGATGATGTTGTGGTTTATGGAATGAGCAAACATGCTATTGCTGCTCTAATAAAAGGTGGTGCAAAAAGTTTAGTTGAGCATGGCATTACCGTTAATGGATATGGCCCTGGCGTAGTTAGAACAGAGCTATGGGAGCAACTAGATAAAGATTTAGTTGCAATTGGAAAATTTGACAAACCCGGAGAGTCAATGGACTCAATTGCAGAGAATATGATTTTGATGAAGAGGTATTCCTATCCAGAAGACGTAGTGGGCACAGCATCATTTTTAGCATCTAGTGAGTCTGATTATATGACAGGACAAATACTTATGATTGATGGAGGGATGGTAATTCAATAAATGAGTGAACCCTCAATCATAAAACCTGAAGATATTAATCCAAATTACGATTGGCATAGAAGAGTACCTTCTCATGGAAGGACAAATGTAGATTATGAAGAGAGAATTAATTTTCCTAGACTTCACAAATATAGACTAGGAAGAGCCAGAGAGGCTCTAAAAAATTCAAAAGCCGGTTCACTCCTTTGTTTTGATAATAACAACATCAGATATCTCACAAGCACAGTTATTGGAGAGTGGTCAAGAGACAAAATATGTAGATATTCTCTATTAGCTCAAGACCATGATCCCGTGCTGTGGGATTTCGGTTCAGCGGCTAAGCATCACCAATTATTTTCGCCTTGGCTTCCAAAAGAAAATTGGAAGGCAGGAATGGTAGGCTTGAGGGGTACAGTTCATCCTGATGCAGGATTAATGAAAAATGCCGCAAAAGAAATAAAATCAATGTTAAATGAGAAGGGATTAGCAAATGAACCCGTTGGTGTGGATCTTGTTGAACCAGCAATGATGTTTGCTCTTCAAGCAGAGGGTTTAGAGATAATTGATGGACAGCAAATTCTTCTTGAAGCAAGGGAAATAAAATCAAGAGATGAGCTAATGTTATTAAACCAAGCTGCATCGATGGTTGATGCAACTTATCATCAAATTTATGAGACTATGAAGCCTGGCGTTAGTGAAGCCCAAATAGTTGCCAATGCAAATAAGCTTTTATATGAACTTGGTTCAGATGATGTTGAAGCAATAAATGCCATTTCAGGCGAAAGATGTAATCCGCATCCACATAATTTTACAGATAGAATTTTTAGACCTGGTGATCAAGCTTTCTTTGACATACTTCAATCTTATATGGGCTACAGGACCTGTTATTACAGAACCTTCAATATTGGACAGGCATCAGACTCTCAAAATGATGCCTACAAGCAATGTCGAGAGTGGCTAGACAAAGCCATTGAACTTGTAAAACCTGGAGTATCTACAGATAAAATTGCATCAGTATGGCCGAAGGCTGAGGAATTTGGTTTTGCAAATGAAATGTCAGCATTCGCATTACAGTTTGGACATGGTTTAGGTTTGGCAATTCATGAAAGACCAATAATCAGTAGATTGGTTTCAATGGACTCACCTGACGAAATTAAAGAAGGAATGGTTTTTGCTCTTGAAACCTACTGTCCTGCAAAAGATGGTTATTCTGCCGCGCGAATTGAAGAAGAATTGATTGTTACTGATAAAGGATGCCAAGTGATTTCCTTGTTTCCCGCTGAAGATCTACCTATTGCTAATAAATATTAATGGTAGATAAATTAAATGACGATATAGGAGAAGAGAAAAGACTTCAATTATGGGAAATGATGCTGAAATTAAGGTTAGTCGAAAAAAAAGCATATGATCTTTTTCTTCAAAATCTTATCAAAGGTACTAGCCATTTAGCTCTAGGTCAGGAAGCTATTGCAGGTGCCTTTGGAGTCGCCTTGAAACAGGGCGATTATACATTTTGCACATACCGTGGGCACGCACATACACTCGCAAGAGGATCCTCAATCGAGGGAGTTTTAGGAGAATTAATGGGTAGACAGTGTGGCTTGATGAAAGGTAAAGGAGGATCCATGCATCTTACAGATGTAGATAATGGAGTTATGGGTTCATATGCTATTATAGGTGCTCATTTAACTATAGCCAATGGCACTGCTTTAGCATCAAAATATAATAAAACAAATGAGGTAAGCGTTTGCTTTTTTGGAGACGGTACTACGAATATCGGAGCATTCCATGAGGCATTGAACATGGCAAAAATTTGGAATTTACCCATAGTTTTTGTTTGTGAAAATAATTTATATATGGAATATACACCAATTCATGAAGTTACTGCTGTTGAGCACCCAGCTGCTGATAGAGCAGGTGCATACGATTTAGATAAAATTATTGTGGACGGAAATGATGCTGATGAAATGCTCAGAACAGCAGAAAAAGCTATTTCAAAAGCGAGAGAGGGTAAAGGTCCAAGTTTAATTGAGGCCAAGACTTATCGACATAGTGGGCATTCAAGAGCTGACCCAGGTAAGTACAGACCTGATGAGGAAGTAAAAGATTGGATGGAAAACAAAGACCCAATAAAAAATTACAGAGCAAAGTTGTTAGATTTTAATATCAATGAAAAAATAATTTCTGAAATTGAGGAGAAAATTAAGGATCAAGTTGAAAAAGCAACTGAAATTTCCATGGCTTCTCCAATTCCAGAAATTAAAGAAATATATACTGATGTATGGGCTAATGGAGGTTCTGAGTGGCACAATTAACATACAGAGCAAGTGTTTCACTCGCTATAGCTCAATCCATGAGAAAAGATCAAAAAGTTTTTTTTATTGGCGAAGACGTAGGTGCTGCGGGTGGAGTATTTAAAGCGACCGTCGGTCTCTTAGAGGAGTTTGGTAAAGAGAGAGTCATGGATGCACCAATTTCAGAACAGGCGATTTTAGGTGCAGCTATGGGTGCAGCAATGACAGGCTTAAGACCAATAGCAGAAATAATGTTTTCAGATTTTTTAGCTGTCTGTTGGGATATTGTGGCAAATCAAATTGCTAAAACTAGATATATGTCAGATGGCCAAATCAACATTCCATTGGTCATTAGGACCGCAAACGGTGGAGGGTCAAAATTTGGTGCACAACATTCTCAAAGTTTAGAGAATTGGTCTATGATGATACCAGGTTTAAAAGTAGTCGCACCAAGCTGCCCTAGTGACGTGTTGGGTTTGATGGATAGTGCTGTAAAGGACCCTGATCCCGTTATATTTTATGAACATAAATCACTTTATGCATTTAAAGAAGAAATTGAACAAACTGATATATCCATTCCTATCGGGGAGGCTAATACGCTTCACGAGGGAAAAGATATTACTATTATTGGTTTAGCTTTAATGGCACAAAGAGCAAAAGAGGCTGCATTAATTTTGAAAGACAAACACGATATTAATGCAAAGGTAATCGATCTGAGATCTCTAGTGCCCCTAGATTTACAAACAATAAAAAAATCTGTAATCGAGACTGGTCATGTCTTGACAGTAGAAGAAAATCCAAGACTTTGTGGATGGGGAGCGGAAATATCATCTTTAATCTCAGAACATTGTTTTAAAAATTTAAAAGGCCCTGTCACTAGAGTAACTACACCACATGTACCTTTACCAAGTGCTGACATACTCGAAGATAATACAATTCCCTCAGTGGAACTAATTGTAAATGAGGTTATAAAAAAACTAAAAGGAGAATAATTATGGAAATAATAATGCCATCCCTTGGAGAAACTGTTGACGAGGGAAAAGTAGTAAAGTGGCTTAAAAAAGTTGGAGATGAAATTAAAGAAGGAGATATACTCTGCGAAGTTGAGACTGATAAGACAGCTGCTGAGATACCTTCAACAGTTAATGGAAAATTAACAGAGATAATTGCACAAGAAGGAGACATGATCCCTGTAGGTGGTAAAATTGCCACTGTAGAATAAGAATTAAAACTGTTATAAATATTTATGGAAATTAAAGACTCAAAATTTTATAGAGATAAGTGCTACATTAACGGTGAATGGGTTAATGCCGTCTCAGGTGAGACAATATCTGTTAACAATCCAGCTAACTTGAAAGAGATCGGCACTGTACCTAAGTGCGGAACATCTGAAACTAGAAATGCTATAGAAGCAGCAAATAATGCCTGGCCTGAATGGAGGGCAAAATCTGCACGTCAAAGATCAGAAATACTCAGAAAATGGTTTGATTTAATGATTGAAAATAAAGAGGAATTAGCTCAAATCATGACAGTTGAACAAGGAAAACCAATAAATGAGTCACGCGGAGAAATAGGCTATGGAGCCTCTTTTGTAGAATGGTTCTCAGAAGAAGCAAAGAGGGTTTATGGAGATACAATTCCAGATCCCATGACCGATCGAAGAATTGTTGTTTTGAAGCAACCAGTTGGTGTAGTGGCATCTATTACACCATGGAATTTTCCTAATGCTATGATTACAAGAAAATGTGCACCAGCTTTAGCTGTTGGGTGCCCAGTTGTAATTAAACCAGCAAGTCAAACTCCTTATTCTGCACTCGCACTAGCTGTTTTGGCTGAGGAGGCAGGTTTCCCAAAAGGAACTTTAAATGTAATTACAGGAAAGGCCTCTGAAATCGGAGAGGAATTAGCCACAAATCCAATTGTCAGAAAATTATCTTTTACAGGTTCAACAGAAATTGGAAAAATACTTTTACAGAAATGTTCTGGAACTGTAAAAAAAGTCTCAATGGAACTTGGTGGTCACGCACCCTTCATTGTATTTAATGATGCAAATATTGATGATGCTGTTGCGGGTGCAATCCAAAGCAAATTTAGAAATACAGGACAAACTTGTGTTTGTGCAAATAGAATTTATGTCCAAGAAAAAGTTCATGATGAGTTCTGTTCAAAATTTGTTGATGCTGTCTCTAAAATAAAAGTAGGAGATGGTTTAAATGAGGAAAATGCCTCTGGACCCATGATTGATGAGCACTCTTTAAGTAAAGTAGAGGAGCATGTCCAAGATGCATTACAATATGGCGCAAAAGTTGCAATTGGTGGATCTAAACATTCTTTGGGAATGAACTTTTATCAGCCTACAATCCTCACTGAAGTCCCACCAGAAGCAAAAATTACAACTGAAGAAACATTTGGGCCAGTGGCTCCAATATACAAATTTAAAGATGAAAAAGAAGTAATTAAACTCGCAAATAACTCACCATATGGACTTGCATCCTATTTTTATTCCAGAGATATCGGAAGAATATGGAGAGTTGCTGAGGCACTTGAATACGGAATGGTTGGAGTCAATACTGGATTAACTTCAAAAGCAGAGGCACCATTTGGAGGAATAAAAGAGTCTGGTCTTGGCAGAGAAGGCTCAAAGTATGGAATTGATGATTTTATTGAAATAAAATACATCAATATGTGCGGCCTAGACAAATAATTCATATTTATGAACAAAGTCTTTAATGTTGGCTTAATAGGATGTGGTCATATTTCTGAAACATATTTTAGAGGACATGATTATTTTAATAATTTTCGCATAATTAAATGTGCTGATATTAATCATGAAAATTCTAAAAAATGTGCCGAAACTTATAATATAAACTCTTGTTCTGTTGATGAAATATTAAATGATAGTGAAGTCGATATTATTTTAAATTTAACTATTCCAAAGGCTCATTACGAGGTAGCAAAAAATTCGCTGGAGAGTGGTAAACATGTTTATAGTGAGAAACCAATGGCTGTAAATTTTTTAGATGGTGAAAATCTCTTAAAATTATCTAAAAGTAAAAACTTATACATTGGCAATGCTCCTGATACTTTTTTGGGTGGTGGAATTCAAAAATCTATTGAATTAATAAACGATAATAAAATTGGAAATGTTCGACTTGGAAATGCGATTTTTGCTTATCCAGGAGTTCAATCTTATCATCCCAATCCTGAACCATGGTTTGCAAATAATGAAGGTGGCCCAGTTATAGATATGGGACCATACTATTTAACAGCTTTAGTAAATTTACTTGGCCCTGCTAAAAGCGTTCATGGTATTTCTACCAAAGTTTTCGATAAAAGAGTTATAGGCATAGGTCCAAAAAAAGATCAGGAGTTTGATGTGGAATGTCAAACTAGCTATTTAGTTAATTTAGAATTTCATAATGGGGCTTTAATTCAAATAACTTTATCGTTTGATGTTGTAGCTCACCAACGTAATCACATAGAGCTTTACGGCGATAAAGGTTCTATGATTGTGCCTGATCCAAATATGTTTGGAGGCTCAGTATACACAAGTACTGATGATAGTGGTGTTTGGCAAGAACACAAAACTGATGATATGCCCCTTGGTAAAATTAATATTACATCTCATAGCGGTAGGGCTAATGAGTCGCCAACTAATGCGAACTACCGTGGTGTCGGATTAGCTGAAATGGCATACTGTATTGATAATGAACTTGAACACAGATGTAGCGGAGAATTATCGTTACACGTTTTGGATATTATTCAATCAACAATGAAGGCAGCAGACACCAAAACACCCCAAGAGATAAAGACTACTTTTAAGAAGACAGATTATTTTTCACAAGAGGAAATACAAAAAATTCTTAAGTAATTACAATAATTCCTCTAGACTTAATTTTCATTAAATGAAATTTGATAATACAAAAAAAATTCTTGTAATAGGGAGAGCAGGATTAGATATTTATCCAGAGCCACCCGGTACAAAAATCTCCGATGTAAATAACTTTTCTTCTCATTTAGGGGGCTCGGCGGCAAATACTTGTGTTGCTCTATCGAACTTGGGTGTCAGCACTGATTTACTTACTTGTATATCTGACGATGCAATCGGAGAATACATAATTAACAAACTTAATGAATTCAAAGTTGGTGTAGAACACTGCAGAAAAGTTAATAAATCATTTCAAACACAAATAGCTGTTGTTGAAACTATTTTAAAAAATAACCAATCTATTCTTTACAGAAGTAATCCTTGTGATCTACAACTTAATAAGGAGGATATTAATAAAATTAATTTTAATAATTACTCTGCAGTATTCATCTCTGGAACTGCGCTTTCAGGAGAACCTTCAAGGAATGCTGTTTTGGTTGCCTCAAAACTAACTTCAGATCTCAAGATACCACTAATAATCGATCTTGATTATCGGCCTTACAACTGGGAGTCTGATACAATCAAATCAGATGTTTATAAGGAAATTATGAATGAAATGGATATTATCATTGGAAACGATTTGGAATTTAATGTGGCTGATAATTCCACAAATGGACTTGAATTAGCAAAAGTGTATATTAAAAAAAAACCATCAGTGATTGTCTATAAAATGGGCGAAGAGGGATCTAAAGTATTTACTAAAGAAAATGAGAGCCAATACGGGACATTCAATGTCGAAGCTATTAAACCCACGGGTGCAGGCGACGCATTCAATGGAGGTTTTATAAGCTCCCTATACAATGGCCTTAGTTTAGAGGATGCAGTAATTCGGGGTTCCGCAAATGCTGCAATAGTTGTAACAAGAGTAGGTTGTTCCTCAGCTATGCCCAACAATCAGGAATTAGAAAAATTTATTAACCAAAATCAAAAGGAGTTATAGATGCACATCCCTTATTCAGATAATAAAAATCAAGCTTTATTTGGAGAAACAAATGAAACAGTACCCTTAGTTTATTTTAATATTATCAATTTAAAAAAAGGTGAGTCCTATGAATACCAACTATCAAAACATGAAAGTAGCGTAGTTCCAGCAACAGGTATCGTCGAGATTATCGTGGAGGATAATAAGTTAGGACAGATTGGAAAAAGAACAACTGACGTATGGGATGGTGAACCTGAGGGTAGTTATATTCCTACAAATTCAAAATGTAAAATTACTTGTTTATCTGACTCCTCTGAGTGTTTCATAGCTGGTGGAATTTATGAAAAAAAATTAGAGCCATTTCTCGTTTTAAAAGAAGAACTAGATGTTGTTCAATATGGCTCAGACGATACAAAAACTCACAGAAAAATTAAACATATCTTGGGTGCGAAACATCATGATCAAGTTGGTCGATTATTAGTAAATGAATTATATACTGTTGGCGCTGGAGGGTGGTCAGGCTTCCCTCCTCACAAACACGACACAGATGATCTCCCTCAAGAAACACGGCATGATGAAGTTTATAATTATCGATTTAAACCAGGACATGGTTTTGGTGTTCAAATTATGCAATCAGAAGATGAAAAAGAGGGTCACGGTTATCAACTTTTTAATGGCTCTACTATTGCAATAAATAAAGGATATCATCCATGTGTGGTTGCCCCAGGATATGAGATGTATTATTTTACAATCCTAGTAGGTCTTTCTCAAAGATCACTTATTCAATCTTTCCAAAAAACCCATGCTTACCAATTAGAAACAATCCCAGGTATTAAGGATATGATAGCAAAATATAAATGACGATAGCTAGCCTCTCAGAAGTTTTACAAGAAGCAAAAAAAAATAATTATGCCATTGCAGGATTAGTGGTACTAGGTTGGGAGGATGCAAGATGTTATGCAGAAACAGCCGAAGAGCTCAAGGTGCCTGTGATTCTTCAAGCAGGACCAGGTTGTAGAGCGAATACACCTCTGCCAGTTTTAGGTAAAATGTTTAGATACTTGGCTGAGCAATCATCTAGTCCAATAGTTTGTCATTTAGATCATGGTTATACTAAAGAAGAGTGTTTAGAGGCAATTGACAACGGATTTACATCTGTAATGTTTGATGGATCCAAGCTTTCACTTAATGAAAACGTTGATAAAACAAGTGAAATTGTTGAATTAGCTCATAAACAAAATATTTCCGTTGAGGGAGAAATTGGATTTGTTGGTTACAATGATGGTGCTAAGTCACAAAGCACAGATCCTGAAGAAGCGAAGACATTTGCTGAATTAACCAAATGTGATGCTATGGCGATAAGTGCAGGAAACGTACACTTACAGACAAACAAATCCTCTTCTATTGATATGCAAGTCATAAAGAAGATAGAAACCTTAACCGAAGTACCATTGGTGCTTCACGGAAGTAGCGGTATCGACGATACACTTAAAAGAACGATAGCAAATACAACGAATGTTTGTAAGTTTAATATCGGCACTGAACTCAGAAAAACTTTCGGCGATACTTTAAGAGAGGAAATTGCAAAAGATCCAAATACTTATGACCGTATTAAATTAATCAATTCAACTATTCCAAGATTAAAAGAAGTAACAAAAAAAGTTTTAGAGAATATTTCAAAAATTTAATCATTCATGATTAAATCGCACACAATTGAAAATAAGTTTTTAAGAGTTAAGACTCTCAATATTGGTGCAACATTATTTGAAGTTTTTTATAAAAAGAAAAAAATCAATTTAATTCTAAATTTAGGAAATATCTCATCATATAAAAATAATAAAAATTACTTAGGCGCAACATGTGGCAGGTATGCAAATAGAATAAAAAAAGCTCAATTTCAGATCAAAGGAGTAAAATACAAATTAACTAGAAATGAGGGGAAAAATATACTACATGGTGGTAAAAAAGGGTTTGACTCAAAAATTTGGCAAGTTAAGAGCTTCTCCAAATCTCATATTAGCTATTATTGTATATCACCAGATAAAGATCAGGGTTTCCCAGGAGAATTATATTCCAGTTGTGATTACTCAATTGCAAATTCGACTCTCAAAATCAATATAAGTGCACAAACATCAAAAACTACTCACGTTAATTTGGTAAATCACGCCTATTGGAATTTAGATAAAATTAAAAAAGATATTTTTGATCACCACGTCCAAATCAATTCAAATCAGTACTTAGAAAATGACTCTGAAAATATACCTACTGGTAGGGTAATGAATGTAAAAGGAACACGTTTTGATTTTAAAAAATCAACTAGGATACGCGATAAATTTACTAATAAATTCAAGGGATTTGATGAAAATTTCATCATAAAAAAAAATTCTAAGTTTGCAGCTAAAATACAATCACCAAAAAGCAATATATCCCTAAAAATTTTTTCAAATCAACCTGGTGTTCAATTTTATACTGGTCAGCATTTAAAATATTCCAGTAATCGTATTAAAATAAAAAAATATCAAGGTATGTGTTTTGAAACTCAGGGTTTTCCAAACGCACCCAATAATCGAAAATTTCCTTCAACGCAATTAAACCCATCACAAATCTATAAACACCAAATTAAGTTTGAAATTGGAGAAATAGAATAATTATTCGGTTTTTTCTCTTAATTTTATATTCAATGTATCAAAAAATATTTGAGGAACGCTAAAAGCAAAATTATTTAAAAAAGCAACCGAACTAACTTGTATTTGATTTCCATCTAGCAATGGATCTATAAACTTTGATATTTGAACTTTTTCATCGACATAATTCCAATCAAAAGTAGCATGAACACCTTTACCCTCAATATCGTAAAGATTTACAAAAATTATAGTTCCATTATTGAGTGTAAACCTAGCTTTTAAATCTGAAGAGTTAGGTAATTCTGTCTTAAGTATAAAGCCATTATGTTGAAGATCAGTTAATATATTTTGAGCATCAATAATTTTATCATTATCAATTTCATTAAATTGAGAGGTCAAATTTGTATGTTTTAGCTCTCCTTCTTTGACACTTAAGTTAATCATATTTTGATTATAAATTTGAATTGATTGAATTTGAGATTTACCAATATTTATTAAATCGGTGGGCACCCAGTAGAAATCAGACACATCGGCGGTTAAGTTTGTTGAAACCAAATAAGATTGATTAGACTCAGGGGCCTTTATGTAAGATCCTGGGATATTATAATTATAAATACCAATATCTAGTGAATACAATACTACATCGTCTTCAGATTTTAATATTAATTGCATTTTATTTTCATCATCTAGACCCAATTTGTATAAAAGATCTTCACGATTAGTTTTAGCATCTAAAATATTTGCTTCACGAAGTTGAATAAAAAACCTACTTAAAAGCTCAGTATTTGCCGGAAAATTATTTGAGCTTGAAATAAGCCATTGATTATCAATGATTTCAATAACAGATTTTCCATTTTGATTAGAAAATTCAATGTATGCTATTTCTGGTAAAACATCATCAAAACTAGGAAATAATACTTCAGATGATGACTTGTTAGAGATATTTTTGCCATCAAAATACATACCAAGGGCAATAATTAAAAAACCAAAAGATAGTAAAACCAATATTTTTAAATTTTTAATATACATTTATCTGCTTTTTCTTTTTCTGATACCGAGTTGTCTTGGAATAAAAAACATTAGTAGAATTAAAAGAACAGGGATTAAAAAAGTATTTAATATGTTTATTTGATTTGCTAATCGATCTATATCTTTACTTAAATTTCTTCTAACTTCTCTTAGTTGTTTACGAGTATTTTCTACTTGTAATTGAAAATTTGCTAATTCCATTAATTGTTTGTCAGATAAATTGACACTTTCTACATCTCTACCGCCTGATAAATTTTGAATTTGATTTAATGTATTATCAAGTTGAGCTTGTAATTGCTGTTCTTGTCCTAGATACATCTGTTCTGCTTCTGCTTGAAGTTTTTGAACTACAACAAACGGTCTAAATGGAGCTTCTTTGTTTCTAAGATCAATAAATTCATCATAACCTGTCATTGAGTCAAACACATTTGTAACTAAACTTCCATTATCAGATGTCGCCTCTATTACATTGGTATCTAAAAACTTTTGAATTCTTGCCCAAAAGGCATTTCTTATAAAATCAGCGTCACTGAAAACTACCACATTTATATTTTTTGAGGATATTTCTAAATGATTATCATTTTTAAATTCAAAATCATTAAAATTACTTTTTGCAATACCACTTAATTTTACACCAAAGTCATAGCTAATACCTGTTGGCTGAAAATTATTAATGAGCTTAATTGGATCATGTACCTCTTTCATAGGTAGATCCATTGTTACCTCACTGGAGGACATAATAGGAGTGTAAGAAATTTCACTTTCATCATTTAATGGGGAAAGACCACCTGGAGACACAAGTCTAATTAAAGATAAACCGTCTCCAATTTCTTCAGCTTGATTGATGAACTGTCCTCTGACTTCAGGCCAATTCAATTTCAACATAGTTTGCAAAGATGTATTTTCAGTTATGTTTTGTTGTGTTTGCAGTCTTGTTGCTTGAGCACCATCTAAAATAACATTGCTATTATAGTTAATATTGAGAGTTTTTAAGACATTTTCTAAATTTGATGATTTATTTGAATGGTCATTTTTCTCAAAAAATGGATCAACAAAAATAACTGATTTTCCCCCATTCAAGATAAATTGTTCAACTGCATATTCAGTTTTGTCACTAATATCAGAGGGGTGATAAACTATTAATAAGTCTATACCCTCAAAACTCTCTATGTCTGTATCTAAAAACTCAAAATCATAAAAATAACTAAGCTCCTCAAGTATTGTGTATTCTCCTTGTCCAAGTTGATTATTTGGCATCATTGGTGGTGTAGTGTCCACCCATGATAAAAAACCAATCATTGGTTTTTTTGATCTATTAAGTTTGTATACAATGTCAGTTAATTGTTTTTCTAATGTGCCAGCTTTTGAGGGATCAAAAAAGGGAACAGTTTCTATGTCATCTGTTGTATTTGAAGCAATTAATCCAAAATATACTTTGGACCCTTCTTGATCTATAGGAAAACCCTGCACACCATATCTATTTACATAATCTTCATCATCTGAATAAGGCTCTGGTTCAATAAAGTTTAATTCAATTTTACCTGAGGCTAGATCTGAATATCTGTTTAATAGACCTTGAACTTGATTAGCATAATTTTGAATAATTGGAATATTTTTAGACAAGTCTCTGCTATACACAAAAGTAATTTTTAATGGCTCTTCTATTTCGTCTATAACTCTCTTAGTACCACTTGAAAGAGTAAAAGTTTTGGTAGAGGTAAAATCAACTCCTAAATTAAAATTGATTTTTTGGATTATAAAATTAAAGGACAAAAATAAAATAACAGTGCTTAATATAGATACTATAAGATAGTTTTTTTGTAAAAATTTATTCATTAGTCTCGATTTAAAAATTTTATAATTGTTAAATAATTCCAAAGAGCAATAAAGGATAAAAAGAAAAACAATCCTTTAATTGAGAAGAAACCCGTTTGGATACTTGAGAAGTGAGTCAAAAAGCTAAAACTAGAAATGAGTTCTACTATTTCAATAGGTAAAATCCCAGTTATAAAATTAATCATAAGAGGAAACCCACTTATGGTAAAAAGAAATGAGACTAAAATAGATAAAATAAAAGCAATTATTTGATTGTTAGTTAACGAAGAAAAGAAAATTCCAAGAGAGACATAAGCACCTGCCATGATAATAACACCAAGATATTGGCCAATAATTACAAGGTTATCAGGGTTTCCAAGATAATTTACTGTAATCCAAATAGGAAACGTCAAAACAACTGAGAATACAACAAAAGCCCAAGTTGCAAAAAATTTACTCAACACTATCTTCCACAAAGGAATTGGCAAAGTCATTAATAATTCAATAGTACCAAGTCTTTTTTCCTCGGACCAACTTTTCATAGTAACTGCAGAGACAAAGAAAATAAAAACCCATGGGATAAAACTAAAAAAAACTGTTAAGTCTGCAACTCCTGAGGAGAAAAACGAGCCAAAATAAAATGTCAAGGACATAGAGGTCAAAATAAATATTGCAGTAAAAATATAGGCGACAGGAGTAATAAAATATAATTTAAGTTCTCTTTTAATTAGCGCCAACATTAGCTTACTAACTTTCTAAATTTTTCATCTAGGGATTTACCAATTTTTTTCTTAAGCTGTGCTGGAGTTCCCTCAAAGACTTTTTGTCCATCATTAATAATAAGACACTTATTACAAACCTCTGGGACTTCATCAAGAATGTGTGTAGAAATTATAATTGCTTTCGTTTTAGATAATTTTTTAATTAATTTTCTTACTTCAAACTTTTGAAGGGGATCCAATCCATCAGTTGGCTCATCTAAGATCAGTAATTTGGGATTATGAATAAGAGCCTGTGCTATTCCAACACGTCTTTTAAAACCTTTTGATAAAGTTTCAATAGGAACATCTTTTACTTCATCTAATTGCAGATCATTAATTACTTTTTTTATTGCTACTTTTGAGTTTTTTATATTTCTTACCTGGCAAACGTAGTCTAGGTAAAGATATGGTGAAAAGTCCAAATAAAGTGGAACACCTTCAGGTAAGTAGCCAATCATTGACTTTGTGTGAATGGGATCTATTTCAATGTCCTTATTGTTTATGATAACTTTTCCACTGTCAGATTTAAGATAACCTGTTATTACCCTCATGGAAGTTGTTTTGCCAGCACCATTAGGTCCAAGGAACCCCATCACATCACCAACTTTGACCTCAAAAGAGAGTTTATTAATGGCAGTAAAATCGCCAAAATTTTTAGAAATATCTATTACACTTAACATTTTTCATATTATTTAGTTTAAAATCTTAATAATTCAAGATGATAAATTTACCATCTCTTATCAGATGAAGTTTTTACCATGCAGACCTATAAATATCAAAAGCATCTTTTTCAGATATTTCTCTTGGGTTATTGATTAGTAATCGGGTTTGTTTCATAGCATCTCTAGCCATTGTTTCGCATGCAGTTTCAGGGATGTCGAGATCTCTTAATCTTTGTTCTAAACCTAATTCACTTGATAGATCTGACAACTTTTCAATGAATTTTGAAGAAATATCTTGAGTGCTGGTGCTTGTATCAATATCTGGAAAAACAATCGGGGCTATTTCACTGTATAGTTTTGATGCATTTTGATCAGATATATTAAATCTTAAAACATATGGCAGGACAAGTGCGTTGGAAAGACCGTGAGGGACATGATAAGTGCCTCCAATCGGATATGCTAAAGCATGAACGCCAGCAACTGGAGAGTTTCCAAAGGAGACACCTGCTAACATAGAGCCAACAAGCATATTTGATCTTGCTTCAATATCCTTTCCGTTAATGACAGCTTGTCTTATAGAACTACCTAAAAGCTTCAATGCTTCCTTTGCAAGTGTTTGGGAGATCAAATTATTGTTCACACTTTTTGAAGCATAAGACTCTATCGCGTGGACCATTGCATCAATACCGGTAGCAGCAGTAATGTGAGGGGGAAGACCGAGTGTTAATGATGGATCAAGAATTGCAAGGTCTGGAAGTATAATAGGAGAGGAGACTCCTTTTTTTTCTAAATCTTCTTGTGTGATAATAGAAATTGGAGTTACTTCAGAACCAGTACCAGAAGTTGTTGGGTAAAGTGCAAGAGGGAGCCTAGGCCCTTTAGCATTAGCCACTCCCCAAGCTTCATGAATATTTTCGTTTGAGCCAATCAAAAGTGCAGTTAATTTCGATACGTCCATTGATGATCCACCACCAAATCCAATTACACCTGTTGCATCAAAATCTCTTCCCTGTTGTACACAACTCATAAGTGTTTTTATAGATGGGTCAGCTTCAACATTATCAAAAATTAAAATTTCAGAGTATTTTTGAAGCTCAGTAATTGTTCTTTCGTGTAACCCAATTTTTACTAAACCCGGATCAGTTACAAATAGTATTTTGTTACCAAGTTTTTTAGAAACTTCTTCTGCTGTGCCTATTGAATAGTCACTTCCAAATCTTATTCCAGGAGTAGTGTTGAATTGAAACGCTTTCACGATAGCAATATAGATGATATGAGGTTTATTTCCTATATAATTTTACCAAACCTATTCTAAGTACCTATCAACCCACAACTTTTTTTTAATAAGGCTTTCTTAAGAGTTTTTTATTTTTATACTTGAATTGTGTCTAAGGTTATTACCATCGCTCAACAAAAAGGAGGCTCTGGTAAAACCACTATAGCTGCAAATTTAGCTGCTGTTTATTCTTTAAAAAATAATTTATCCACGACATTACTCGACACAGACCCTCAAGGCAGTTTAGGTAAGTGGTTTATTACCAGAAATGAAAAACTTAAAAATAAAAACATGATTCAGTTTAAAACAGCAAGCCTCTGGGGCGCACAGTATGAGGCAAAAACGCTTAAAGAAAAATCTGATTTAGTAATAATTGATACTCCTCCCAAAATTGACGCTGATGGAAGACCAGCAATTGAAATAGCTGACCTTGTCATTATACCGATATCTCCCTCTCAAGTGGATTTTTGGGCCACGGAGTCCATAATTGAATTAGCGAAAAGAGAAAAAAGAGAGATATTAATACTCATTAATAGAGCAAATGCAAAATCTAAACTTATTAAAGAAGCACATAAATTTGTTAATAAAATGAATGTTAAAAAAGCAAAGACGATTTTGGGTAATAGACAAATATTTGTATCAACTATGGGATTAGGGTTAACAGTAGTAGAAAAACAAAGAACTGGAAAAGGGTGTTTAGAAATGTTGGCTCTAGCAAAAGAGATACAGTCATTCTTGAAATTTTAAATTTTAATAAATTATATGAATGAAGAAATAGATAATGAACAACTCCATGACATATGCTCAAGATTATTGAAAGGTTTTATTAATTGGATTGAAATTAATGATAGCAAAGAAAAAGCATCAATTCTCGATAATGCATTCCAATTTAAAACATCTATCCTAGAACAAGATAAATCAACACTTCAAAAAAAATACTTTATATCACCACAGAATTTATCAAAAAAAGAAGCTGATGTTCTCTTACTACAGTGGAAAGATACTTTTTCCACATTAGTTAATTCAAATGTCGATAGACTATCAAAGGACTCTTTTAAGATATGGTTTTTAAGCTTAGCATCATATTCGATCCCAGAATTAGAAAAGGATGCAAACGAACTATGGTCAAAACTTTTAGAGGGTGTTGAATATTGTCATAAATTTTCTATCAAAGATGTTCCATATCCGCTCAACACTATTTTAAAGAACTAAATCAATGTTAAAATTCCTTATGTTTAAGACATTATTCACGGTAAGCATGTTTTTTTGTTTGAATGCACAATCAATTGAGCTTTTTGGTTATAAATTGTATGAGGACATTCTTAGGTATGAAAATGATGGTAGAATAAAATTAAAGAAAGGTAATATTGAGAGCATTTCTATTAAAGAGGACAACGTCTTGATAGCAAACAAATATCTTAATGAATACACATTAAAATCAACAAAAACAGGAAATATTTACGAAATTCACGGCTCAAATAATCAATTGCAACTCAGTCCTGTTGAGTGCCTTGACATTCAAGATAGCTTTATTAATTCATTTCAAAAGAAAAACACCGAATTATTTCAAACTGAAGTTAAACAATTTCCAAATAAACTTAAAAGTAAAACAACTTGGGAAATTTATCTTAGCAATAAATCTAATAGTAGTGAGTTAATTTTCTCAGTTACTTGTGATTATAGCTTTAATAATAGGAGAATGGATATAATTTTAACTGATAGTGCTTATTTGAGTAATGAAAATTCGAACTATGAAAATTTACTTGATGAAAATAAAGAAAATATTTCAAAAGAAGAAATTGATACTAGTGGAATTTAGTAACTAGAGATAACATATTAATAATTATATAAGACTTTATTTCTGATTTCAGTTGATCATAGGTTTCAGGTAATTTATCACTAAGCTGGAAAGCAAAGTCTATAATTTCATAAGCTTCATCTTTACTCATATAAATCTCATTACATAAGTCATGGGCAAGTTTTTCTCTTATTAATATTAAAGAAGCTAATGATCTCTTTTGTTTTTTTTTCAAACTATTTTTTTGTTGGTTTCTTAAGTTTCATTCCTGTTCCTCCAAGTTGCATGCCACCAGAACCTTTACACAAACTTTTCTTTTCTTTGTCACACTTTTCTATCTTCTTCTCTTTTTTCTCTTCTTTTTTGACAACCTCTTTTTCTTCTTTCTTTTCTTCTGATTTTACTTCCTGATTTACAATTTTTGTATCTGAGGAAGGCTCAACATTTTGAACTGTGTTGACAGATCCAACCTGAATATTAGAGAGCATTTCTAATATTTGATCTTGTTTTGATAGTTTATCTTTCTGTTTTGCCTTCCAAGATTTTGGTAGTTTTAAATCGATACAACTCTCAGAACCACAAAAAAGGACATCCCCAGTTTCATTATCAAATAAAAAACCTCCGCAATTTTCAACACCTTTTTGAGTACAATTTGGGATATGCATCTCATACTCTGCATTCAAATTCATCGATAATAATGGCAAACTTAGAAGAAGTACAAAAATATATCTCATCAACTTATAATGTATCATTTGTAGAAAAAATTTTCTAAATCTTTTATTCATACTTAAAACTCTCTCCAGGTAATGTTGATTTCATAAAATCATTCTTGGTAATATTTTCTAACCATTTTTTTAATTTAATATTATTGTCTCCCCAGGCATCAGTAAATCTAAAAGATGTATAGTCTAATGCACAGGCAACAGATATTTGATCAATCGTTAACTTGTCAGTCACGAACTCATCATATTTTCTTTCAATCCAATCAATGGATCTTAAAATTTTTTTCTCATATCGCTCTATAGATTTATGTCTTTGCTCTAATTCTGGTATAGCTGACATTTCTATATAACGATTAACTGCATTTTCCATAATTCCATTTGAAACACTTATCATTGTCATACTTTCCCAATAACGATTTTTTGGATATATAGAGTCTTTTTTTGAAATACTATCAAAGTACAAACAAATATTATCACTGTCTGTGATCGTTTTATCACCAACTATTAAAGTAGGAACTTGTCTTAATGGATTAAATTCATCTAGAAATCTTGATTTATAAATATTTATCTTTTCTTCTTTATGAGCAACGTCTAATACAAGAGCAGATACTTTACATTTTCTTCCAAAAGGAGAAGTAGGCCCATTATATAAAAGTGGAGTATCTGCCATTTAATCTATTATTATAGCAATAGTGCCAGGGCTTACACCCTCTTGGTCATTCCTAATGTTAATTTGTGTTATCGTTCCACTAACTGGAGCGTTATGATTGACCTCTGATTTCATAACTTCCATAATAAATAATATATCCCCCTCACTTACCTCATCACCAACTTCAACTAAAACTTTCCATATGTTACCTGGAACTGACGTTAAAACTTCTGTAGACATATTATTAGATGACACTTCCCATTGAGCAGATGGAGGTTTGTTCAGATCTCATTTCCTGTGCCTCTTGCACACTTATTTCTTTAAACTTAAATTTTTCATTTGGTTTAGCTTGTCCTAATTTCCAAAAAGAGGCTGATGGAACAGTAAAAGGTACAATAAACCCACCCATACTAGGCCCATCATTTACGAGTATTATTGGCGTTTGACCCGCCAAATTAATACCACCAATTGGGTAACCCTGATCTATTATATTTGAGGGTTCATAGCCATGTTCAGGAGATTTATTTGTAGCTTTTTCGGTAAAACTTAAAGTGGGTCCATCCAACCTAAATCCAGTACGATCACTTCTTGCTTGAAGTTTCCACTCTGCTTTTAGAAAAGTGTCATATCCTTCATCGTCAAGCCAATCATCATTTGGTCCCCGAACAACCTCAATTTCCCAAATACCACTATTGCTAATCTCTGGAATTGAGTCAGTTCTAATTTTTCTGCCGATCTTCCCATTTGCTTGACCTAAAGGAATTCTTTGACCGTCTTTCAAAGCATGACCATCAATGCCACCAACACCTGCTTTGTGAAAAGTTGATTGAGAGTTTAGCCATTTTTCTGACTCAATGCCACCAGCAAAAGACACATAAGATCTTGCACCAGATACTGTAAAACCCATTTCAAGAGTTTGTCCAGATTTTATTAAAACACTCTCCCACATAGGAATAGAATTACCATTTATTTTGGGTTGCATATCCGCACCACAGACTGCAATGACGTGATCTTTTTCAAATTTTAAAGTTGGACCAGTGTACTGACACTCAAGTGCTGCAAAACTTTCCTCATTACCTACAAGTAAATTGGCAAGTCGAAAAGACCAACTATCCATTGGCCCTGAGGGAGGAAACCCTTGGTTAAGATAACCGACTCTCCCAGGATAATCTTGCACTGATGTTTCTAGTCCTTGTTTAATAACTTCAAACATTTAAAACTTCTTATTGTAATCTAGTTTAGACAACCAGTATTTATATTTTTTGATGGAAAATTTATGTTCTTCAATTAAATCATATCGATATGATTTATCTTCAACTTTTTTTTCAATCATTTCAAACTCATCATAATCACAAGGCACAAATTTAATTCTATCTCCTGGCCTAAATAGACAAATACTATCTTTGAAAACATCAAAATTTTTGTCAGGATCCCAAATGGGAACAGGGGTTCTTCCAAAAATTTGATAACCTCCAGGTAGCCTATCAGGATAAATAGCTGTGGACGATCCCCCCATACCCACGGTTCCTTTTGGTGTCCATGTTCTAGGTGGGTTATACTTTGGAGCGGTTAATTTGCACCTAGGGTCAAGCGGCATTGTAAATGGTAAACCAGGCCAAAAACCGAGCGAAGCCACCCAATACTCAGTTCCAGAGTGAACTCTGACAAAATGATTAACGTCATCTAATTGGTTTAATTCTGTAATGAACTCAGGATCTGGCTTTTTCATTGTGATTTTAGCTATATAGTCTTCAATTGCCTCTTTTGTCCATTTGTCAAGATAGACAGTCGGGAAATGAAAAAGTCTGCTATTTACAACAGTATCGTCATTATCTTTCATATCTTTAAGCAATGATTTCAATTCATTAATTAAATCTTGATAGCCGATATCATCTGGATTGTAGTGAACTATCATTGAGGCAAAACATGGGAGTGTTTCGTAAACTCCCTTTATATTTGCTGTCTTAATTAAGTTTGATAGCCCCTGAGCTTTAAAGTTCAATTCTAAATTCATCACATTACCAAATTCTATTAATAAATACTTATCACCACCTGGTAAAAACTTTGGCTCAGGGTAAATTCCCTGAAATATCTCTGAGGTTTTATCTTTTGTATTCTTTGAAACTAAATTGGGATAAGTGCCATCCTCGTTTATATGTTTTTTTACAGAAAGTTTATTTACATTTAATTTAGGTTGAGAAATATTATGAGGATACATATTTTTGAAACTAGCATAATCGTCAACATCAAGTTGAGAGAATAAAATATCATTAAGTTTTTTTGATTTATCTTGAGATAAATGACTCTCTAAATTTTCAAATTTTGAAATCTCG
>CACIPV010000001.1 GCA_902588615.1 uncultured Alphaproteobacteria bacterium | reverse complement strand
CCAGCAGTAGCTGCTGGAAGTCTAGAGAGCATTAGACAAGTAAAGAAAAACTATGAAATTCGATCTTCATTCTTTGAGAATGTTGATTTTGTTAAAAAAGAACTACGAACTGCAGGTATTCCTTTTTTAGACTCAGGTTCACATATAATCCCAGTATTAATTGGAGATAGCAAATTATGTAAAGAGATTAGTGATTTTCTTTTAAATGAGCACCAGGTTTATGTTCAGCCTATTAATTATCCAACAGTCCCAAAAGGTACTGAGAGAATAAGAATAACTCCTACTCCATGTCATGACCCAGAGTCTACCGAAAAATTTGTAGAAGCTTTGAAAGATGCTTGGTTTAAATTTATGCCTCAGTTAGTTAAATTTGAAAATCAATTTACTAATAAAATAAAAGTAATTTAAACGCCTTATTTGATCAATCTATACATTTGTTATAAAACATACTAATGAGAGTCATTGCGTTTTATAGTTTTTTTAACGTATCCAATCCCAGATTATTAAAAGAGAGGTTAAATTTACACTTTCTTTTAAAACAAATAAAAGGTTCGATTATTGTCAGTGAGGAAGGTTTAAATGGTACAATAGCAGTCTCTTCAAAATTAGAAAAAAAAATTATCGACTATTTAATGTCTTTAGGAGTCACTAAAGAAAATATAAAAATATCAGACTTTAATGGCCAAAGAATTTTTAATGAGTTTAAAATTAAACTTAAAAAGGAAATAGTTACATCTGATTTTGGATTAAAAATTTCAGACATTAAAAAGTCTAAGTTTATTGAACCAAGTGATTGGGATAAATTTGCCAATGATAAAAATGTAGAAATTCTTGATACAAGAAATGATTATGAATTTAAAATTGGTCATTATAAAAATGCTATCAACCCTAAAATTGAAACATTTAAAGATTTCAAAAATTATATAAAGAATAACAAAGAAAAATTTCAGAATAAAAAAGTTGGTATTTATTGTACAGGTGGTATTAGATGTGAAAAAGCAGGTCCTTTAATGGAAAAATATGGTATTGAGACATATCAACTTAAAGGAGGAATATTAAAATATTTTGAAACCACATCTGCTGACTCATGGAAGGGTGAATGCTTTGTTTTTGACTACAGAGTATCTTTGAACAAGCAACTTTCTCAAGGTACGAGTAAGCTTTGTTACGGGTGTAACATGCCTTTAACTCCAAGAGAGAGAAAATCTCCTAAATATGAAGAAGGATATTCATGTTCCATCTGTTTTGATAATATGACAGAAAAAAAGAGACGTTCTCTCAAAGATAAGCGAGAACATTGGAAAAAAGTTCTTTAATTTCATTAAATATCAATGTTGACCAAATTTAAAATTAGTTTAGTTTACGCCAATGGCTAAAAAGTCTACATACCAACTTAAACAGTTAATACCTGAAGAAAAACCTGAAACTGGCACAAAATATATTGTACGTAAACCCACTAAAGGATTGAAAGTTTCTGACAAACTTCGCCAGAGAAAGTATGACCCTGTTTTGAAACAGCATGTTTGGTTTGTAGAAAAGAAAATGCCTCCTCATAGTAAATAATTTTGTTATTATTTTATCATCGAAAATAGAACTTTATATTGGCTGAGAAGAGACTTTAGGATTACTGATAATCCTTGTCTTGAATTTATATCGAAACAAAAATCCCCAGCATTACTTGTTTATATTTATGATGACATTGAAAAGAAAGCCACTGGAGATGCTGGGCAATGGTGGTTAAATAAAACTCTTCAATTGCATTCCAAGAATTTAGAACAAAAATTTAATGTAAAGCTTATAATAACTGAAGGTGAAGCGAAAAAAAATCTCTCACACCTAATTGAAAAATACAAAATTTCATCATTAATTTGGAATAGGCTCTATTCAGACCAATCTATTAAAAGAGACACTGAGATAAAGAGTTTTTTTAAAAATAAAAATATTCATGTTGAAACTTTTAATTCACACTTACTTAATGAGCCTTGGGAAGTACAAAATAACTCTGGGCAGTTCTTTAAAGTATTTACTCCTTATTGGAAAACTGCTTTTAAAGTTTATATGAGCAAGAAATTTTCTTACCAAAAAAATACATCAATCAAATCATTTAAACACAATGAAAAAACTCAAATCAATTTTTTATCTAATAGAAGTTGGTATGAGAAGTTTAATAATTATTGGACTCCAGGAGAGGATGCAGCTTTGAAAAAAATTGAGACTTACATTTCTTCTCATATAGATAAATATGATTTAAATAGAAATAGGCCTGATTTTGATCAAACATCAAGAATATCTCCTCACTTAAGATTTGGAGAGATATCCCCGCGGACAATAATTGAAAAAATCCAAAATTCAAAAAAATCTAATAATGCTGTAAATACTTATTTATCAGAAATTGGCTGGCGAGAATTTTCTTATTCATTGTTGTATTATTCTGAAGATTTATCAACTAAACCGATTAACCCTAAATTTAAAAAATTTCCATGGAGAAACAGTAAAAAAGATTTTGCTCTATGGACTGAGGGTAAAACAGGCATACCTCTTGTAGACGCTGCAATGAGTCAAATTTATGAAGAGGGATGGATGCATAATAGGCTTAGAATGGTTGTTGGAAGTTTTCTTGTGAAAAATTTATTATTAAACTGGACATTAGGTGAGCGGTATTTTCAAAAAAGTTTACTAGATTATGATGAAGCTAGTAATGCAGCTGGATGGCAGTGGATAGCAGGCTGTGGCGCAGATGCTTCCCCATATTTTCGTGTATTTAATCCTGTGCTTCAGTCAGAAAAGTTCGATCCACAGGCTAAATTTATCTTGAAGTATATTCCACAATTAAAAATATTTAATTCATCAGAAACAGTATTTGAGCCATATTTAGATAAAAAATTATTAGATAGTTTAGTCAAAGAAAAAAAATATGTTAATCCAATCGTTGATTTGAAAGAGTCTCGTAACAGAGCACTTGATGCTTATCAACAAACGAAATCATAATTTGAAAAAAAGCGTAGCTATAATTGGATCAGGTATAGCGGGATTATCTACAGCATATTTTTCACAAGAATATTTTGATGTAACACTATTTGAGAAAAATGATTATTTAGGTGGGCATGCAAATACAAGAGAAGTCAAAGATTGTAATGGGAATACTATACCAATAGATACAGGTTTTATTGTCTACAATGAACTGACATATCCAAATTTAACAAAATTTTTTAATCTTCTCAAAGTCGAAACTGTTAATAGCAATATGTCCTTTAGTTTTCTTAATGAGGAAAACAAATTCGAGTACGGAGGAGGAAGTTTAAGTGCATTATTTGCAGATCGTAAAAATTTTTTTAATTTAAAATTCTACAAAATGTTAAAAGACATCATTATTTTTTATAAAGTTTATCAAAAAAAAAATATTACATCAGATATTTCAATTAGAGATTTTCTTAAAACAAAAAATTACTCTGATGAATTTATTAATTTCCATCTTGTTCCTTTAATTTCAAGTATTTGGTCAACTCCCGATCAAGACTCTCTTAATCAGCCATTAAAAAGTATTATTAATTTTTTTCAAAATCACAAATTGTTTAATTTCACGGACAGACCACAATGGAAAACAATAAGAAATGGTTCTAAACAATATATCAATTTATTAATTAAATCTGCAAAATTTAAAATCAAAAAGTCATGTAGAATTCAAAAAATTTCAAGAAATGACAAGATTGAAATTTTCTTTGAAGGAAAAAAATCTGTTTTTGACATTATAATATTTGCATGTCCTCCCAACCATTTTTTTCCTCTTTTAGATAAAATACATCAGAAAGAGTATGAGGTTTTAAATGAATTTGATTTTCAAAAAAATTTAGCACAATTGCATCAAAATAATACTCTTATGCCAACTCATTTAAAAGCTTGGTCAAGTTGGAATTTTCATACGAATTTAAATAATAAATGCACTTTAAGTTATTGGATGAATAAATTGCAACCACTAGAAACAAATGACAATTTCTTTGTCTCTCTTAATCAGGATCAAAATCATAATCAGTATCAAACAATTTATGAACATCCAATATTCTCACCAAAAACTCTAAATGCTCAAAAAAATATTTCTCAAATTCAAGGCTATGAGAATTCTTATTATGTTGGTAGTTATCTTGGCTATGGTTTTCATGAAGACGGTATTCAATCTGCTATAAAAGTTTGTAAAATGTTAAATATAGATTTAAAAGAGTTTAAAAATGCGGATACATCAAGAGTGCAATGGAATTAATTTCTTCTCATTGTTTTGGAATAGGTAAAATAATTCATAAAAGAACAAGGGATACTGATAATTTTTTTCAATATGATGCACCTTACTTAAGTATAAATCTAAGTAACACAATAAACATCCATCCATTTATATCTCTAAATAGATTTAACTTTTTTTCAATTTTTTATAAACAGCACGGATTTAGAAATAAAAAAAAGAGTTTATATGATTTTGCAAAAAATGTTGCTGAAAAACACAATATTGTTTTTAATAGTATTCAATTTATATGTATCCCATCAATTGTTGGTTATTCTTTTAACCCTATTAGCTTTTATTTATATCTTGATAGTAAAAATAAAGTTAAGTCGATCATATATGAAGTGAAAAATACATTTGGAGACCAAGTTCATTATTTAACTTTGAACAAATTTAAAGATAAAGAGTTTAAAAAAAATATGTATGTTTCACCATTTATTGAAATGGACTGCACTTATAAGATTTCTTCAAAAAATAAAAGAAAAAACCATTTTTTTTGTAATATTAATCAATTTAACCTTAAAAAGGAGCAAATATTTTATGCCTCCATAGATTTAAATTTAAAAGAAATAACTTTCTATAATTTTATTTTGTTTTTAATTTTAAATATTTTTGGGAGTGTAAAAACAATCACTCTTATTCACTATCAGGCAATCAAGCTTTTATTAAAAAAAAGTAAATTCTTTAAATATTCCAATAGAATAAAAGATAATCTATACTTAGATTAGTTACAATTAGGTAAAATCTTGTTTATTGATAGATATATAAAAAAAGTTTGTTCTAAAATAAGATATGGATCTTTGACTTTAAATGTTAAGGGTAAATCTTATGAGTTTTACGGTGAATTAGAGGGTCCTTCAGTGCATTTAACAATTAGTCGTATTTCTATGATATGGGATTTGTATTTTCGTGGTTCAGTTGGTCTTGGTGAAGCTTATATAAAAAAGAAATTTGAAGCAGACGATTTAAGTAAATTCTTAGAATTTGGTGCACTAAATGAAAGAGCTTTTGGTAACGAAATGAGTGGATCTAAGTTTTACAGATTTTTATCAAAAAAATATATGATTAAAACTAAAAACTCATTATTTCAGAGTAAAAAAAATATTCATGCTCACTATGATCTTGGTAATGAATTCTATTTGGAGTGGCTGGATGATACTTTAACTTATTCCTCAGGTTTTTTTAAAACAGGCTTGGAAACGTTATCTGAGGCACAAAAAAATAAATTTGAAAGTCTTATTGAAGGTAATGAGCCTAGACCAGGTGATCATGTTTTAGAAATTGGGTCTGGATGGGGAAGTTTTGCTTTTTATTTAATTTCAAAATTCCCTGATATCAAAATCGATACTTTAACTATCTCAAAAGAGCAATACGAATTTGTAAAAACAAAAATTAGAGAACATCATTTAGAAAATAAGCTAAATGTCATATATAAAGATTACAGAGAACATCAAGGAGAATATTCTAGAATCTACTCCATTGAAATGTTTGAGGCTGTTGGAATACAATATTGGCAAACTTATTTTGAAAAAATTAAAGACTTGTTAAAACCATCGGGAGTCTTTTCAATGCAAACTATTGTAATCTTTGAAGATTTCTTTGAGAGGTATACTCGAAAAATTGATTTTATTCAAAAATATATTTTTCCTGGTGGAATGTTACCATCAGTAAAAGCTTTAGAAAAAATAGCTAATCAAAAAAAATTCGACTTTCAAATTAAAAATCAAATGGCCGATAGTTATTATCAAACACTTGAGATGTGGAGAAAAAATTTTAACAATAAATGGGATATAATTAAAAATTTAGGTTACTCTGAAGATTTCAAAAGAATGTGGAATTTTTACTTATCATATTGTTCAGGAGGTTTTAAGGCAAAAACTATTGATGTATATCAGATAGATTTTATCAATAAGTAAATTAAATCTGTTAAAGATCTACTTTCATCAATGAGCGTATTGATTGTGTGTATGAGAAATGTATTAATAGCGAGTATTTTATTAATATTTGTCAGTGGGTGCAATAACATGAAACTTGAAGACTTTGCCAACAAAAAACCAATATTCAAAATAGAAGAGTATTTTCAAGGAAAAACAACAGCGAGTGGTCTTTTTATTGATAGACTTGGAAAGGTAAGGCGACAATTTACTGTTGAAATGGAGGGTATTCAACAGGAAGATAATTTTATTCTCAATGAGACCTTCCTCTATGATGATGGAGAGGAAGAATTCAGAAGATGGGAAATAAAAAAAACTGGTGAAAATACTTACGAAGGAATTTCTGATGATATTATAGGTGTAGCTTTAGGTGAAAGTTCAGGTAATGCTTTAAATTGGCATTACACATTAAAACTCAAGTATGGTGATGGAATAATGAATGTTAAATTTGATGATTGGATGATTATGCAAGATGAAAAAAATGTATTCAACAAAGCTACTATGAAAAAATTTGGTATAAGATTAGGAGATGTTTATTTATTCTTCACTAAGCATTAGTAGTCTGTAATTTTTCTGCCTTTTCTTTTGCTTTTCTCTCGCGTTCTGCTTTTCGCTGACCTTTTTCAACAAGTGCTTCTAGCTCTTCATAAGTACATAAACCAAGATCAGTGGGGTTTCTAAATTCTGTAATTGGTTGAGATTGATTACCAGCTCTTATATTAGCAACAGTAGGCTTAGTAGAACTTGTAAGTTTAGCTATTTGCGTATCTGTTAGTATTTGTCCATACTCACGAATTAGCCAAGCTATAGCCTTAGGTCTTTCTTGTCTTACTGATAATGGTAAGTATTTTTTTGTTTTAACGCTTGATTGAATGGACTCAGATTTTTTATTTTGCAATTGAAGTTCAAGTGAATGATCTCCCTCACAACGTTTAATCTCATCCATAGTTAATTGACCACTGGCTATAGGGTTTAATCCTTGCATACGATAAGCGTCCTCACCATCTGCAATACTTTGAACTTCTAGCTCATGTAATTGACAGAATTGAGATATTTGGGAAAAACTTAAAGCAGTATTGTCTACCAACCATACGGCCGTAGCTAGGGGCATTAAAGGTTT
This sequence comes from uncultured Alphaproteobacteria bacterium, assembly GCA_902588615.1. Classification (GTDB taxonomy): domain Bacteria; phylum Pseudomonadota; class Alphaproteobacteria; order HIMB59; family HIMB59; genus HIMB59. Next base: position 167,448 of record CACIPV010000001.1, on the reverse strand, counting down.
ATTGTCAGACATGGTCTAGTTAAAATATTAAATATTAAATGACTTATATTTATTTTTAAAACGTGCAACTCTTCCACCTGAGTCAACCATTTTTCCAGATCCTTGATTCCAAGCTGGATGAGATAATGGGTCAATTTCAAGCTTCATAGTATCGCCAGCTTTACCCCAGGTAGATCTCGTCTTATATGTTGATCCGTCAGTACGTTCTACAGTAATTTCATGGTAATCAGGATGTATTTTTTGTTTCATGGTTATGAGAAAATAGAGATCAAAGGTTAAAAAATCAAGTAAATATTTATAAGCTTTTCAGTAATTCGCTGCTAATGGCTGCACTAGAGGCTATTAAACTTTCATCATTTAAGGGATCAAAAACATTACCTTTTTTATTTAGGCATATCCCACCAGCCTCATTTACTAAAATAATACCTGCTACGATATCCCAAAGATTTAATCTTAATGACCAAAATCCATCAAATTTTCCTGATGCCACATTCGCTAAATCAAGAGCTGAAGAACCAAGTATTCTGACACTTGTTTTCCTTTGAAGCGATCCTATTTGAGCAATTCCTTTTTCAAGAATATCTTCATGCTTGATTTGCACACCAGATGTAAACATACATCCATCTAACTTATCTCTTTGGGAAACCCTGAGCCTTTGGTTGTTAATCCAAGATCCAGAACCCTTATGAGCCCAAAATAATTCATTCAAAATTGGGTTATATGTAACACCAGCAATAATCTCTCCTTTTTGCATCAATCCAATGGTTACTGCAAAGTAACCATTTCCATGTATAAAATTTTTTGTTCCGTCAAGTGGGTCTGAGATAAACACAGGAGTATCACCTTTAAGCTTATCTAAATCTTCAGCACTAAAAGTCTCCTCATCAATTTGAAGAAAATCAGGTCTATCTTTTCCCAAAGTATAACTGATAGTTTCAGATGCTCTAATATCTGCAGAGGATACAAAATCATTTTTATCTTTTTTAGAAATTTGAAGTTTCTCAAGCTCTCCAAAATCTCTTATTAAAGATTTTGCAGCATTCCTACATGCCTTTTCCATAACAACGATTACTGGTGGAACAATAGCCATAGAAAAAATTATTTTGCTTTTTCTATGTAAGTTAATTCAGACGTATTTATTCTAATTTTGTCACCCGTTTCAATATGAGGTGGAACAGTAACTCTTACACCGTTAGTTAACAATGCTGGTTTATATGATGAAGATGCTGTTTGTCCTTTAACAACTGCCTCTGTTTCGGCTATTTGTACAGTAAGACTTTCAGGAGGATTAACATTCATTGGTTTTTCATCATAAAACTCAATAGATACTCCCATTCCATCTTCAAGAAATTTTGCTGTATTTTCATTCACTTGACTAATATTCATAACTATTTGCTCATAGGTTTGGTTATTCATAAAAGTAAAATCCTCTCCACTACGAAATAAAAATTGATGATCTATCTCTTCAGCACGAATTTTTTCAAGAGACTCTGAACTTCTAAATCTCTCATTTAATTTTGACTGGTTTGAAATATTTTTCAACTCAGCTTGAATATATGCCCCACCTTTTCCAGGTTGTGTATGGGATAATTTAGCGACTTTCCAAAGCGAATTATTATGTTGAATTATATTTCCTATCTTTAAGTCGTTAGCATTAATTTTCATTTAGATTTATAAATTTGAATCATTCGCTCTAATAAAGCTAAGGCATCTACTCTAGATCTTTGAAAACAATTTCTTCCAATAATTGAGCCGTTTCCATCTCCCTGATGAATTGCAAGCACCTCATCCATTAAAGCTTGATCATCTTTTGCATCCCCACCCGAAAATACTACTAAGCGTTTTCCATCAAATGCAACTTTTTTGATATGAGTCACACGATCTTTTAGAGTGCTTATAGGTATATTATTATCTTCAAAGGCTTTTTTAGTTGGGTCTTCTTCTAAAAAATCACTAGGAAGTTTTACTTTAATAATATTTGCACCCAATAGAGCAGACATGTGTGCTGCATATGAAATTATGTTCATTGCTGTTTCACCTTTTTTGCTAATCTTTGAACCTCTCGCATAAGCCCATAAAACAACAGCAAGACCTTTTTCTTTAGCCTCGAAACTAAGTCTTTTAAATTCTTCCATTAATTCAAAATTATGATCAGACCCAGGATAAATTGTAAAACCTATCGCAGCACATCCTAATTTTAATGCATCATTTACACTCCCAGTAACAGCTTGATCAAGAGATGTTGCAAGAGTATTAGAGCTATTAATTTTCAATATAGTAGGAATTTGACCATTATAATTTCCAGAACTTGTTTGAAGTAAACCAAGAGGAGCAGCATAAGCTGATAAACCAGCATCTATTGCAAGTTGGTGATGATAGTTTGGATCGTATGCTGGGGGATTTACAGCAAAACTTCTATCGGGCCCGTGTTCAAAACCTTGATCGACAGGTAAAATTATCATTCTTCCAGTTCCGCCTAACTTTCCATGTCCCAAAATTTTCATCAGATTTGATCTCACTCCAATATTTTCGTGAGTGTAGTTTGACATAATTTTTCTTGTAGTATTTGTTACTTTCATAATAGCTCCTATAAATTACACACTTGAGCGGTTGTCTCAAGCATTCTATTTGAAAATCCCCACTCGTTATCATACCAAGTCAATACTCTACCAAAATTATCTGACACCATTGTTGTTTCACTTAAATCTAAAATAGAACTCCTTGCGTCATGATTATAATCACTTGATACTTTAGGGTCTGTATCCACTCCTAAAATACCTTTAAGAGAGCCATTTGCATATTCTTGGAATTTATTATTTAAATTTTCAATTGTGATATGTTTTTTTGTGTTAAATTTAAAATCTACTAGAGATACATTTGGCGTTGGAACCCTTATAGCTGTGCCATCTAATTTTCCATTTAAATGAGGAAGGACGAGACCAACAGCTTTTGCTGCACCTGTGCTTGTTGGTATAATGTTAGTTGATGCTGCTCTTGCTCTTCTGAGATCTTTATGGAACGTATCTACTGTATTTTGATCTCCTGTAAAAGAGTGAATAGTTGTCATATATCCATTTTCAATTCCGAACTCTTTATCAATTACAAAAGCTACAGGAGCCAGACAATTAGTTGTACACGAGGCATTAGAGATTATTTGATGATCTATATTAATATTTTTGTTATTAACTCCTTGCACAACTGTTATATCAGCACCAGAACATGGAGCAGAAACTATAACTTTGCTGGCTCCGCTTTCGATATGAGACATTGCCTTTTCTTTAGATGCAAAAACACCTGTGCACTCTAAAATAATGTCGACTTTCTTATCTTTCCATTTCAAATCAATAGGGTTTTTCTCAGATGTAACAGTTACTCTATTTTCCCCTATTGAAAATTGTTCATCGGAGATTTTATTAATTTCTTTTTTTAGAGATCCATGAATACTATCAAATTTAAGTAGGTGAATATTTGAGTCAATATCAGCCAAGTCGTTTATATAGCTTATCTCATATTGATTACTAAATTCATTTAATCTCTCCAAAAATGCTCGATAAACAAGCCTACCTATTCTACCAAAACCATTAATAGCTACTTTTTTTTTCATTTTGTTTTTATTTTCTTTATTATTTTATTAGATACGGTTTCTGTTGTTAAACCAAATTTTTTAAAAACTTCATTCCCAGGTGCACTAGCACCAAAATTATCTAATCCAAATATATTTTCATATTTTGTGTACTTATTCCAATACATTGTTGATCCAGCTTCAATTACAAAAGTTTCACTAGATTTTGATTTTAATAAATTGTTTTTAAAAGTTTTTGATTGTTTTTCAAAAACAGAAGTTGATGGCATTGAAATGACTTTTGAAATGATACCATAGCTTCTAATTCTAACAGCTACGTTGACAGCTAAAGACACTTCTGAACCAGTAGCTATAATAGTAATATTATTATTTTTTTTTGGACCATATATAACGTAAGCACCTTTAAATGTTTTTGAGTCTAATTTTTTATTTGAAATTTGTGGCAGATTTTGCCTTGAAAGACAGATAAATGAAGGTGCATCATTAATTTTTAAAGCCTCTCTCCAACATACAATTGTTTCCTTGAGATCGCAGGGTCTAAATACATAACTATTTGGTATAAGTCTTAACATATTAATTTGTTCAATAGGTTGATGAGTAGGACCATCTTCACCTAATCCAATAGAGTCGTGTGTGAAAACTTGTATAGGATTAATTTTCATTAGTGCAGCTAAACGAAGACTTGGCTTCATATAATCAGCAAAGCTCAAAAAAGTTCCTGAATATGTTTTGTAAATTTTGGTAGCGGCAATACCATTCATTATTGCTGCCATACCATGCTCTCTTACGCCATAATGGATATATTGTCCTGTTGTGTTCACGCTATCCAGAACAGACATTTGTTTACCTTTTGTATTATTGGAGCCTGTTAAGTCTGCAGAGCCTCCAAGTATCGAATGATCTTCTTTAAAATAATGTAATATTGCTTCAGAGGATTTTCTAGTAGCCTGATCAGACTTAAAGTCTTTTAAATCTATTTCTATTTTATCAAATAACTTATCTATGTCTTTATTTGATAAAGTTGTGTGAGATATTGATTTAGTTTTTTTGTATATTTGTAAATTTTTGGTGGATGAATTTCGCCAAATTTTTAAAAGTTTATCTGGAATTTGAAAAGGTTTTTCATTCCAAGATAATTTACTTCTCGTTAATTTCACTTCCTCTGAACCTAAGGGTGAGCCATGTGATGATGCTTTAGCAGATTTATTTGGAGAACCAAATCCAATAGTAGTTTTAAAATTTAGCAAACAAGGGACTTTTGATATTTGTGCTTTTTTTAAAAGTTTATAGATATTTTTATGATCATGACCTTTTCCACTATGTACCTCCCAATTAACTGATTTAAATCTAAGGTTTGTGTTATCACTAAAAGCTAGGTCTGTAGATCCATCAATACTAATGTTGTTGTTATCGTATATTAGTATCAAATTATTAAGTTTTAAGTGCCCAGCTAGACTAATTGCCTCTTGGCTTATCCCCTCCATTAAACAGCCATCACCACAAAAAACATATACCTTTGGTGCTTTAGACAATTTTTTCTCTTTTGAGAGCTTTTTAAGTGCTATGGCCAATCCTACCGCATTCGAAATTCCTTGACCAAGAGGACCAGTTGTTATTTCTATACCAGCATCTGGTTCATATTCAGGATGTCCCGCTGTAATATAGCCCAATTGTCTAAAATTTTTAATTTGAGATATTGTCATTTTTTTATAACCGGTGAGGTATAAAAGTGAGTAAAGCAACATCGAACCATGTCCATTTGATAAAACGAATCGATCTCTAAGTAACCAGTTCGGGTCCTTGGGATTATGAATAAGAAAATCGTGAAAGAGCACTGTGGCAATGTCAGCCATTCCCATCGGCATACCAGGATGACCGGATTTTGCTTTTTCTACCGCATCAATTGATAAAAATCTGATACAATTCGCTAATTTGGTATAATTTTTCAATGGAATAACTTTTCTTAATAACTAATAATTAAAGTATGAACGAATTTCAACAACAAATACTTCAAAAAATTGAGCAAATTGCATCAAAACTTCAGAATTATAAAACTAATAATCAAGAATTAATCAATGAGAGACAAGAATTAAAAGCCAAGATAGAATATTTTGAGAGAAGAGAGTCAGAATTAGTAACTGAATTAGAAAATAACAAACTAGAGCTATCTGAAAAATCTCAACTTATTGATCAAGCAACTAATAAAATTGAGGAATTACTCGGATCAATAGATATAGATGGCTAATTTAACTTTAACAATTGGAGGAAGACCACTAAAAATACAGTGCTCCGATGATAATGTTGAAACAGTAAAAGAGATCGCTTCCTCAATTAGTAAACTCATAGATGATGAGAAGAAAGAGAATGTACCTTTTTTAACATCCACACTTATTGCCTATCTTAAATCTATGGAAGATGTTTTGAAAAAAGAAAAAATATTGCAAGACTCTTTGAACAAGAAATTATTTTATGAGAGCCGTATTCAAGAATTACAAAATGAAAATAATCATCTAAAATCTGACATTGAGCAAATTTTCAAAAAACTAAATGATAATATAATCATTGAATAAAAAACAAATTCGAAAACATCACCTGGACCTAAGAATGCAACTAAGCATTTCGGATTTAGATATTTTTTCCAATAAAATAAATTCAAAAATAATAGATTTAATTGAAAATATTAATCCAAATAGTTCTGTAGGATTATTTTATCCATATAAAAATGAGGCAGATGTATTGAGAATTTCTAATGATTTAATAAATAAAAATATCAAATGTTCACTCCCCAAAGTAATATCAAAAGGGCGCTCTTTAAAGTACTTTGAATATAACCCTCATAATCCAAATTTAGAAAAAGGATTTGGCGGTATCATGGAACCCAAAGGTGAAAAGACATTAGATCCTGATATAATTATTGCATCATGCTCTGCATTTAATGAAAAAGGATTTAGGGTGGGCTATGGAGGAGGTTTTTTTGATAGAACTATTGAAGAATTGAAAAAAAAAGGAAATTTAAAAACTATTTTAGCTGCTTTTGAAATTCAAAAAACCAACTACAATTTTCAGGAGAGTTTTGACCAAAAAGTAGATTACATTTGTTCAGAACAAAAAATTTATTCTTTATGAATTTTTTAGTTGTAGGAGATGTTGTAGGAAGATCAGGTAGGACAGCTCTCAAAGAAAATTTAAAAAAGATACAAAATCAATTTAATATTAGCTTTACAATAATTAATGCTGAAAATTCAGCTGGTGGTTATGGACTTACAGGAAAAATTTACGAAGAGCTTATAAGCTGGGGTGCTGATGCTATAACTTTAGGAAATCATGCTTGGAAACAAAAAGAGATTATAGAATATATGGATCAAAACCCAGATCATAATATTATCAGACCTTTAAATTTCGAAGTTGGATCTCCTGGTAGGGGGTTTAAAATTTTTACTCATAACAATGGAAAAAGAATATTGGTAAGCCAAGTTCACGGTCAAACATTTATTGACCTTCCCTTAAGTAATCCTTTTAATTCTATTGATACACAACTTTTATCTATAATTAATGACCATAAAATAGATTATTCATTTTTAGAGGTACATGCTGAAGTAACATCTGAAAAAAATGGTATAGCGCAAAATTACGATGGAAAATTTACAGCTATATATGGGACTCATGTTCATATTCCAACCTCGGACGCTAGGGTATTAGAAAAAGGCACTTGTTTTCAAACCGATATTGGAATGACAGGAGATTATAATTCTGTTATTGGTATGAAAAAAGAAAGTGCCATCAAAAGAATGAGAACTGGGTCAAACTCTCACAGACTGGAACCCGCAGAGGGATTGGCAACTATTTCTGGAGCGGTTATTACTACAAATGTGGGGGATAAAAATTCAATTCAATCAATTCAAATAGGTGGTGTTTTGGATAGTAATTTATTATCTTAGCTCATGGCAGGACATTCAAAATTTAAAAACATTCAATATCGTAAAGGTGCTCAGGACAAAAAAAGGGCAAAACAATTTGCAAAAATAGGAAGAGAAATTCAAATAGCCGTGAAGATTGGAGGAACTGACCCAGAGTCCAATCCAAGATTGAGACTAGCAATAACAAATGCTCGAAGTGTAAATATGCCAAAGGATAATGTAGATAGAGCTATTAATAAAAATAATACTGAAGCTTCTGATTATTCAGAAGTTCGCTATGAGGGGTATGGTCCATTTGGAACAGCTTTTATAGTTGAGGCCTTAACAGATAATAAAAATAGAACAGCTTCAGAAATTAGATCTATTTTTTCAAAGAATGGGGGGAATTTGGGTGAGACAGGAAGTGTGAGTTTTAATTTTAATAAAGTAGGAGAAATACAAATCAAAAAAGAAATAGATGATAGTGCACTGGAGGATTTACTTGACCATGGTTTAGAGGATTACAATACAGATGACGATGTAACATATCTTTATTCTTCTTTTGAGGAATTAGCATCTTTTGAGAAAATACTAGTAGATAAGAAATTTGACATTGAAAGTGCAAATATTATTTGGAAGCCAAATTTAACTGTAAAAATTGAAAAAAAGGAAGATCTTGACAAGCTTATTAGATTAAATGAAGAGTTAGAGGATAACGATGATGTTCAAAATTGTTTTTCAAACCTTGATTTTGATAGCGAATTATTAGAGGTTAATAATGCCTGATAAAGCTTGGAAAAATAGGGAAAGACTTGTTGCAAAGTTTTTTGGAGGTATGAGAAATGCCCTTAGTGGAATCAATTCAAAAGTTACTCATTCAGATGTAATTCACGATAATTTATTTGTTGAGTGTAAGTTAAGAGCTAAACATACTGCTATTAAGTTATGGGATGATACAAAATCTTTAGCAGACAAGGAAAAAAAGACCCCAGTCATTGCATTATGTGAAAAAAATAGACCTGGTTTTTGGATAATGGTACATTCAGATGACTTTGAAAAAGTCTCAAAAGAACTTAAAAATAAAAAGATAATTGATGAAGAGTAATTAATGGAAGAAGTAGTAAACTTAGCATCCCTTGAGGGTTCAGTAGATTTCTCAATGATGGGAATGTTTCTAAAATCTGACTGGGTTGTTAAATTTGTAATCATATTGTTAGTGATTTTTTCAATCCAATCTTGGAAGACAATCATTCAAAAAATATTGTTAATAAATAAACTCAAGAAAATATCAAAAAAATTTGAAAACCATTTTTGGTCTGGTGTATCTTTAGATGAGCTTTACAAACAAATTGACGAATTCGATCAAGAAAGTTTCTCAAATATTTTTAGAAATATAATGAACGAATATGAAAAATCTCGTATTCAAAAAAATAGGATAGACTCAGCTTTCATTCAAAGACTTTATACATCCCTTGATTTAAGTATTGCTGATGAAGATACAAATTTAAATAAAGGATTGTCCTTTTTAGCTTCTTCTGGATCTGTAGCTCCTTTTATTGGATTATTTGGAACAGTTTGGGGAATTATGAATAGTTTTCAAGCAATAGCAATTGCTCAAAATACTAATCTCGCTGTGGTGGCACCTGGTATTGCGGAAGCTTTATTTGTAACTGCTTTGGGCCTCTTCGTTGCCATTCCTTCAACCGCTTATTACAACCACATAACTTCAAAAATTGATAACTATTTGTCAGAGGCTGAAAGTTTTGGGAAGGATTTAGTTAATATAATTTCACGCCAAGTTAAATAATTATATGAGAAAAAAACATCGACCTGTTTCAAATATAAATGTAACGCCTATGGTTGATGTTATGTTGGTTTTACTTATTGTGTTTATGGTCACCGCTCCACTTCTAACTGTAGGAGTTCCTGTAAACTTGCCAAAAGTTGAGGCTAATTCTTTAGATGCACAAAAGGAACCACTTGAAATTTCGATTAATGAGAATAATGAAATTTACTTAGGTGAGGAACTAATTGCTTTTGATGAGTTAATTTTAAAAGTTAAAACTATCGCAGGTTCCAATAATGACATAAGAATTTTTTTAAGAGCTGATACCACAATTAACTATGGAGAAGTGATGAAGGTTCTTGGTGCTCTCAACACATCTGGTTTTTTAAAAATTGCTCTTGTAACGAAAAAACCAAGTTAAGTGTCTACTATTTCACTATTTAATCCTTTCAGAAATTTAATCTTATTCATTGAAAATTTCAGTTATAAAAAAAGCGATTTTTATTTCCAAATATTTTCTTTTCTTATACATCTATTAATTTTAATACCGATGATAAATTTTACTTTTGAAAAAAAAATCAGTGATATTCCAATGATTTTACCAGTCGAAATGTTCATTATTGAAGAAGAGACAGCTGCGCCTGAATTTGTTGAGGAGATAAATGAAATTATTCCAACATTTGAAGAAGAGTCTCCAAAGCAGAGTGAAATTGAGGTTATTGAACCAGAATTAAAAAAAATAACATCTCAAGAGTCAAATGATCCAATAATCCAGGATACTAATGAAGAAGTATTGGTTGATAACTCCCTAGACAAAACAAACGAGTTCATTATTGATGAAAAAGTAAAACCTGAAATTAAAAAACCAGAAGAGGAGACACCTCCGCCAATTGAAAATGATTTTGAGATCGAATTAAAACAAAAACCTGAACCTAAAGAAATACCTGAGCCTAAAGAGGATATTGAGATTGTTGTTAAGAAAAAACCTGTAAAAAAAACTTTCAATGTTAGTACTGTTTTAAAAGATTTAGAAAATCAAGATAAAGAATTTAAAAAAGAGCAGGAAGCATCTGAAGTCAAACAAGAGGAAGTTTTCACAGAAAAAGTTGGACCAACGATGACTATTTCAGAAATTGATTTATTAAGGCAACAGTTACATGGCTGTTTGAATCTTAATGTTGGTGTTGCTAACTTAAAAGAAATAAAACCTGTTATTTATATTGAAGTTAACCCTGATCGAACTGTAAAAAGTTCTAAAGTAGTTAATAAAGAAAAATTAAATGATCCATCATTTAGAACAGCTGCTGAAGCCGCAATGAGAGCAGTAAATAATCCAGATTGTAGTCCTCTTTTATTACCCGCAGATAAATATGAACAGTGGAAAGAAATTAACTTTACTTTTGATTTCAGCTGGATGTTTGATTAATTAAAATTTAAGATATAAATTGCGTAATTGGTTAAAATATTTTTATGATTAAAAAAATCTTAATAATTTTGTTTTTTTCATTTAATGCAAACGCTGCATTAGAGGTAACTATTGCTCAAGGAAAAGTTGAACCCACTCCCATAGCTATTACTCAAATTTTTGGAGCAGACTCGGACACAGCTAGATACGGAAACACACTTAGACAAATTATTTCAAATAATCTCACAAATTCTGGACTTTTTTATACTGTAAATGAAGACCTTTATATCCAATCTGACAATTTAGTTGAAAAAGTTCCACGATTTGAAGACTGGAAACTAATAAAAGCACAATTTTTATTAAGTGCGGATGTCAGTAAAACTGACAAAGGGATTAGACTACGAATGAGACTTTATGATGTCTTTAATGCAAAAGAGATAGAGAAATTACAATTAACAATACCCGATGAAAATTTAATTAGAAGAGTGGGTCATACAGTAAGCGACATCGTTTATGAAAGGATTACTGGTGAAACAGGTTACTTTGATACAAGAATTGTTTATGTCTCTGAAATTGGCCCTTTAGACCAAAGAGTAAAAAGATTAGCAATTATGGATCAAGATGGACATATAGATAGTCATCAATTTTTAACAGATGGGAAAAATATGGTGCTAACTCCGCGTTTTGCACCAAATAAACAATTAATAACATATATGGAATACAAAAATAATCTTCCAAGAGTTTATATTTACAATCTTAAAACAGGTGAAAGAGAAATTGTTGGAGATTTTCCTGGAATGACTTTTGCACCAAGATTTTCACCAGATAGCCAGAGTGTAGTAATGTCTTTTTCAGACCCTAACAATGCTGCTAATTCTGAAATATATCTAATGGATTTAAATACTCGATCTCGTTCAAGATTAACAAATGATTCTGGAATAGATACATCGCCCTCTTTTTCTCCTGATGGAAATAAAATTGTTTTTAATTCTGATCGTGGTGGTAGCCCTCAGTTATTTGTTATGGATAAGAATGGAGATAATATAAAAAGAATTTCAAAAGGTAGGGGTGTATATGGAAACCCAGTTTGGTCTCCAAGAGGGGACTTGATAGCTTTTACAAAGTTAACTCAGGGTAATTTCCATATAGGTGTTATGGACATAAATGGAAATAATGAAAGAGTTATTGTGAGGGATTTTGCTTTAGAGTCACCTGCTTGGTCCCCAAATGGTAGATATTTAATATTTCATAGACAAAAAAGGTCAAATCTAGATGGTACTGGTGGGGAAGTAACAATTCATTTTATTGATATTACTGGATACAATGAGAGAGTTATTCCGACTCCAAGGGATGGGAGTGACCCAGCTTGGTCACCTTTACTATAAAAATTCATTAGAAATCAACAAAATTTAAAAAAAATTAAATAAGAATTGTCTTGATTTCCAAAAAATTCAGTGTTTATTTACCTAAACTATAGTAAGAATATAATTACGCGGAGATTTATAATGTTAAAAAATTTGTTTATGCTTATTGTTGCGGGTTTTTTCCTTGCTTCATGTGCTGCTACTAATACTGAACAAGGTGGAGATGCTGACGCAGCTTCAGCTAGTGCAAGTTCTTCCTCAGGTGGTGAAATTACAGCTGGCACCCAAGAAGATTTGATCGTTAATGTAGGTGATAGAGTGTTCTTTGAATTTGATAGTTCAGAACTCACTGTTGATGCGCAAGCAACTCTTGATGCACAGGCAGCTTGGTTAATGCAATACCCTGACACTAACATAACTGTTGAAGGTCATGCAGATGAAAGAGGTACTCGTGAATACAACTTAGCTTTAGGTGATAAAAGAGCATTTTCTGTCTATTCTTATCTAGCTCAGGCTGGAATTGACACTAATAGAATGGAATATGTAAGTTGGGGTAAAGAAAGACCTGAAGTAATCGGATCTGATGAAACTGCTTACAGTCAAAATAGACGCGGCGTAACCCTAGTAAGTAATTAATCAAAATTTCATTAGGGTGCTCTTTTTTAAAAGAGCACCCGAATTTTTCATGAAAAAAATAAACATAATTTTGATTATTTTTTTCATAACCATTTTTAGCTACCAATCTAATTCTGAAAATCACAATCAAGTATCTGTAGAAATAGACAGAATTAAAAATGACATAATTGATCTTCAAAAGTTTGTTTATAAAAATGAGTCATCACTAAGTAATAATGTTAACTCAGATGCAAAAAATAATTTAGATGAATTAAAAATATTAATCAATGAGATTTCAAAAAGTATCATTTCATTAGAAGAACAAATTTCAGATATTAAAGATGATGTAAAAAATCTTTATTCTTTATATACATCATCTGACTCTGACATAAAAAAAATTACTAGTGCATCTGATCAATTAAACATAGAAGAGAGCTCCTCAAATATTGTAGAGAATTCAGAGGATGATCAAATATTAGGACAAATCAGCCTGTCTGACCTTGATGGAGATGAAATAAAAAAGATAGAAATGCCAAATGAGGAGTCTGATGAGGCAATTTCTTCACTAGATCTTGAAAAGGAGGAATTAGATGTAATAGAGATAAAATCTATCTCAGAAGTGAACACCTCAATGCTTAATGATTTAGAAATGCTAATAGAAGAAAGAGAAATAGAGCTTAATAAGCCAATAATTGACGTTGAATTAGAGTTAAAAAATGCAAAAACAAGCTTTGCAAGTTTTGATAACAAGTCTGCAATTGAAAGTTTACTGTTGATAATTAATTCAAATACTGATCAAGATGAATATCTAGCTGAAACTTATTATCTTCTTGGCAGGACTTATTTTATGGAGAATGAAATCATTGAAGCAGTAAAATATTTTGGAATAAGACACAGAGATTTCTCATCATTCTCTAGATTTAAGTCTGAAAATTACTTTTGGCTTGGAAAGTCTCTTTTTAGTATTGGAGATCAAGAAAATGGATGTTTAATAATGGAAGATCTTATTTTTTCAAATGATTATTTAGAAAGCAAAGATGTAATTGAGTCTGCAAAATCTCTCCAATCAGAAAAAGATTGTGGTTTAATTATTGACTGAAGAAGTATCACTTTCTCATAGTGTAAAGAATTACCTTCAAAATAATACTAAAGCTAACGACAAAATATTGATTTCAATTTCTTGTGGTTTGGATAGTACAGTCCTATATGATGCAATAATTAGATCAAAATATTTTAATAAAAAAAATATTTATTATATGATATTTGATCACCAAATAAGATCTGAGGGAAAATATGAAATTAAACAATTTATTAACATTTATAATCTTACAAATAAAAATCTTTTCGTTAAGAGATTGTTTTTAAAGGATAAATCAAAAGGTTTTCAAAATAAATCAAGATCTATCAGATATGATTTTTTATATAAATTTTCAAAAAAAAAAAATGTAAAGCACATTTTTTTGGGCCACCATCTCGATGACTTAAATGAAACTTATTTCTTGAGAAAAACCCAACAATCTAGTGCTACTGGATTATCAAATATTTTTTTAGATAAATATAAGAGTCTCAAATTACATCGACCATTAAAGAAATATACAAAAAAGCAAATCAAAACTTATGCCTTATTTAATAGACTTACATGGTTTGATGATAGAAGTAACTTAGAGTTAGATTACACAAGAAACAAAATAAGAAATTTTTTGTATTCAAAAAAACTCTCTAATCAAATTAATAATGAAAGACAAAATTTCTCTAAAATATTTCATTTGCATCAGCTACACAAAAATTTTTTTAAAAGAAAAAGAAATAACATTTTTGAAATTGACACAAATAAGTTCAACTATCTAAATGAAGATCTTAAATTTATCATAGTACAGACATTTTATTACGAATATCGTCACTTACTAAAAAAACAAATAAGAGATGAAAACATCAAGAATTTTTTAAAAATACTTAAAACTCACCTCATTAGTAATAAAGAAATGTCAGTATTTTCAGGAAAAATTGGTGTCTTTAATAAAAAAACATGTATAAATCTTACTTAGTACTTTAAACGTAAGTAACACTAACTATATTAGATATATGAAAAATTTTTCAAAAAATATTTTTGTCTGGATAATAATAAGCCTTATTTTGCTTGGGTTATTCAATGTATTTAAAAACTCTCAAAGAGATTACTCCTCAGTAACTTACACATATTCAACACTGTTAGATAAAGCTAATAATGGTGAAATTAAATCTGTTGAAATCCAGGGAAACAATATTTTTGGTCAAACTATGGATGGTGTTGACTTTTCAACATACGCCCCTAGGGACCCTAATTTAATAGAAACTCTTAACGAAAATCAGGTTGCCATTAACGCAAAACCCGAACAAAACGGTATGCATCCTCTGCTAAGTATATTTGTCTCTTGGTTTCCAATGTTACTTTTAATTGGCGTTTGGATATTTTTTATGCGTCAAATGCAATCAGGTAAGGGTGGAGGGGCGCTAGGTTTTGGTAGATCAAAAGCAAAGTTACTCAATGAAAATAAACAAAGAGTTACTTTTAACGATGTTGCGGGTATCGATGAGGCCAAACAAGAATTAGAAGAGGTTGTTTCTTTCTTAAAAGACCCACAAAAGTTTCAAAGATTGGGAGCTAAAATACCAAAAGGTGCTCTTTTGGTTGGACCTCCCGGTACCGGAAAGACACTTCTTGCTCGAGCAATAGCTGGGGAAGCTGGGGTGCCATTCTTCTCGATTTCTGGATCAGATTTTGTGGAAATGTTTGTAGGTGTTGGAGCTAGTAGAGTTAGGGATATGTTTGAACAAGGTAAGAAGAACGCACCTTGTATTATATTTATTGATGAAATAGATGCTGTTGGAAGGCACAGAGGTGCTGGATTAGGGGGTGGTAATGACGAGAGAGAACAAACTCTTAATCAACTCCTTGTTGAAATGGATGGTTTTGAAGCTAATGAGGGAGTAATTATTGTTGCAGCAACTAATAGGCCAGATGTTCTTGACCCAGCATTACTAAGACCAGGAAGATTTGATAGACAAGTGGTAGTACCTGCCCCTGATATTATTGGAAGAGATAAAATTTTAAAAGTACATACAAGAAAAATTAAAATGGATAAATCTGTTAAAACTATAGCTATTGCAAGGTCAACTCCTGGTTTCTCTGGAGCTGATTTGGCTAATATTGTTAACGAAGCCGCACTTATAGCAGCTAGAAAGAATAAGAAAATTGTAACTATGGATGATTTTGAAGATGCAAAAGATAAAGTAATGCTTGGAACACAAAATAAATCAAAAATAATTTCAGATAGCGAGAAGGAAGTAATAGCTTACCATGAAGCTGGACATGCTTTAGCAAACTTACATTGTAAACATGCAGACCCAATATATAAATCATCAATTATTCCTACGGGTAGGGCTTTAGGTTTTGTTATGAGTGTACCTGAGCAAGACAAAGTAATTCATCGTAAAGATGAATATTTAGACAAATTAGTGGTTACTGTTGCAGCACGAATTGCTGAAGAATTAATATTTGGTCCAGAAAAAATAGGTTCTGGAGCAGCTGGTGATATTCAACAGGTCACAAACTTGGCCAGAGCTATGGTAACTCAAATGGGCTATAGCGATAAATTGGGAAGAGTTAGATATACTGGTAATCAGGAGGAAGTGTTTTTGGGCCACTCAGTTACGCAATCAAAAAATATTTCTGAGGAAACTGCAAGAATAATTGACCAAGAGGTTATTCGCCTCGTTGAGGATGCAGAGTCAAAAGCTAGAAAGTTACTTACGGAAAATATTAAAGACCTTCATATTATAGCTAAAGGACTTTTAGAATTTGAAACTCTGACTGGTGAAGAAATTAAAAATTTAATTAAGGGTATTAAACCGAAAAGGGATGATGATTTAACATCTGATAGCTCAGATGACTCTGATAATCAAAAAGCGAAAGTTAATAAAGGTCCTTTACCATCTTTTACAAAAGATCAAGATTTTCCTCTTCCAAATTAACGATAAGTCCAATATTAAATATCCTTAATGAGGCTCTTTGGTACTGATGGGATCAGAGGTGAGGTAGGAAAGTATCCTCTAACACCTGAAAACGTGCTTAAACTGGCTAAAGCTTCGGCGCTTGTTTTGAGAAAGAAAAATTCAATCTCAAGAGTGGTTATCAATAAAGATACTCGACTATCCGGATATATATTTGAACCAGCTTTAACATCAGGTTTTTTATCAATGGGAATTGATGTAATTTTAGTAGGGCCTTTACCCACTCCGGCCCTGACAGTTTTAGGTAAGTCATTAAGAGCAGATTTTTCAGTAATGATCACGGCTTCTCATAATCCATACAAAGATAACGGACTAAAATTCTTTTCCAATCAAGGTTTAAAAATTTCTCTAGAGGAGGAAAATAAAATTGAAGATTTATTTTTTAATTTCGACTTTGATAACTTTAAAATAAAACAGTCAAGTTATGGCAAAGCTATAAGACTTAAAAACGCATTAGGAAGATATTCCGAAGCACTTAAACATAGTGCAGATAGAAATCTTAATTATAGTAAATTAAAAGTAACGTTAGATTGTGCAAATGGAGCTTCTTATAAGGTAGCACCAGAGGTTTTGTTTGAATTAGGTTTAGACTTGCATACCATTGGTAATAATCCCTCTGGCACAAATATTAATCAAAACTGTGGCTCTTTATTTCCTCATAAAGCATCAGATTTGGTTAAAAAAAAAAGATGTGATATCGGAATTTGTTTAGATGGAGATGGCGATAGAGTTACTATTATTGATGAAAAAGGTAATGTTTTAAATGGAGAAGAAATAATTTTTATTTTTGCCAAATATTATTTATATAAAAAAAAGATAAAAAAAGGCTCTGTGTTAGTTACTAACGAAATTGCAAATCATGGTCTTGATATAGCATTAAAGAAATTAGGTCTTAAATTAAAACGTGTAAAAGTTGGTGATAAAAATATTTTAAAGGAAATTCTAGATAATAAATATTTCTTTGGAGGCGAGCCATCAGGACATTTTATATTTAAAGATGACATTTTAATTGGAGATGGAATGGCAACTGCTATTAGATTACTCACATTAATGCTTAAAGAGAAGAAAAAGTTATCAGTATTGAGAAATGGTATAGATTTACTTGAAGAATTAAATATAAATCAAAAAATAGATCGCGAAAGATTTTACTTAAATCAAGAAAATATTTATAAGAAACTTAATAATCTATTAAAAAATTTAAATATTTATTACAATGTTCGTCCCTCTGGAACAGAGCCACTATTAAGAGTAAACTTGCAATATCATAAAAGAAATATAAAAGTAATTACTCTTAATAAATTAAAAAAACAAATAATAAAAGTAGTTTCAGATGCTTGTTAATTCTTTTGACACAAAATACTCGCTTACAGCAAAAAAATATGAAAATTTGGATAACTTATTTACTAAAACTGTAAGTGCGAATAAGAAATTTTCAAGAATTTTTACATCTGTTATTGAAGATAAATCTTTAAAATCACTATCAGATGCAACTCTTCGTTCAGATATTACAGGTCAGGTTATTAACACAATTTTAACTCATGACTCAAAATCTAAACACTTCCTTTATTATATGGGAGATGTTTTTAAAAAAGATAATATGAACAGTGATAATATTAAGCAGTTTAGACAACATGGTGTTGAAATTATTAATTTATCTAAAAATGACTCTTTCAAAGAAGTCTTACAGATCTTAGATAAGTTTCTTAAAAAAATTATAAAAAAAAATTATACTTATGTTTTTACTGATCCAAAAATATCAAAAAATAAAAGATATCTTTTAAATAGTATTAGTCACAAAAATAATATTTATAAATTTATCAATATTTTTAAAAAAAAAATTGACTCTCCTTTTGAATTAAATTTAGAAAAAGATTTTTTTTCTCAAGACTATCATCAGGATATTTTTTTTTACGTTTATTCAAATTCCACAAAAAAAATATTAGCTCAAGGTGGTGGTTATAAATATGAAAAAAACAAAAAAAAAATTGAAGGTTTTGGTTTTTCATGCAATGTAGACTACATAGCTGAATTAATTAAATGAACACAGCTGTTATAGGACTTCAATGGGGTGATGAGGGCAAGGGTAAGATAGTTGATTATCTTTCAGAAGAATTTGATTTGGTTGTAAGATATCAAGGTGGTAATAACGCGGGTCATACTGTTATTGTTGATGACACAACTTATAAATTAAATCTTATTCCATCCGGCGTAATTCGAGGAAAAGTTTGTTATTTGGGTCAAGGTGTTGTACTAGATCCTTATCATTTTTATAATGAGTATGATCAAATTACTAAAAAGATTGAGAGTCCTAAGATTTTTTTGTCTTCAAATATATCTCTTATCTTAGAGTATCATAAGCAATTAGATAAAATTAATGAGTTAATTTTAAAAAACGATAAAAAAATTGGAACTACTTCTAAAGGTATTGGACCTGCATACCAAGATAAAGTTGGAAGGAAGAGTATTAAACTTTATGATTTAAAATCTAAAAATATAATTGGAGAAAAATTAGAGACAATTAAAAAGTATTATGACCCTATTCTTGAAAGTTTTGATGAAAGTAAAATTAATATTGATAAAACAGTCCAAGAATTATTGAGATTTTATGATTTAGTTAAGGAATTAATTGTTGATAATTCTTTTATCAAAAAAGAATTTAAAAATAAAAAAATATTATTTGAAGGTGCTCAAGGGGCACTTCTTGATTTAGATCATGGCTCTTATCCTTTTGTAACTTCCTCAAACACTGTCTCATCTAATATTGTTATTGGTTCAGCAATGCAAGTTGACTATAAAACTATTGGAATATTTAAGGCGTACGCTACTAGAGTTGGCAATGGACCATTCCCATCTGAATTATTTGATAATGTTGGGGATTATATCGCTGAGAAAGGTGTCGAAATTGGCACAGTTACAAAAAGAAAAAGAAGGTGTGGTTGGCTTGATTTAGTTTCTTTAAAGTATAGCTGTGAAATAAATCGTGTTAATGAACTTTGCATAACTAAAGCTGATGTATTAAATAATCTCTCAGAAATCAAAGTATGCAAAAGCTATAATTCAAAAAAATATGAGGAAGTAAATTTTAGTGATAGTGGCATATTGGAGTCGTTGTCTCTAGACGATAATGACTTTGAGTTATTTTCAAGTTGGGGTGAAATTAAAGATTTGAGTAATTTTGAAAACTTACCTGAAAATCTTAAAAAATTTATTTCATATATAGAGGAATACTTAAGTATTCCAATTAAAATTATTTCATTAGGGCCTGAAAGAAATCAAACAATTATTAAGTAATTTAAGATTTAGTTAAAAGTTTCTGATCTGTAATAATTTTGATTTCTTCTTGAAGTTTTTTTATTGCTTTATTCTCTATTTGCCTAACTCTTTCTCTACTTATTGAATATTTCTGGCTAAGGTCTTCTAATGTTTTAGGCTCTTCATCTAATCGTCTTGCAGTTAAAATTTCTAATTCCCTTGGTTCAAGTTTTGTTACAGCCTGATTATAAAGCGCTTTTCTTTTTTTTAATTCATCACTTTGTTCAACTTTTGAAACAGTATCAATTGTTTCATCTTCTACTTGGTCAATCCATTCTGAGTCATTTTCATCATTTAAAGGGGTGTTTAATGAGAAATCTTGATTAAATACCCTTCCTTCCATTTGCTTAACTTCCTCTTCAGTCACTCCAAGATCATCAGAAATAGACTTAATCTGATCGTTAGTTAGGTACCCATCTTCATATTTTTTTAGTTGATTTCTAAGTCTTCGAAGATTAAAAAAAAGTTTTTTTTGGGCTGCAGTAGTTCCTATTTTAACAAGAGACCAACTATGTAAGACATACTCCTGAATAGATGCTCTAATCCACCATATTGCATAAGTAGCTAATCTAAAACCTTTTTCAGGATCAAATTTTCTTATTGCTTGGATAAGTCCTAAATTACCCTCAGAAATTAAATCAAATAACGGTAAACCATAACCTTTGTAGCCCATAGCAATTTTTGCGACTAATCTCAAATGACTTGTCACAAGCTTTTGAGCAGCTCTTGTATCTCCATTTTTAAGCCAATCTATTGCAAGCCTTTTTTCCTCTTCATCTGATAAAATAGGAAACTGATTAATTTTTTTCAAATAGGGATAAATGTCATTTTCAGAGGTAATAACAGGTAGTAAATTTTTATTTTCAATATTCATTGCAAATTTGCGCTTAAATCTTTCATGTCATCAGGTAAATCACAAGTAATTTTAATATGTTTTTCTATAATTGGATGATCAAATTCTATTTTATGGGAGTGTAATGCTTGTCGTGGAAATAATAAAATATAATCCTTTTGACTAGTAGCCATATTGGTTAATCGAAATTTTTCCTCTTTGTTAAGCTTATAATCTTTATCACCAACAATTGGCAGTCCTAAACTCAAAAGATGTACTCTAATTTGATGAGTTCTACCAGTTATAATTTCACAATTTAGAAGACTAATTGAACCGTGAAAAGTTTTTATGTTAGAAACTTTTGTGATTGCTTGTTTTCCAAGATTATCTGATACATTAAATTTTGTCCTTTGAATTTTATTCCTGGATATATTTTTGTTGATTTCAACTTGCCTTTGATTAAGCACACCATATGTAAAAGCAAGATAATTTTTTTTTATATTTCTATTTTTAAACATTTCCTTAAATTTATTTTTTGAATTACGATTTTTTGTTATAACTATAATGCCAGTTGTATCTTTATCAAGACGATGAACAATCCCCTCCTTTAAATACTCGTTATCGTCTATTTTAAATTGGTCTTTAAGACTTTCCTGTAAGTTAGGGCTATTATCTAATCCATTTTTTTTATGTGTTAAAAGCCCAGAAGGTTTATTTAATATTGCTATATAACTATCCTCATATAATATTTCTATTGTAAAATCTTTATAATTGTAAGATTTAATCATTGGATATATGTTAAAAAAAAAACTTCTAATTAGTTTAGTTATAATTCAAGGTTTATTATTAATTGCAGGAATAATAGCAATTATTTTTGGCGTTTTCTATAAAATGAGTAAAAACTATAATTCAACAAACATTACTAATAAAAATATTGAATTAGATGATGTTTTCTTAATCAATGAAAATCAATATCAGCAAAAATATATTTGGGATGATAAAGCAATATTTCAAATTATAGATATTAAAACAAATAAAGTTTTGAAAGAGATAGTCGTTGAAAAAAATTAAATTTATTGTGATAGCAGGATCTTCAGGTGGTCATATCTTACCTGCTCTAGCGTGTATCAATAACTTAAGTCTTGTAAAAGATCCAAATAACATTCTTTTTATCACGAATGAAATAGGAAAAAAATATTTAGGAAAAATTGAAAGTAACAAAATAAATAAAATTATTTTAAAATCAAAAAATAAGTTTTTTTTTATTCTAAATTTATTATTGAGAGTAACCTTTATATTTTTATCTAATAGAAGAATAATTTTGATAGGCTTTGGTGGCTTTATCACAACTCCTGTTTTGATAATTTCAAAATTATTTAATATTTTTTTTTTATCATTTAATAAAATTTATATTCATGAACAAAATGTAATCTATGGATTAGCAAATAAAATAAACTATTTTATTGCCAATAATTCATTTATTTCATTTCCAAAAGATAATATACGTAGCAAAGAAATATTTGTTGGTAATTTTTTTATTAATAGAAATAAATTTAGAGAAAAACTCGATCATAACTTTATAAATGTTTTGCTAATGGGCGGAAGTGCTGGTTCATTAGATTTGAATAATATAATGCTAAAAGCAATAACAAATATTAACAGGTCATATTTAAAAAACATTAAATTCTTTATTCAAATACCTGATTCTCATATCAAAGTTTTAAAAAAAAAATATTTAGATCTTTTAGATGAAAATAATTGTGAATTCTTTTCCTTTAAAGATGATTTGAATCCACAGGAATACGATTTAATACTTTCAAGATCTGGTTCAGGTTCAGTAAATGAAATCTTGTATTATAGTAATAATGTTTATTTTACTCCTCATTTAATATCAAGAGATCAACATCAAAAATTTAATTTAGATTATTTTCTCTCTCATGATATGAGTCAAAAAAATTTTTACATTCCAAATAAAAAAAAATTAACTAGTCGATTTTATTTCAATACACTTATCAATCCTCATTCTATCAAAAAAATCATTTGTTATATTACTAGATGAAATTTTCAGATCTATCTTCAATCAAAGTACATATTATTGGTATAAATGGCATTGGCATGAGTGCTCTAGCTATTTACTTAAAAAAAAATAATGTTGACATCACGGGTAGTGATATTACTTACAACGCTAATACTATTAACTTAGAAAAATATAAAATTCCTGTTTATATTGGCCACAAAATCTCAAACATTAAAGATAGAGAAGTAATATTTTACTCCACTGCAATTAAAAATAATCCTGAAATTAAAGAGGCAAAAAAAAATAAAATACCTTGCTATAATAGATCTAAACTTCTCCAGCTTATTTGTAGAGATAAATTCACAATTGTAGTATCTGGATCACATGGAAAAACTTCAACCACCTCTTTTTTAGGTCATTTGTTAGTTTGTGCTGGTTTAAATCCAACTGTTATTTCCGGGGGAGTTATGCAGAATTTTGGTCAAAATATTTACCTTACTAATAGTAAATACGTTGTTGTTGAAGCAGATGAGAGTGATGGAACAGTATTTAAGTTAAATCCAAAATATCTCTTATATTTAAATGTTGATAGAGAGCATATAGATTTTTATAAATCATATACAAACTTTAAATCAAAAATTAAAAAATATATTTATAGACAAAGTCAAAAAGACTCAAAAATTTTTATCAATAATGATGATTATTTTTTATCCCAATTAAAAAAATATTCTGGAAATATAAAAACATTTGGTTCAAATTCGGATGCAAATTATAATTACAAATTGATAAGATTGACTAATAAAAGATCATATTTTAATTTTTTAATAGGTAAAAAAATCTTATATAAAAATATATCCACTAATCTATTAGGAGAGCACAATGTTCAAAATTTAACTGCAGTTCTTTCCATTATAGATGACTTAGGGTACAAAATAAAAAAATCACATATACTGAGTTTTAAAGGAACAAAAAGAAGAATGAATATCCTTGGTAAAATAAAAAAAACAATATTTATTGATGATTATGCACATCATCCTACTGAAATAGAAAAGCTAATTAACGTTGTATCTTTGTATAAAAAAAAGAATGTTTGTATGATTATAGAACCACATAGATACTCAAGATTAAATGATTTATATAGCAATTATTTGAGCGTATTAAAAAATATAAATAATTTAATAATATTAAAAACTTACGAGGCTGGAGAAAATTATAAAAAGGGTATGAAAAATTCAAAAAACTTAGTCAATGATTTGAATGTTTTAAATAATCAAAAAACTAAATATATTGATAATTATAGTGATTTATTTAGTTTGCTAGATCAATATGTGAAAAATAAAAGAGAGAGTATAATTATTTCTGCTGGAGCAGGTGAAATTTCAAACCAAATTCGTTTTTTTTATGAGTCTAAAAAATAAAAACTTAGTTACCAATTATTCATCAGCTAAATTTTCATGGCTGAAATCTGGCGGAAATATTAGCCATCTTTATAAAGTTCATAATAAATTTGAATTAAATAAGCTATTTAATCAAAATGATATCAAAGCAAAATCATTTCTAGTGATAGGTAATTTATCAAATACACTAATTAAAGACGATGGATTCAATGGAATAGGTATAAAACTTTTAGGAGATTTTACAGATATTCAAATAAATTCCGATCACATGTTAGTCGGCGCTGCAGTTTTAGATATTTACTTTTCAAAATTTTGTTATCAAAAATCTATAGCTGGTTATGAGTTTTTATATACAATTCCAGGCTCAATTGGAGGAAATATATTTATGAATGCAGGTTGTTACAATCAGGAAATCAAAGATAAATTAATTAGTGTTATTTATTATGACGTAAATCAGAACAAAATATTTGAAAAAAATATTGGTGATTTAAAGTTTGATTACCGGAAGGGGTTTCAAAAAAATAATACTATAATTTTATATGGAAAATTTAAAATTTCATATAAAGATCAAGACCATATAAAAAGTTTAATGCAAGAGTACGATATAATAAGAAAAAAAACACAACCTCAGAAAGTAAATTGCTGTGGTAGTATTTTTAAAAATCCAAAAAATCAAAGAGCATGGAAACTTATAAAGTCATCTATAGATGAGAGTTTCTATGATGGACCAGTAAAATTATCTAAAACACACTCTAATTTTTTTGAAAATGATCCTAATATAAGCGCTGATAGTATTAATTCATTTATTTCTAAAATCCAAAAAAGAGTAAAAGAGAAACATAATATTTTACTTGAAAAAGAATTAAGAATTATAGATTGATAGATAAAAAAAATAAATTTTATAAAATTGTTGTAGTTGCTGGTGGATGGTCAGACGAAAGAGAAATATCTCTTATGTCAGGGAAAAATGTTTATTCTTGCCTTCATAAAAATAAATTTAACGTAAAGTTTTTTAATTTAAAAAAAAATAATATTGAGGAAATTTTGTCTTACAGGCCTGATATTATATTCAATTCTCTTCACGGAGAATATGGAGAAGATGGTGGAATAAATTCCCTAGCAAATAAAAATAATATTATTATTACACACTCTGATGCTATTTCATCCGCTCTATGTTTCAACAAGCGTTTATTAAAAAAATTTCTTAAAAAAGAGATTAATTTACTATCACCTAAAGAAATAATTTATGAAAATCAAATTAAATTTCCTGTAATATTGAAGCCAAATTGGGGAGGCTCTTCAAAAGGTATCAAGTTTTTAAAAAATAAAGAGGAGCTTAAAAAGAAAATTAATAATCCTATATTTTTAATCGAAGAAATTATTAATGGGAAAGAGTTAACAGTTACTGTTATCGAAAATAATAAGAAAATTCAGGCCCTAGGTGTTACAGAAATTGAATTCAATAATACGCATTACGATTACAAAGCAAAATATAGAAAAAATGAAAGTTCTCATTACTTACCAGCACGTATTTCTAAAACTAAATATAAATATTTGATAAAAATTTCAAAAGAAATATTTCGTGTTTGTAATTGTAAAGGAATTGCAAGAATAGATTTCATAATGAGTAAAAAAAACGAAAAAATATTTTTTTTAGAAATGAATACCCACCCTGGATTAACTAAATTATCACTTGCACCTGAGCAAGCTAATTATCAAGGACTTACTTATCTATATTTATTAAAACAAATAATTAATTCTTCTTTATGAAATTAAAATTAAAAGAAATATTAATTTATTTACTATCAATTATATTACTTCTTGCTTCTTTTACTTTTTCTTTGCATTTTTTATTCAATAAAGACTCAGTAATTATAAACTTCATTGACTCTAATATACATGAAGATTTCGAAATAGAAATTGCAAATAATTTAGAAGATATAAATAATTTTTTGAAAGATTATTTATTTATTGAAAATTATTTATTAAAAAGAAATAAAAATGAAATTATAATTCAATTGAAAATTAAAAAACCTTTTGCAATTAATAATTTAACTAATGAAGTTATATTCACAGATAACACTATAGCTCCTACTAATTATTTTAAATTAAATTATTTAGAGGGTATTAATCTCATTGATATTTCTCAAAATAGTATTCACATAAACAATTATTTAAATGAATATTATCAATCATTGTCTGCTCTATTTGATATTGATCAAATAGAATATATAGAGGAAAGGAGATACAATTTAGTTTTAAGTAATGGTAGAATAATCATGCTACCAAAAGTGGTTGATTCCAAATTGTTGTACTTTATTAAAAACAACATTGATTTAATTGATAAAAGCACAAATTATTCAAAGTATTTAGATTTGAGGAATTTTCACAATAAAACGATAAGATTAAAATAAGTGGATAATTATAAAACAATAATCGAAATAGGATCTTTCTCAATAAAGACAATTATTTATTCTGAATTGAATAAAGATTTTTCAATTATAGGCACAGGTAAGACAAGGTCTAGAGGGTATACAGGAGAGGAAATTGAAAATTTTGATGATTTTATTGAGTCCATTAAGAACTCCATTGTACAGGCAGAAAAACAAGCAAATTATATTATTAAAGATGCCTATATTCTTATTACAAATAGAAGTGTTCAAATCAAGAAAACACAAAAGGATCTTAAGTTAAATGGATCAATTGTTGAAAAAAACGATTTAAGGAAAATTTCTAAAATTAAAATTGATAAAAATGAAAACTATCATTATAATTTTTATACATCTCACTATAAAATTGATGATAAGTTAATTACAGATAATCCAATTGGATTAAACTGTGATAAATTATCTTTAGTTTCCCTAGTTTCAATGATTGATATCAAACAAGTAAATCTTTTTAATAATATATTTCAAAAATTACATATTAAAATCTTGAATTATTTAGACTCTACAACTTGCTATTATTTTTATTTAAAAAACAAACGTAAAACTAAAACAAATGTAGTCCTTATAGATTATGGTTTCAATTATATAAATATTATAGTAATAAAAAATAAGGTATTACATTTCCAAAAGAAAATCACGCAAGGTAGTAAAAAAATATCAAATGATTTAGTTAATATTCATAATATTAGTTTTGACTTTGCTGAGAAACTTAAAAATTCTACAATTGATTTATCTGATACTAGAAATTCAATAGTTGAGATTCCAATCTGGGAAGAGTTTGGAGATAATAAAAAAAAAAATGTTGGTCACGATAATTTAAAAGAAATTACGTTAGATCGGCTAGATGAAACTTTTGAATTAGTTTTAAAATCCCTACCAAATGATAGTAATTTTTACTCATATGTTTTTACTGGTGGCGGAGCAAAGATAAGAAATTTTTATAACTATTTTAGAACAAAATTTGGTTATGATATCCAATTTTTAGAACCACCGAAGTCCTGCGGTATTCCTAAAGTTTTAAATGATGGAAGTATAATGTCTCTTTATTCAAGTTTTTGGCTTTTAACAAATAAAAGCTCTGAAGAGGGTAATTTTATTCAAAAAATTGATTCTTTTTCAAACAAAATATGGTACAAAAGATTCGTGGACCTACTATAGGTTGATTTGCGGGGAAAAAAATGACACTAGATATAGAACCAGTAGTTGATCAAAAAAACTTAAAACCATCTTTAACAGTCATGGGTATTGGCGGTGCAGGAAGCAATGCTGTAAATAACATGATTCAATCTAATCTTAATAATGTTGATTTTATTGTAGCGAATACGGATGCTCAAGCTCTTGAAAACTCTCTTTGCTACAATCGTATCCAACTTGGACTTGAAAAAACAAAAGGTTTGGGAGCAGGGGCAGATCCAATTATAGGAAAGGAAGCAGCTGAAGAAAGCATTGATTTAATATCCGAAGAATTAAGAAACACTAATATGTTATTTTTAACAGCTGGATTGGGTGGGGGCACAGGAACAGGCGCTTTACCTGTCATAGCAAGTATTGCAAAAAAACTAGGTATAGTAACAGTAGCTATTGTTTCAACCCCATTTAACTTTGAAGGCACTAAAAGGATGAATCTTGCCTTGCAAGGTCTTGAAGATGTTAAAAACAATGTAGACACTTTACTGATCATACCTAATCAAAATTTGTTTAAAGTATCTAATGAGCAGACCTCTTTTGCAGAGGCTTTTAAGAAAGCAGATAATGTTCTTTTTGATGGTGTTAAAGGTTTAACTGATTTAATTACACAGCCTGGTCTTATTAACTTAGATTTTGCAGACGTAAGAACTGTTATAAAAGAAATGGGATTTGCGATGATGGGCACTGCTGTAGCAGAAGGAGACAATAAAGCAGTAGAGGCATCAAATTTAGCTTTGACTAATCCATTAATTGAAAATATTGACATGAATACTGCTAAAGGAGTTATTGTTAATATTTCCGGAGGAAGTGATATGACTTTATTAGAAGTAGATCACGCTGCGAATATAATAAGACAGAGTGTTAACCCTGAGGCAAATATAATCTTTGGCTCTTTAATAGACGAAAGTCTGCAAGGTAAATTAAAAATCAGTATATTTGCCACTGGAATAGAGGCTTCAGGAAAAAAAATTCTTTACTATCCAGAGTCTGAAAATGACTCAGGATTTAGCTCTATTCAGAATAAAATTGATGGGACCCTCTCTTATGATAGCTCAGATTCGAAAACTTATGAGGATATTTCGGGCGTAGTTGAAAATAAACAATCTCACTCTGAAAAAGAAGAATTTAATCTAACTAACGAGCAGGAAAGTACCAAAGTCGATAATGATCAATTAATTGATAAAATTACTGAAAACTCTGATAATCTTGAAAACTCTGAAGAAAAAAAGAAAAAAAGCTTTTTTAGTATGCTCTCTAATTTGATGACTTCTGATAGAAAAATTACAGAAGAAAGTGTTGAAATTCCTGAAAAAAAGCAAAAAATAAAGAAAACAAAAACAGATCCAAATCTTTTTTTATTTAGTGATGTTGTAGAGGAAGATACCGAAAAAACTAATCAAATCAAAGATAGTGATCAAATATCAGAAGTTTCGGATATTTCAGATCTTAGCGATGAAAATGAGACAATAGAAGATATAGATACCCCTTCATATCTTCGCAAAGGGTCTAATCAATAAGTTCAATAAATACAAAGTTTTACAAATATAAAGTTATACTTTTTGGGTATTCTCATATTATTACTCTAGATGAAAAGCTTTACTCTCAATGAGCCTATAAATATATATGGGATTGGATTACACACTGGAGTTAAAGCCAACGTTACTCTTAATCCTGCACCTCTAAAGTCTGGCATCTATTTTAATAGAACTGATAAATCAATAATTATTCCTGCTAAATGGAACAATGTAATATCAACAAAATTTTCAACCAACATAGCTTTAAATGGAGTTGAAGTTAAAACTGTTGAACACATATTGAGCGCTCTTGCAGGTCTACATATTAATAATTGTGAAATTATAATTGACAATGTTGAAGTACCTATTCTTGATGGTAGTTCTAATGTATTTGTTGAAAGTATTTTAAAAAAAGGAATAAAAGAGCAAGACTCAGAACAAAAGATTTTAGAAATTGTTAAGCCTGTAAAATTTTCATGTGATTATGGATATGCCGAATTAACTCCCAACCCGCCAAAAGACGAAGGTTTAAACATAAATTTAGAATCCAGTTTTGAAGGAAAGTATGAAGATCAAAATATTAAAATTACAAACTTAAACGGCAACTATGTAGAGTCTATATCTAAAGCAAGAACTTTTGGCTTTTTTCAAGAAATAGAATACCTCAAGTCACAAAACTTAATTAAAGGAGGCTCGCTAGATAATGCCATTGTTATCAAAGACAAAAAACCACTTAATAAAGATGGATTAAGGTATGATAACGAATTAATGCGCCATAAAGTTTTGGATGTGGTTGGCGATCTTTATTTATCTGGTTATCCTATTATTGGAACTTATAAGGGTTTTAAAACAGGTCACTTCATTACAAATAATTTGCTAAAAGCATTATTCAAATCAAAAGATAACTATAAGATACACAATATTAATTAAACCATCTTTTTTGGATCAGTATATTTATTAAATTCTTCCTCAGATAAATTAGTTAGTTCCATGCAGGACTCTTTTAATGAAATGTTTTTATTATAAGCATTTAGTGCCACTTTAGAGGCTAGATCGTAACCAATTACTTTAGTTAATGGTGTAACAAGCATTAAAGAGCGATTTAAAAGTTCACTTACTCTTTTTTTGTTAACTTTCAATCCTTTTAAACAGTTTTTATTAAATGAAGCCATTGCCTCACTTATTAAACTTATAGCATCAAGAGTATTATGTATGATTAGTGGATTATATACATTTAATTGGAAATGGCCTTGAGTGCAAGCAAAGGCAATAGAATTTCTAAGACCAATCACATGTGCGCACACCATTGATAGTGCTTCACACTGTGTAGGATTTATTTTTCCTGGCATAATTGATGAGCCAGGTTCATTGGCTGGAAGAATTAACTCAGAAATTCCACTTCTTGGCCCAGAGGCTAATACCCTAATATCATTAGCCATTTTAAATAAAGTACTAGTTAAAATTTCGATACCTGACATGACTTCAATAAATACATCATGGGAAGCAAGCGACTCATACTTATTTGGGGCAGATTTAAACGGAAGTCCTGTTTCCTTTTTTAAGTATTTAATAAATATTTTAGAAAAACTTTTTGGCGCATTTACTCCAGAACCAACTGCAGTTCCTCCTTGAGCCAATTCATAAAGCTTATTTAAACTTTTTTTAATAACATTCTCTGCATAAGAAATTTGATCATAAAATGCTAAAAATTCATTTGAAATTTTTATTGGTGTTGCATCTTGAGTGTGGGTTCTTCCAATCTTAATTATTCCTGTAAACTCAGAAATTTTCTTTTTTAAAGATTTTTTGAAAAAAGCTATCTCAGGAAGTAAATTTTTTTTTATCGATAGTACAGTAGCTATATGCATAGCAGTAGGAATACTATCATTTGATGATTGAGACCTATTAATATGATCATTAGGATGAAGTGGGGTATTTGTCGGGAGCCTTCTTCCTAACAACTGATTACTTTTATTTGCAATGACTTCATTAAGATTCATATTGATTTGAGTCCCTGATCCTGTTTGCCATACAACAAGAGGAAAGTGACCGTTTAATTTTCCAGATATAATTAAATCACAAACTTTACCAATAATTTTTGTGTGATTTTTCGGTAATAATTTTAATTCTGCATTTGCAAAAGCACATGATTTTTTTTGTAAGGCAAGAGCCTCTATAAAAATATTTTGAAAATGAAATTTCCCAATACCTATTTGAAAGTTTTCTATTGATCTTTGAGTTTGTGCTCCCCAAAGTTTTGTGCTTTCAACTTTAATGTCACCTAAGCTATCTTTTTCAATGCGAAATTTGACCATGACTAATTAATAATATATATCAAATTCAATGAAAAATATTTTATTAATTCGCCATGGTCAAAGCGAGTGGAATAAATTAAATCTTTTTACCGGTTTTAAAAATATTGAATTATCTGAACAAGGCATTGAGGAGGCGAATAAAGCTGGGCAAAACTTCAAAAATTTAGATATAAAATTCAATATTGTATTTACAAGCGAATTAAAAAGAGCTCAAGAAACCGCTAAAATAATTCTTCAAAACCTCGATCAGTGGGATTTTTTAAATAATGAAGGAAAAATAATCTCAAACATTAATTTAAATGAAAGAGATTATGGTGATCTCACGGGTTTAAACAAAAAGGAAACTGCTGAAAAATTTGGAGAAGAACAAGTTCATAAGTGGAGAAGAGGTTATTCTGATCAACCCCCTAACGGTGAAAGTCTTGAGGACGTAGTCAGAAGAGTTACAAAATATTTTGATGAAGTAATTAAACCTGCTATTCAAAGTAATGAAAATGATAATATTTTAATAGCAGCACATGGGAATTCTCTAAGAGCGCTTTTGATTGTTATGAATATTTATGAACCAAATAATATTAATTCTGTTGAACTCTCAACTGGTGTTCCAATACACGTTATCTTAAAAGATAATAAATTTAGTATTAAAGATTAATTAATTGATAGATATAGCTTTAATTATAGCAATCGTATCATATTACACTGTAATGTTTATTACACCTGGGCCCAACAATGCTATGTTAACGATTTCAGGGTTAAAATTTGGTTTTAAAAGGTCTTTACCACATATTACCGGTATTTCTTTGGGTCATGCACTTCAAGTTTCATTAATTTGTACAGGTTTAGGTTTAATTTTGATCAATAAACCAGAATTTCAAATGATACTAAAATGGCTTTGTTTTTTCTATCTCATTTATTTAGCTTATCAAATGATTGGGTCTCTAAAGGATTACAAGAAAGATACAGGTAGACCTTTAAATATATTCGAAGCTGCTCTTTTTCAATGGATAAACCCTAAGGCATGGACGATTGCTATTACAGTCGCATCTGGTTTTATGCCTCTAGAAGAAAAGCTTTGGATAGCTGTTATTTTCACTGGGTTGATGTCATCATTGGTAAGCTTTCCATGTATAAGTTTATGGGCACTTTTTGGAAGTTTGATTAAAAATTTAGTATCTAACCCTAAACTAAAAAGAAGTTTTGAATATTTCTTTGCATTGTTATTAGTATCTACGGGAATTTATTTAATATTAAACTAATTTTTCAAGCAAATTTAAATAACGAAAATTAATATATCCTTTTTTGGATAGATAAAATTTTTCAATACTATCTCTTTTTAAGGAATTACAAAATACTGGTAATTTTACTTTTAATTTTTTACT
The DNA here is from genome assembly GCA_902588615.1 of uncultured Alphaproteobacteria bacterium. Taxonomy (GTDB): domain Bacteria; phylum Pseudomonadota; class Alphaproteobacteria; order HIMB59; family HIMB59; genus HIMB59. The sequence continues at coordinate 134,348 of CACIPV010000001.1, read as the reverse complement.
TATATAAATAGTTGATTTAAGCAAATGCTCTTTATTAGCAGATTTTAAAATTTTGATTGAGTGTTTACCACTCAATAAATCATAAAATAACAGAGAACAATTATTTTTTAAAATTTTATTCAACAAAGCTTTATTTTGCTCAACATACTCTACAACATCGAATAAGACTAAGTAATTTTGATTTGACTTTATTTGACTTTGTTTCAAACCTTGCATTGATAAGAATAAATCTATTTTTTGATTTGTATAGTACTTACACCCAACTGAAATATATTCTTTCTCGTCAATTATTCTGTCAGTAAATTTTTCAATATAAAAGTTGAATTTGGTTGATATGTTTTTTAGCTTAATAATATCATCTGGTATCAAGGGCAATCTTTTTTCTTTTTTGGCCTTATCTGAGAGCATACAAATATTCATAATTAAAAAAAAATATATACTATAATCTTATGAAGTTAATTCCAGAATGGGAAGCACATGACAAATGTCTAATGGCTTGGCCATGTAATAAAAATCTTTACAAAGAAATAATTAAAGATGCCAAATTAGAAATGGCGCATTTAGCTAATTGTATTTCGGATGAAGAAACAGTTTATATGTATTGTAATAAAGAGGATTACAATGAGTGTAAAAAATATATTAATAATCAAAAAATAAATATTATTCAATTAGAACTAGATGACTCTTGGATGAGAGATATTGCCCCAATCTTTATCAAACAGAACAATGAACTTAAATGTATTAACTTTAATTTTAATGGTTATGGAAAATACCCAAATTATTTTAATGATAATAAAGTAGGTGAATATATCTCAAATCAATTTTCTATTACTTCATATTTAAATAACCTTACTTTAGAAGGTGGTGCTATTACTTACGATGAATGCGGAAACTTGTTTACCACTGAAAGTGTATTGCTTAACCAAAATAGAAATAATCCTGAAAAAGCAAAAATAGAGCAAATACTGACTAGTTTATTTGATTTAAATTCAATAATTTGGATCCCTGAAGGTTTAAAAGATGACGATACTGATGGGCACATAGACAATATTTTATGTCCTATTGGAAATAGAAAATATTTAATAGCAAAAAGTTATGATTTAGATGATTTAAATTCAAAAAACTTAACTAAGAGTAAATCCATAATCCTAAGTAATCTCTCCAGCACTGACAGTAATATAGAATTAATTGATATACCCCTTCCTTCAAAAATAGTTGTTAATGATAAAAAGCTTATTGCCTCGTATATAAATTTTTATTTTTCAAAGCATAAAATCTTTGTCCCAAAATTTAATGTTAAAGAAGATGAAATGGTTTATGATATTTTTAAAGATATTTTTAAAGATAAAAAAATTGAGATGATTGAAACTTCACATATAAATTATGGTGGAGGTAATATCCATTGTGTTACTATGAATGTGCCAAAAAATGTCAGTTAAAGTAGCTGCTTCGCAATTTAAATCAATAAAAGAAAAAAAAGATTTAAATATAAATAAGGCTATAGATATTGCTCAACAAGCATCTAAGGAAAATGTAAATATTTTCCTCCTACAGGAGTTATTTCAAACTGAATACTTTTGCTCAACTCAAGATACAAAGTTTTTTAATTATGCAATTGAATTTCCTAATGACAAATTATTTGAAATTTTTTCTAATTTTTGTAAGAAAAATAATATGGTTATGCCGATCAGTTTTTTTGAAAAAAAAGAAAATAATTTTTTTAATTCCTTAGTTGTGATTAATGCTGATGGTAAATTAAGTGATTTATATAGAAAATCGCATATTCCTGAGGGTCCTGGTTATAACGAAAAGTTTTACTTTAAACCTGGAGATACTGGCTTCAAAGTATTTAACACAAAATTTGGAAATCTTGGTTGTGGTATATGCTGGGATCAATGGTTTCCTGAATGTGCAAGATCTATGACACTTTCTGGTGCAGATATTTTATTATATCCCACAGCAATTGGTTCTGAGCCTCAAGACCCTTTATTAGACTCAAAAGATCACTGGCAAAACGTAATGAAAGGTCATGCAGCTGCAAATCAAATCCCAGTCATTGCCTCTAATAGAATTGGTACAGAAAATGAAGGTTCAATATCTGTTACATTTTATGGAAGTTCCTTTATCACTAATCATTTGGGTAATATTGAAATTGAAATGGACAAAAAAAATGAGGGCTTTGTATCTAAGAATTTCAACTTTTCAGAAATAACAAAATACCGCCAATCTTGGGGAAATTTTAGAGATCGTAGACCAGATCTATATAAAAAAATTTGTGATTTTTAAAAAAAATTATCATATTATTCAAATTCTACTTATTTAAGAGGAGAGGTAATATGAACAAATTTTTAACAGCTCTTTTAGTGCTAATACTTCCTATGAGTTTGAGCGCTAAAGAAGAGTTATTTATATACAATTGGTCCGATTACATAGCTGAAGATACAATTGCAAATTTTGAGGAAGAAACTGGTATTGATGTAACATACGATGTGTTTGACTCAAACGAAGTACTAGAGGCTAAGCTTTTAGCTGGAGGAAGTGGTTATGACTTAGTTGTTCCATCAGGCTCCTTTATGGAAAACCAAATTAAAGCTGGTGTTTTTCAAAAACTTGATAAAAGTATGATTCCAAACCTGAAAAATTTAGATCCAAGTGTTTTAGAAAAAACTGATGCTCATGATCCAGGTGGGGAATACTCTGTTAATTACATGTATGGCACAACTGGAATTGGTTACAATGTTGCTGCCGTCGAGGAAAGAGGTGGAGATGTTGAGTCATGGGACATAATATTTGATGTAGATCAAATTTCTAAATACGAAGATTGTGGTGTGGCTTTCTTAGATGCACCAAGTGAAATTGTTGAGATTGCATTAAATTACCTTGGCCATGATCCAAATACAGAAAACACTAAAGCTAATCAAGAGGCACTAGAATTATTAAATAATATTAGACCTTACATAAAGTATTTTGACTCTTCTCAGTACATTGATGATTTAGCAAATGGTGAGATTTGCCTAGCAATAGGTTGGTCAGGTGATGTATTTATAGCAGCATACGAGGAAATCGAAGAGGTCTGGTATTCAATTCCAAATGAAGGAACAGTAATCTGGTTTGATATGATGGGAATTCCAGCAGACGCGAAAAACGTAGAAAATGCTCATAAATTTATAGATTATATTTTGAGACCAGAAGTTGTTGCAGAGATTACTAACTATGTGTGGTACTCAAATCCTAATTTAGTAGCCAACACAACTGAAGGTTTGATAGATCCTGATATTCTTTCAGACCCAGCTATTTATCCAACAGAAGAGACATTAACTAAACTTTTTGCAGATACAGCTGACTCACCTCAAAAGTCTAGGATATCTTCGAGAGTTTTTAATAGTTTTAAAGCTTCTCAATAATTTAATAAAAGCGCAACTTTTACTTAAGTTGCGCTTTTCACAATCTTTTTTATGTCTGAACCTTTTTTACAAATCATAGATGTATCAAAAAGGTTTGATAATGTTGTTGCTTTAGACAAAGTTAATCTAAAAATAGCAAAATCTGAAATATTCAGTCTCCTAGGATCTTCAGGATGTGGTAAGTCAACACTTTTGAGAATTATAGCAGGTTTCGAGAAGCCTGATGAAGGAAGAATATTACTCGAGGGAAAGGATATCACGAAACTTCCACCATATGTAAGACCTTTAAATATTATGTTCCAAAATTATGCACTATTTCCGCATTTAAATGTCACTAATAATATCCAGTTTGGACTCAAAGAAGAAAAAATTTCTAAAGAAGAAATCAATCATCGTGTTAATGAAATTTTAAATTTACTGGAGCTGAATGGTTTAGAGAAAAGAAAAATTAATGAGATATCTGGTGGTCAACAACAGCGTGTAGCGTTAGCAAGATGTTTAGTCAAAAAACCAAAATTACTTTTATTAGATGAACCACTTGCTGCATTAGATAAACAGCTAAGAGTACAAACACAGTTTGAGTTAGTTAATCTGCAATATAAGTTAGGTATCACTTTTATTATTGTTACTCATGATCAAGAGGAAGCAATGTCATTATCTGATAGAATGGCAATTATGAAAAATGGAGAAATTCTCCAAGTCGGTAATCCTGTTGAAATATATGAAAAACCGAAGGACAAATATATAGCTAATTTTATAGGCACAGCTAATATCTTTAATGTTCTTAATAAAAATAATCAAATCATCATTAAAGAATTAAATTATGAAGTTAAAAATATTAACAATAAAGAAAACTATGTTAAATGTTTAATTAGGCCTGAAAAAATTTCTGTTAAAAAACTAGAAAATCTATCTGATAATTTAAATATTGGTGTAGTTAAAGAAGTAGCTTATTTAGGAAGCTATACTAAGTATTTAATTGAGGTTAATGGATTTGAATTTTATTCTTTTATGCAAAATAGTTTAGTTTCAGATAACCTTCAAATAAGATGGGATGACAAAGTTAAGATAAGTTTTAACGAAACATCAATATATTTCTTTAATGATTAAAAATTTTAAAAAACAAAATGTGTGGTTTGTATTTACTCCATATTTATGGCTAGTTTTATTCTTTTTTGTTCCATTAGCTTTAATTTTCAAAATATCTATATCTGTGTCTGAATGGGGTATGCCACCTTATCGTGATCTTTTCTCTTTATCTGAAAATGGATTGGAGATTAATTCAACTCTTGGAAATTATTTATTTATCTTTTCAGATCCTTTCTATATCAGATCATACCTCAATTCACTTTCATTAGCTTTTACATCCACTTTATTATGTTTACTAATTGGTTATCCCATAGCTTTTTACGTTGCAAAATCCAAACCAAGTATAAGAAACATACTATTGATTATGCTTATCATACCTTTTTGGAGTTCTTTTCTTCTAAGGGTATATGCATGGAAAGTCTTACTACAAGGCTCTGGTATTATAAATTCAATTCTTATACATATTGGGCTAATTTCTGAACCAATATCTATGTTACATAATCATTATGCCGTAATTTTAGGAGTTGTTTATACTTACCTTCCATTTATGATTTTACCGCTTTATGGATATTTGGTTAAATTTGATTTAAATTTGATTGATGCATCTAATGATTTAGGTGCAAAGCCTATAAACACGTTTGTAAAAGTTATCTTACCTCTATCTTTACCAGGAATCGTTGCGGGGAGTATGTTGGTTTTTATACCAGTTGTTGGAGAATATATAATTCCAGAAATGTTAGGTGGCAGTGATAAGCTTTATTTTGGGAAAATAATTTGGGATGAATTTTTTGTAAATAGAGATTGGCCTATTGCTAGCGCACTTGCTATGTCTGGTATTGTAATTCTTGTATTTCCAATAATTATTTTTCAATTAATGTACGCAAAATATAATTTTAAAAATGAATAAATTATTTTTTAAAATTTTTACCTTAACAATTGGATTTTCATTTTTATATTTTCCTATTTTAACTCTTATAGCTTATTCTTTTAATGATAATAAAAGAGTTATGGTTTGGAAGGGTTTCTCTTTTAGATGGTATAAGGAATTATTTCATAATGAACAAATTTTAGAGGCTTTTTATACTAGTCTAAAAATTGCTTCTCTTTCAGCAACATTTGCAACAGTCATGGGTGTAATGATTGGTTTTTCATTAACAAGAATATCAAAAATTCCAGCCAGGCCTTTCTTTATTTTCTTGAGTTCTTCTCCTTTGGTTATGCCTGAGATAATTTTAGGGCTTTCTTTGTTGTTATTCTTTATATCATCTAACCATATTATTGGCTTTCCTTCCTCAAAAGGACAATTAACAGTCTTAATATCGCATATAACTTTCTCTGTAGCTTTTGTTGCAGTCATTATCCAATCAAGGTTGAGTAGTTACGATAAAAATATAGAAGAGGCCGCTCAAGATCTTGGGACAATTCCAAATATGATTTTTTGGAAAATAACTGCACCTGTAATATTACCTGCAATATTATCAGGATGGTTACTTGCATTTACACTCTCTTTGGACGATCTTGTGGTTGCTAGTTTTACTACCGGTCCGGGAGCTAACACTTTGCCAATAGTGGTTTTTTCTAAAGTTAGATTGGGATTGAGTCCAGAAGTTAATGCTCTTTCCGCAATAATAATGCTAATTGTTATATTAGCAGCAATTAGTATTTACTTAATTAATAGATCAAACATTAAGAAGTAAATATTCTCTTTCCCATGCTGTAATAATTTTATTATAAGCATTTACCTCTAAGTCTTTGATTGAACAAAATAATTCTATAAATGTTTCACCAAATATCTCTTTTGCCTCCTTAGATCTAGAAAAAGTATCTATTGATTGATAGATGCTTTCTGTCAAAGAAACATTCACGTTATAAGCAGCTTTTTTGGTCTCTGGGGTTGCTTTTAATTTTTTCTTCAAACCTAAATATCCCGCAGATAAAGTTGCAGCTATAGCTAAGTATGGATTTACGTCTGATCCACAAAGTCTATTTTCAATTCTCGCTTGGTTAGCAGAGTTAAAATTTGGGACTCTAAAACCACAGGTACGGTTTTCAAAACCCCAGTTTAGGTTAAAAGGTGTACCTTCCTCCCAAAAACCTCTAAGCCTTTTAAAGGAATTAACATTTGGTGCAAAAAGGGGTAAAAAAGCTTTTGAATATTTTTGTAATCCACCCAAATAGTTATCAAAATGTTTTGTAATTTTAAGATTTTTGTCCACAAATATTGGTTTACCTTTTTTTAAAATTGATTGATGTATATGCATCGAGTTTCCTGGAGTATCTTCCATCGGTTTAGCCATAAAAGTTGCATACAAATTATGCTTCAATGCAGTATGTCTAAGAGTTCTTTTAAATAAAAAAACCTGATCAGCCAAGTCAAGAGGGTTACCATGCTTGAAGTTAATTTCCATTTGTGCTGGCCCATCCTCATGATTAATGTTCTCAACTTCTAATTCTTGAGTTTCACAGTAGTCATATAGATCCTCAAAAATATGATCAAATTCATTAACAGCGTCAATACCGTAAGACTGATTTCCTTTTTCAATTCTTCCAGATTGCCCACTTGGTGTCTCTAAAGGATTATCTGGATCATTGTTTTTCTTAACTAAATAGAATTCAATTTCTGGAGCAACTACTGGTTCAAGACCTATTTTTTCATAAAGACCAATTACTTTTTTTAAAATACCTCTAGAGTGGACCTCTATAACATTATCATTGTTATCAACAGCATCACAAATAACCTGCGCGGTTGGTTCTTCATACCATGGAACAGTTCTGAGAGTATTAAAATCGGGCTTTAATATAAAATCACCATCTGTAGGATTTAAAATCTGATCATCTATTGAATAAGTCACATCTCTAGATACTGCTAATTTGAATAGTGCTAAAGGTAATCTTAATCCACCTGACTCAATAGAGTTTAAAAATTTTTTTGTTGGTAGTATTTTTCCCCTTGGTATACCTGAATTATCAGGAATCATACATTCTACCTCTGTTATTTTATTTTTCTTTAACCAATCGACATAATCATTCATAGCTATAACTAACCTTTAAAATTTGATATTTATGTATCTGATGGATTACTCAGATAATTATTACGTAAGAACAAAAGCATTCAGCCTTAATACTAACAAATTAAATGAGAGCTTACAATGTGATGTTTGTATAATTGGTGCAGGTTTATCAGGTATTTCATCAGCATTATATTTATCTAAATTAAATCCAGATTTAAACATAGTCATATTGGAGAAAAATAAAGTAGGTTGGGGCGCATCTGGAAGAAATGGTGGGCAATTATTACATGGTTTTTCCTCAGAGAATTACTCTAGCCAAAAACACACTCAAGAGGAAATTAAGATATTATGGCAATTCACTTTAGACGCTGTTAGAGAAGTAAAAAAAAATATCAAAGACTTAAATATACAATGTGACTTAATCGAGGGTTATGTTTTAGCCGCAGTAAGTAAATCCCATGATGATGAGTTAAAAAAATACGTAGACAGGCTTCAAACAAAGTTTGATTATGAATCAGTGACGTATCTACCAAAAAATAGAATGGAACAGTATTTTGATAGCCCTTATTACAAATCTGCAATGTATGACTCAGAGTGTGGTCAAATTCATCCACTTAATTATTGTCTAGGATTAGCAAGAGAATTATTAAAAAATCAAAATTGTAAAATATTTGAAGATACAGGAGTGATATCATATGAATCTCAAAAAAAAGTAACAATAACAACTGAAAAAAATTTAACTGTTAAATCTGATAAATTAATTATCTGCTGTAATGCACATATTGATAATTTGAATAAAAGTCTAAGAAAAAAAATAATGCCTGTTAAAACTTATGTATCTGCATTTACTGAAATTCCAAATACAGAATTGAGTAAATATTTTCGAAAACCTATCACAGTGGGAGATATGTTATTTGTATTAAATTATTTTAGACTGGACTCTAATAATAATTTAATTTTTGGTGGAGGTGTAAGTTACTCTAATATAGATCCGATAAATTTGGAATTATCTTTAAAAAAAAGTATAAAAAAGATACTTCCTGGCTTAGAAAAGTTCAAAGCTTGGTGTACTTGGAGTGGGCACGTTGCCATAACTGTAAACAGATTCCCTCATATAGGCAGTATTGATAATAATATTTTTTTTGCACAAGGATATTCAGGACATGGTTTAGCAATAACAACTATGGTCGGAAAAATGCTTGCTGAAACAATAACTAATCAGAACAATAATTTGAGATTATTTGAGAAGTTTAGACATAAAAATTTTCCTGGTTTTGGCGTAATTGATAAGCCATTATTAGTTTTAGCAATGAGTTATTTTAAATTAAAAGATCAATTAAGCCTGAAATAACTTATTTTTGCCTAATCTAGAGTTAGGATCTAAGTGTTTTTTTAATTTTTTAATAAAAAGGTAATTTTCACTAGGTTTATATTTTTTTAAAAGATAATTTTTTTTCAAACCAAGACCGTGTTCTGCTGCAACACTACCTTCGCTTTGAATAGTCAAATCATAAATAAATTTAGATAGGTAAGAACAATTCTTTTTTGAATTAGGATTTACTTTAAAATTGCAATGCAAATTACCATCTCCCAAATGCCCAAAAAAATAAGGAGTAAAGATTTTATTATCCTTTACAAATGTATTTACTTTCTTAATAAAGACAGACCACTTATCAATAGGTAAAGAAATATCAAATTTTTCAGTAAAATTATATTTTATCTGATTATATACTAACTCTTCTCTTTTGCTCCATATCCATGATTTCGATTTATCATGTTCTATTTTATCAATTTTAAATTCATTTAAATTAAAGTATTTTTTTAAGTCTTTTTTGTAATTACCAATAATATTAGATTGTATCTCTATGATTAAATTGAAGTGATGTGTACTTTCATTAAATAAATAAGAGCTAGGTATTGGAAATATTATTTCAAAACTTGTTAAATTATCGAAGTACTTGTTTCTTAAAAATTTTAGTAATTGAATTGACTTATTTAAACTATTTGTTTGTATTAAATATGTAGAATTGTATTTTTTTTTTGGGATTAACTTTAAGCTTGCTCTTGTAATTATTCCAAAAACACCCTCAGAACCACAAAATAACTTCCACAGTTTTGGGCCAAAATTATCTTTTTTGAGTTTATTTAAAAAATTTAAAATAGTTCCATCACTAAGCACTACTTCAAGGCCATTTATATGATCCTCTATGTTACCATATCTCAAGGTTTGTAAACCCCCAACATTTGTAGATATATTACCCCCAATTGTACATTTGTCACTTGGCGCAATATTAACTGGAAATAAAAGTTTTTTATTATTTGCTGCTTTTTGAATAGTTTTTAACAATGTTCCGCTTTGAGCTGTTATTATAAAATTATCAGTATCAACTTCTTCAATACGATTCATTTTTTTAAAATCTATTAGGATAGTTTTTTCAAATTGAGGTTTTGTGCCATCAACTCTATTAGTCTCTCCACCAATAGGTAAAATATGAAATTTATATTTGTTAGAAAATTTAACTAGTTTAGATACCTCCAAAGAATTTTTAGGGAAAGCAGTTATTTGGGCACTTTTTCTTATAGTTTTTATTGGAAACTTCATTTAGACGCTCTTCGTAATCTATCATTTATCGCGATTCCTATTTTCTTATAAGGAATAGGTGCTATACTTATATTTTTATATTGGTTGTCGTTATCTGCTAAAAAAATAAAATGATAAAGATTTTTGGCAGCTTCAATTAAATTTCTACTCTTACTTAAATTTTTGAATTGATCTTTCTTATTTGCTCCAAAGTTTATATATGCAGATTTTTTTTTAGCATTTTTGACATTTAAAAATATTTTCTTCTTCGGAGAATAATGTTTTTTTGAAGTTCCAGGAAAACTTAAATTTTTGTTATATTTACTAATAAACATATAGGGTAGTATTTTTTTTACATTTTCTAATGATATCATCCCTGGTCTTATTATATTCAATTTGTTATCAGATATTTTAATTAAAGTAGACTCGATACCAACTTTACATTTTCCATCATCTACAATTAATAAATTTGTCTCAATAAATTGCTGAAACACCATTTCACTGTTGATTGGGCTTAGTTGTTTAAACTTGTTTGCTGAAGGCATTACAAGGGGCTTTCCTACTTTATTAATTAAATTTAATGTAAATTTATTATTTGGAACTCTTACAGCACACTCATTATTTAATGTAAGAGATTTGGGTATTTCGAGAGACTTCCTTTGTAAAACAAGAGTAAGAGGCCCAGGCCAAAATTCTTTAGCTAAAATTAAATTTTCATTATCTAAATTAAAAAATTTATCTACCATTTTTAAACTTGAACAATGAAATATTAGTTTTTTTTTCAATGGTCTTTTTTTTAATAAGAAAATTTTTTTTGCTGCTTTAATATTGGTTCCTAAACCAGCTAGCCCATAAACAGTTTCTGTTGGCAAAACTACTAATTCATCTTTTAATAGTTTAGACTTTAAGAAACGTGAAAGTTGCTTTGATAAATTTGATTTAACGATAATGGGCATAATTTACATAATTAGATATATTTTTAGTATTAAGTTAAGATTAATTAATATTATTTTACAACTTTATGAATATATGCGCCATTATTCTTTCTGCTGGAAAGAGCAAAAGATTTAAATCATCTAAACCAAAATTTCTTCATGAAATATCTGGTAAAGAGTTAATACAGTATAATTTAGATGCACTAAATAAAATTAAACAAGTAAAAAAAACTTTTATTATTTCAAGTAAAGCTAATAAAAAATATTTCATTCATGAAAAGGTATTTATTCAAAATCCAATAGACGGTACTGGTGGAGCTTTTAAACAATTTTATAAATACAATAATAAATTTGATTATTTTTTATTGACCTTAGCAGATACACCTATTTTCGATTATAAAATACTCTCTGATTTTGTTTCAAAAGGTGTAAAGAATGATGATGACTTATCAGTTCTTACACAAAATGTAAAAAACCCAAAAGGATATGGAAGAATAATTAAAAAAAATAATTTATTAATTAGTATTATTGAAGAAAATGAATGTTCAAACGAAGAGAAATTAATCAATGAGATAAATACTGGCATATTTTTAATTTCAAAAAAAGCCGCATTAAATTTAAAATTAATAAAAAAAAATGAAAATAAGAATGAATTTTACATTACTGATTTAGTAAATGTCTGTTTAAATAAAAAACTTAAAATGACTACTTTTTTAAATAAAGCAACAGTGATATCAGGTGCTAACACCTTAAATGAACTTAATAAATTAGAAAGATTATCTCAAGATTTTATAAAGAAAAAATTAATAGATAGTGGTGTTAGAATTATTCAACCTGATACGGTTTATATAGAGAGTAATGTTAGTATCGCACCGGGAGTAGTAATTGAGCCACATGTTGTTATAAAAAAAAATGTAAACATCAAAAGTAATTCTATTATTAAGTCCTTTTCTTATATTGAAAACTCCACAATAGGTAATAACTGCTCCATCGGCCCTTATGCAAGAATAAGACCTGAGGTTATTATGGCAGATGAGGTAAGAATTGGTAATTTTGTTGAGATTAAAAAATCAAAATTATCAAAAGGAGTAAAAGTAAATCATTTAAGTTATATCGGAGACTCATCTATAGGAGCAAATAGTAATATTGGGGCTGGAACTATTACTTGTAATTATGATGGAAAAAATAAGCTGAAATGCAAAATAGGTAATAATACCTTTATTGGCTCAAATTCTTCTATTATTGCACCTGTTAATATAGGCAATAAAGCATACATAGCTGCAGGATCTGTAATTACTAAATCAATACCAAATAATCATTTTTCAATAGCCAGATCAAAACAGAAAAATAAAATTAATAATAAAAAATAATGTGCGGTATAGTTGGTATCTTAAATTCGTCTTATTTAAAGAATAACTCTATAGATATTTTAAAAAAGCTGGAATATAGAGGGTATGACTCTGCTGGCATTTCCTTGTTTTCAAAAGAACGAATAAAAACCATTAAAAGTGTCGGCAAAATATCAGAACTAAAAAATAAAGCTCAAAATGTATCAGATAAAAATTTTTATGGTGTGATAGGTCATACAAGATGGGCAACACATGGAGTTGTTAGCAAAAATAATGCTCATCCATTTGCAAATGATGATCTTACTTTAGTTTGTAATGGTATAATTGAAAACTATAGAAAAATTCAAAATCGATTTGTAGAAATTCCTAAAAATATTCAATCAGATACTGAAATCAGTTTTTACTTTCTCACCTATTTAGTCAATAAATATAAAAATTCAGATGAAGCTATTAGAGTATTTAAAAGTGTAATTAAAGGAAACTACGCCTTTGTTATATTTATAAAAAAAAATAATTGTTTTTACTTATTAAAAAATGGCAGTCCAATCGCCTTATCACATAATAGAAACTCCTCTTACATATGCTCAGATTCATCTATTTTATCTGATTATAGTGATAAGATTTATCATCTTAAAGATGGTGATATTATTAAAATTCAGCAGTCTAAAATATCTAGTTTAAATAAAGCTAAAATACTCTTTGAAAAAAATGAAATTAAACAAAACCCATATGATAAAGGAAAATATCAACATTATATGTTGAAAGAGATTCATGAGCAGCCTGAAGTTATAAAAAATACTCAAAAAAATTATGTACAAGAATTTTTTAATGATTTTGAAAGCAAATTTAAAAATTTAATTTTAAACAAAAAAATAATATTTGTTGGATGTGGTACTGCTTACCATGCCTGTTTAGTTGGTGAGTATTACTTTAATAAATATACAAATATAGATACTTCGTCAGAATTAGCTTCCGAGCTTAGATATAAAAAAATAAATAAAGACGAAAAAATTTTATTTATTTTTATTTCACAATCTGGTGAAACCATGGATACCTTGATGGCTTTAAAATATATCAAAAAAAACAAACATTCCTCTATAGTTATAACTAATTCTTTACAGAGTAGTATGGTAAGGGAGGCTGATGTAACTATACCTACTTATGCTGATAAAGAAGTTGGTGTAGCCTCAACTAAAGCTTTTACTTGTCAAATATTGAGCTTAGCCAATCTTTCTATTGAAATTGGTAAAATGACAAATTCCATATCGAAAAAAGATTATAATAAGAATTTAGCAATTCTAAAGTCATTACCAATAAAGCTGAAAAAATTAATAAAAGATTTTACACCAGAGGCGAAAAAAATTGCAAAAAAATTAAGCCAATCTGATACTTGTTATTTTATTGGAAGGAATATTGTATACCCAATAGCATTAGAGGGGTCCTTGAAATTAAAAGAGATATCTTACATGCATAGCGAAGGCTTTCCTGGAGGAGAGATGAAACATGGCCCAATTGCATTGATCGATAAAAAATCTTTAACAATTTGCTTATCGCCAAACAACGAACTATATGAGAAATCTATTTCTAATGCTGAGGAAATCGCTGCTAGAAATGGTAAGGTTATAATTTTATCGAGTGTTAAAATTCACAGAAAATCATTAAACACACATAATGTAAGCCTACCCAAAGAAAACTTTATTGACACACCTCTCATTTATACTATTCCTCTTCAACTCATTTCATATTATTTTGCTCTTAATGAAGGTACTGATATTGATCAACCAAGGAATCTCGCTAAATCAGTTACCGTTGAATAAATTGAATACTATTTAATATGAATATCGAAGTTGATAATGAGATTTTAGCTAGTGTGATTGACGCTCGGTTTAGTATCAAACCACAGCTTTCTTCAAATATTGAAAAAGCTAATTTTAAACAAACTATTTTTTTTCCTGAGGATAAATTGAAATCAAATACATTTAATTCAGTGCCTTTAGACACATATGGAATAATCAATAAATCTAAGTTATTTACAAGAGAACCTATTACAGGAGAACAAATATCTTATTTAATTAATGATAATGGCTACACTATTAAAGATAATAATCCAGATATTAAAATCGAAACAACAGATTATAAAACTATTTATAGATTTGAAATTAATGAGATTCAACACAAATACTGCTCATCAATTTTTACTAATTTAAAATTTAAAAAAATAAATATTGTTTTTCCAAATAGCAGCACAATACACTTTTTTTCTGAGAATATATCCCTTTTAAAAAAATATATTAAGAAAATTGCTAATAAAAAAATTCAAGAGAGTGATCTTATTAAAATCAAAGTCCCAACTAGTTTATCTATTTATTACTCTAAAAATAATTATACCAAAGAGATTACAATCAAAAATAAATCTTATTTGGGAATATGTTTTGAAATAGTTAATCTGTTAAGCTTAAATACTTTAGACACTAAGAATACGTATAATTCTAGCAATAATAACAATTACTATATTAACATTCTTTTTTTTAATTTTTATAATTTTTTCCCTAAGTTTATATCTTTATTCATATTTAAATTTTTACTTAGGTTTAATAAATCTTACATATTTTCTAATCAAGTATTAGAAATTAATAATAATTTTAACAAACAAAATAATTTCTTCTCTAATATTATTGATGACAATCAATATCCAAGTTACTTATCAAAAGGAACTTTTTTCCCTAATTTAAAACTAAGTAATAAAAAGTATATTCATGAGATACTCAAGGATGACGATACATACATTCTTTCAAACAAATATAGAATAAAAAACATAAAAAATTTTATTTTTCTATCTGATGGTTCTAATAAAAATTCTTATCAAATCAGTAAAAGCTCATATGATTATTTAAATTTAGATAAATGCTATTACATTACAGACAATCATGGCCTAATCACCACAGTAGATATCGTTGATAATATCGGAATTATCAATCATGAAGATATTGATTCAAAGTATTCAGATAATAAACAATCCAGCATAGATAATTTTTACGCTACAGGTTATGAGCCATCATTACCTAAATTAAAGCTACCCAAAATTTGGCCTTTTAAATCTAAAACCCAATAATTTCTTTTATTTAATACATTTAACAATATAATCCTTGCCTCATGAAATGGACTAAAGATAGTTGGAAGAACTTTGAAGCAAAGCAAATGCCTGCTTACGCTGATCAAGGTAAGTTAGACTCTGTAATTGAAGAATTATCCTCTATGCCTCCTTTAATATTTGCTGGTGAGACTAGGTCTCTAAAATCACAAATTTATCAAGTTCAAAAAGGAGAGTCCTTTTATTTACAAGGGGGTGACTGTGCTGAGAGCTTTCAGGAATTAAATCCCAATACAATTCGAGATAATTTTAAATTACTATTGCAAATGTCTGTTGTTTTGACTTTTGCCACTAATAAACCAGTCGTTAAACTAGGGAGAATGGGCGGACAATTTGCTAAACCAAGAAGCTCAGACTTTGAAGAAAAAAACGGTCAAAAGCTACCTAGTTATAGAGGAGATATCATCAATTCATTTGAGTTTAACGAGTCCTCTAGAGAACCAGACCCTAAAAGAATGATCAGAGCTTATAACCATTCAGCTTCAACTTTAAATTTATTAAGAGCTTTTGCTCAAGGAGGTTTTGCTAGTTTAACACAATTAAATAAATGGAATTTAGATTTTGCAGATAACTTTGATACAACAAAAAAATTTAAAGAATTATCTGAAAAAATTGCAGAAAGTATAAAATTTATGAATGCTTGTGGTGTAAATGAAAAAAATACAAGAGAACTAAGAGAGACAGATTTTTACACAAGCCATGAAGCACTTCTTTTACCTTATGAACAAGCTTTTACCAGAATAGATAGCACTACAGGTGAGTGGTACAATGTAAATTCTCATTTTTTGTGGGTTGGTGATAGAACTAGAGATCCTAATGGTGCTCACATACACTATTTAAGTGGTATAAAAAACCCTTTAGGTCTTAAAGTAGGACCATCTACAACCATTGATGATTTAAAAAAAAATATTGAGATACTGAATCCTGAAAATGAAGGTGGAAGACTTACACTTATTGTTAGAATGGGAGCAGATAAAATTAATTCAAAATACCCTGATTTATTGAAAGAAATTAATAAACTCGGTCTTAATCTTACATGGATATGTGATCCTATGCATGGAAATACATCTACAAGTAAATCTGGCTATAAAACGAGAGCTACTGAGAATATTTTTAAAGAAATTCAGTCTTTTTTTGAAATTCATAAATCAGAGGGTTCAGTCGCAGGAGGCGTTCACCTTGAATTAACAGGTGTAGATGTAACTGAATGTGTCGGTGGGCCTGATGATATTAAAGATGAAAATTTAGGTGATAGGTATCATACGTTTTGTGACCCAAGACTAAATGTTAATCAATCATTAGAGCTATCTTTTCTTCTGGCTGATTTATTATCTAATGGCGAAATGAATTAGTTTTCTTATTCATAATGAATAAAAAAACAAATTCAAATTTAATTAATAATTTTACTGATAATTATTTTTTAAAAACAAAAAAAATTATCCAAAAGTATGGAGACATAAAAGTTACTTATGCTGTTTTTATTCGTAGACCAGGTGTTATAGCATTAAAACTAGCAATAAATTGGATAAAACAAATTTCAAAAGACAGAGGTATTAAAGTATCAACTTCTAGCCCATTCAAAGAGGGTGACCATTTTGGTGCTGGAGAACCAATTCTTTATATTAGGGGATCTTTTAAACATATAGTCGATTTGGAAACTTTACTCTTACAAAAAATTGGTCCAGCTTGTATAGCAGCAGCTAATGCATATCAAATGTGTTTAGACTTGCCTAAAACGTTCTTTATAGCTATGGATGCAAGACATTGTGCAGGTACAGAGATGTCTGAATTAATGTCATATGCGGCATCAGTAGGATCAAAATCAGCAAAAAGAAAAAAAGCTAAAGGCTTTATTGGAACATCGATAGATGCAACATCACATTATTTTCAATCTAATAAAGCATTAGGAACGATGCCACATGCATTAATAGGATATGCAGGATCTACTCTTGAGGCAGTAAAAATGTTTCATGAAACATTTCCAAAAGATGATTTAGTTGTATTGCCTGATTATTTCGGTAAGGAAATTACTGACTCTATTCAAGTTTGTAGCCACTTCGATAAGTTGTCTAAAGCTGGAAAAGTAATGATAAGACTTGATACCCCAAATGGAAGATTTATTGAGAATCTTGATACCTCAAAATCATATGAGGTCTTAGAAAAACACGCACCCGGTTCAATCAAAGAATACAGATCTGACAAAGAGTTAAAACACTTAGTTGGGCCTGGAGTCTCTGCTGCATCTTTGTGGTATTTGAGAGCACAACTTGATAATTTTGGTTTTAAAAAAGTAAAAATTATTGCATCTAGCGGATTTACAAATGAGAAATGCAAGGCAATGTCTTTAGCCAAAGCTCCAATAGATGTCATAGGAACTGGAAGTTATCTACCAGAAAAGTGGTCAGAAACATATGCAACTGCTGATATTATAAAATATGGTAATTCTTCTAGAGTAAAAGTTTCAAGAGAATACCTCTTAAAAAAAGTTAAATGATAATTACACGTTTTGCCCCGAGCCCAACTGGTCACCTGCACTTAGGAAATATAAGATCTTGCTTTTTAAATTGGGCATATTCGAAAAAAAATAATGGTAAATTTATTCTTAGATATGACGACACTGACCAAGAGAGAAGCAAAGATGAATATGTAAAGTCCATAGCATCTGATCTTGATTGGTTAAAAATAAAATATGATGAAACTTTTTATCAAAGTAAAAGAATTGAGAGATATAATGAACTTTTCGATCAATTAATTTCTTTAAAATTTGTTTACCCATGTTTTGAGTCAAGTGAGGATTTAGATATAAAAAAAAAGTTGCAGTTAAAAGCAGGAAAACCTCCAATCTATGATAGATCCTCATTAAATTTATCTAAAGAAGAAATTGAAAAAAAAATAATTAATGGTAATCAGCCTTATTGGAGATTTAAGCTTTCACAGACTAAAATTAAATGGAATGATTTAGTAAAAGGAGAGACCGAAGTAGATCTAGCTTCTCAATCAGATCCTGTTTTAAGAAGGGCTGATGGTAGCTACCTCTACCATTTTCCAAGTGTCGTCGATGATATAGATATGAAAATTTCTCACATTATTAGAGGCGAAGACCACTTAACTAATTCAGCAATTCATTTAGAATTATTTAAATGTTTAAATTCTGATTTACCTTCATTAGGTCACAATCCATTAATGCTTAATGAGGATGGAACAAAACTAAGTAAGAGAAATCTGGACTCAATTTCACTTAAGCAATTTAGAAACAGTGGATATACAGTTAACAGTATTCTATCTTATTTGTATTCACTTGGTTTAAACTCAGATTATGATTTTGAAACCATATTAGAGAATAATTTTAGAGATTTTAATTTAGAGGATATTTCTAAAAACCTACCAAAAATTGATATTCATAAAATTGACTTTTTTCAAAAAAATTCATTAAGGTCAATGAATTTAAAAGGTTTAAATAATGAATTCCCTGAGCTAGAAGAGTTAGCTTTAACTGAAACTGAGTGGGAACTTATTAAAGAAAATGTTGAAAAATATGAAGATATAAGAAATTTATGGAATATTATTAATAGAAGAGAAATTAAAATTCAACCCTCAGGTGACTTTATCAAACTTTTGATTAAAAATTTGAATGGTATTTCAAATTTTAGTTTTGATGAATATGTCAATTACTTAATGAGCGTTGATAAATCACTATCAAAAAAAGAAATATTTACTAATACACGTTATATACTTACAGGTAATCAAAATGGCCCATCTGTTAAAGACCTATATAATTATTTTGGCCATGAAGGTTTAAAAAAAATTTTAAATGAATATTAATCTTTTTAACACTTTAACCAAAAAAAAAGAAAAACTTATACCTATTAACTCATCTGCAGTTAAGATGTATGCTTGTGGACCCACCCTTTACAGTAATCCTCATATAGGAAACTTCAGACCAATTATAGTTTTTGATATCTTATTTAGAGTCCTAAGACTAATTTTTGGAGAGGATAGTGTACGTTACGTCAGAAATATAACAGACATTGATGATAAAATTATAGATAAAGCCAATGAACTTAAAATATCAACTGATGAGTTGGTACATTCTACTCAAAAAATATATCAACAAAATCTAAGTTCTTTATCAATATTATCTCCAACACATGAACCAAAAGCCACAGATTATATTTCAAAAATGATTGAGATGATCACATCTCTTATTGAAAAAAAATATGCCTATGTATCTGAAGGACATGTTTTATTTGAAGCAAAGAAATTTAAGGGTTATGGTTCTCTCTCTAAGTTCTCATTAAAAGACATAATATCTGGTGCAAGAGTAGAAGTTGCCGATTACAAAAAAAATCCTGAAGATTTTGTCCTTTGGAAACCATCAAAAACAAATGAACCTCATTGGGATAGCCCATGGGGTAATGGCAGACCTGGATGGCACATAGAGTGTTCAGCTATGATTTCAGAATTACTTGGAGAAACCATTGATATCCATGCGGGCGGTATTGATCTTATTTTTCCACATCATGAGAATGAAATTGCTCAGTCAACATGTTGTCATGATAAAAAAATGTCGAACTTTTGGCTCCATAATGGATTTATAAATTTTAAGGGTGAAAAAATGTCAAAATCTTCAGGAAATACCTCAATTGTTAATGATTTATTATCTAAACACGATCCTGCTGTTCTCAAATATTCACTACTGACTACTCATTATCGTCAACCACTTGATTTTTCAAACAATCTTATAAGTTATAGTGAAAACATCATTAACAAGTGGAGAGAACATATTAAAGAGGTTGATAGCAAAGAATTAGACTCAGAATTTGTTAATGCACTTTTAGACGACCTAAATACCCCAAAAGCACTGATGAGATTACAGCAAATAATAGCTAACATTAAAAAAGACAAGAATAATGATGATTTATTAGCTCATTTTAATAATGGTTTAAGCTTACTAGGATTAAATCCTAGTTTTAATAAAACAGATTTAAACCTTGATAAAGAATTTATTGAAAATATGATATCCCGCCGACAAGATGCTAAAAAAAATAAAGACTTTGAACTAGCAGATAAAATTAGAGATGAGTTATTGAAACAAGGGATTGTTTTAGAAGACACCATAAATGGCACAACATGGAAGAAAAACTAGAAAATAAAATTTATTTTTTTGACACTACATTAAGAGATGGTCAACAAACTACCGGTGTTGATTTTACTGTAGATGATAAAATCAAATTCTCTAATGCTCTCGATGAATTAGGTTTAGATTATATTGAGGGTGGTTGGCCAGGGTCAAATCCAACTGATGATAGTTTTTTTAATTCTAGAATAAATTTTAATAATTCTAGTTTGGTTGCTTTTGGAATGACTAGAAGACCTAATACAAGTGTTTTAAACGATCCAGGTCTAAATACTTTAATTAATACAAATGTAAAACATATTTGCATTGTTGGGAAATCATCTTCATATCAGGTCGAAAAGGCTTTAGGTATTTCAAAATCTGATAATCTAAAAATGATTGGTGAAAGTATCGCTCATATCAATAAAAAAGGTTTAGAGGCAATGTATGATGCTGAGCATTTTTTTGATGGATATAAATCAGATCCTAAATTTGCATTAGATTGTTTAACTGAGGCTTTAAATAATGGAGCTAGGTGGATAGTATTGTGTGATACTAATGGTGGAACTCTGCCAAATGAAGTAGAGACAATTGTTCAAGAAGTAACAAAATATATACCAGGTGAAAAACTGGGCATCCATGCGCATAATGATACAGAAAATGCAGTTGCCAACTCACTGGCTGCTGTGCGAGCAGGAGTTAGACAAATTCAAGGCACAATTAATGGATTAGGAGAAAGGTGTGGAAATGCTAATTTAGTATCTCTTATTCCTTCAATAATTTTGAAAACAAAATTTGAAACTAGTATTCCTAAAGAAAAATTATCAGCCTTAAAGAAAACCTCATTGCTTTTAGATGAAATTTTAAATCGTATGCCAAATACTCAACAAGCATATGTTGGTGAAAATGCCTTTTCACATAAAGGAGGTTTGCATGTTTCAGCAATTAACAAAGACCCTAAAACATATGAGCATATAGACCCAGAAATAGTAGGTAACACTAGAAAAGTTGTAATTTCTGATCAATCTGGCCGATCTAATATCATATCTCTTTTAAATACTGTTGGTATTAACCCAGATGACCATTCAGATAAATTAGATTTTTTACTCCAAAAAGTAAAAGAGAGAGAATTTAAGGGTTACGCTTACGATCAGGCAATTGCGAGTTTTGAGATACTAGCTAGACAAACTCTTTTCGGTATCCCAGAGTACTTTGAATTAAAAAGATTTAAAGTTATTGATGATAGAAGATGGAATGCTAAAGGAGAATTAGTAACTGAGTCTGAAGCAACTGTAAGGATAGAAGTTGAAAAAAAAGAATACATGAATGTAGAAGTAGGAAATGGTCCAGTAAATGCTTTGGACAAAGCTTTAAGAAAATCATTAATGGGCTTTTACCCTGCTTTAGAGGATTTAGAATTAACTGATTTTAAGGTAAGAATTTTATCCTCAGAAAAAGGAACAGATGCAATAGTTCGTGTTCTTATAGAGACGAAGGATCAAAAAGGATCCATTTGGACAACAGTAGGTGTCTCTACTAATATAATTGATGCGTCTTATAACGCCCTTAGAGAGAGCTTAATTTATAAATTAATTAAGTCCTCTTGAAAAAAACAATTCAATTTATACTAAACAAACCACAGTTATCTGAAAATGTTGGTATGTCTCTAAGATCAATAGGATGTTTTGGTTTTGAGAACTTATCCTTAGTAAGTCCAAGAAAAATTTGGCCTAATGATAAGGGAATAAAATCTGCAAAGCATTTTTCACCCTTAGTTAAAAAAGTTAAAGTATATCAATCAATACCAGAAGCTATGAAAGGTAGTGATATCTTAATTGCAACGACAGTGAGGAAAAGAGACTTTCACATACCTCCAATAAAAGTAAATGAAATATCTAAACTAAAATCGAAAAAAATATCAATTTTGTTTGGTCAAGAAAATAATGGATTGTCCAATAAAGAAATATCGCATGCTAATTTTTTATTGTCTTTACCTACATACAACAAGAGTTCGCTCAATTTATCTCATACTGTAGCTTTAATTGCTTATGAATTGAGTCAAATATCTCTATCTAATATTAATCCAACTTTTGAAAATTCTCCTGCAAGCTCAAAAGATATTGAAAAATTTTTATCATTTCTGATGAAAATACTAGAAAAAAGAAAATTTACATCAATCTCATCCAAAAGAGATAATTTAGAAATATCTTTAAGAAATTTTTTAAAAACATCAAAAATAGACCAAAAACAAATAAAAACAGCCTATGGAATTTTAAAATTTATTACAAAATAAATTGACTTAAAAGGCTAAATCTATATAAATCACCAATTCATGACAAAAAGACTATCGTCAAAACATAAAATTGACAGAAGACTAGGCCTAAATTTATGGGGTAGACCTAAAAGTCCTTTTAACAGAAGACCCTATGGTCCTGGCCAACATGGTCAAGCAAGAAGAAGAAAACCTTCTGATTTTGGAGTTCAATTAGCAGCTAAACAAAAGCTCAAAAAATATTATGGCGATATTACTGAGAAACAATTTCTAAAAATTTATCAAGCAGCCTCTAGAAAAAAAGGCGATACTAGTCAAATTCTAATTGAACTTTTAGAGCGAAGATTAGATGCTGTTGTGTTTAGACTAAAGTTTGCTCCAACTGTATTTTCCGCAAGACAACTAGTAAATCACGGGCATGTTTTGGTAAACGGTAAAGTAGTTAATAAAAAATCTTATCAGGTTAATGATGGTGATGAAATATCCCTTCAACAAACTAGCCAGAATATTCCAATGATAATTCAAACATTAAGCTCTAATGAAAGAGATGTTCCTGAGTATTTACAACTAGAAATATCAAAATGTCTCGGTAAATTTGTTAGAGGACCTCAATTGACAGATGTTCCTTACCCTGTTCAAATGGAGCCTAATTTAGTCGTTGAATTCTACTCTAGATAATCAATAGTTAATAATCTATTCAATTAATCTAACAGCGCATAAATTTCGAAAAGATATTTATGAAAATAAAAATACTAACAGTCATATTTTCTCTTTTTATTACAAGCCTTTTCGCTGCTGGATCTAGCTCCAATGATAGTGCTAAAACTAATTATGGAAAAGATTATAAGTCAGCAATAAAGTTAATAAGAAGCAAAGATTATGATAAGGCAATAAGAAAACTGAAGACTCTTATAACTGCTAGTTCAACAGATTTTACTAAAGCTGATGTTTACAATGAGTTAGGTTTTGCTTACAGAAAAAGTGAAGACTTTGATAATGCAGCAAAATATTACAAAAAAGCTCTTGAATTAGACCCAGAACACTTAGGTGCTATCGAATACCAAGGTGAGATGTATGTAGATCTTGGTCAAAAAGAAAATGCCCTAAATAATTTAGCTTTACTTAAAAAACTAGTTGGAGAAAATAATTCTTATTATAAAGAATTAAATAATTATATTTCAAATAACTAATGAGAGGGGCAAAATAAATGCCCCTTTTTTAATTTACTTCAGTTTTGATGCCTTTTGTGTTTAGTAATTCTAGAAGTTCACCAGACTCAGCCATTTCTTTCATAATATCACAACCACCTACAAATTCTTTTTTTATGTAAAGTTGAGGTATCGTAGGCCAATTTGAGTAAGTTTTTATACCTTCTCTAATGTTGTTATCTTCAAGTACATTACAATGGCCAAACTCAACCCCAGTTTTTTTTAAAATTGCGCTCGCGACTGATGAGAAACCACACATAGGAAAGTCAGGGTTACCTTTCATAAATAGGAAAACTTCATTATCTCCAATCATTTTTTCAATTTGTTCTTTTGTACTACTCTCTAATTCCATTATTTTGTTCCTTTCGTTTTTAATTGCATAGCATGAAGCTCTTTATCCATTAATCCATCTAGTAATTTGTAAACTAATTGGTGTTGTTGTATACGTGACAATCCGTTAAACATATCACTTTCAATTTCAACTGAATAATGATCGTTATCACCGGCAAGATCCTCAATTACAATTTTTGAATTTGGAAATTTGATCTCAAGGAGTCCTTCTAATTTTTTTTGTTCAATAGGCATCTAACTAATTATCTTCTCAAAATCATTACGATATTTATTCATAATATCAAAATAGTCAAATTTTTTAGAGTTTATCTCAATACCTTCTTTAACTATCTCCCCAATTTTGAGGTATTCAGCACCTTTTTTTGTCAGAAATGAAGTTACTTCTTCAAAATCTTTACTTCTGATTTCAATCACATATCCAGCACTATATTCGCAGAATAAATCAATAGGATCAGGGACCTTGACCCTAAAACCCATATCCTTATATTGCATTTTTAATAATGCCGAAAAGATACCCCCCCTGGAAATATCATTGCAAGACATAATGCATTTCAAATCTGATAATTCCAAAACACAATTTGCAATTTTTTTCTCAAAATCTAGATCTAATACATCTAAGTCATTAAATTCACATATGTTAAAAGCAATTTTTTGATCTTGTAATAAGTAAGGACTACAATTTTTTTTTAATTGTTTTCCTAAAATAAGGATCTTATTACCAATTTCACAAAACTTATTTGTGTTTATTTTATTTAAATCCATATTGGAACCTACCATTCCTATTACAGGTGTAGGTTTAATTGGTATTTCATTTGTCTGGTTATATAAAGATACATTACCTGAAACAATAGGTGTATTGAATTTGACAGCTGCAGTTTTTAATCCATGAATAGATAAAACCAACTCTCCCATAATGTTTGGATCTAAAGGACTTGCAAAGTTAAGGTTATTTGTAATCGCTAAAGGATTAATATTACAAGCAATTAGGTTTCTATAGGATTCAGCAACCGTATATTTCATTCCTTCATAAGGATTGATTCTTAAGTACAATGGATTGCAGTCTGTAGATGCACCAA
The DNA here is from genome assembly GCA_902588615.1 of uncultured Alphaproteobacteria bacterium. Taxonomy (GTDB): domain Bacteria; phylum Pseudomonadota; class Alphaproteobacteria; order HIMB59; family HIMB59; genus HIMB59. Next base: position 108,805 of record CACIPV010000001.1, on the reverse strand, counting down.
TAACTTTTTGTGTTCCGTGAATCTTTACTATACCTGATGATTGACCTGGTTCTCTAATAGTATCTCCCATCACAGTAGAGTCATATTGATCGAAAACCCAACTTTTATCTAAATAATTGAGATTTGTAAGAAGGTTAGTTATCATATCTTCCAATTTAATTTTGGAAAAATCAAAATCTTTGTTTTTTCTTTTTCTTGGGATGTAAAACTCTCTATCGTATTCAGGAGCATCATCAACAATTATTTCTACAGGAAGATCGACAACTTTTTTATTATTTGACTCAAACACAACTCTTTTTGTATCTGTAATTTCTCCAATGACTTCATAATCAATTTGCCATTTTTGAAGAATTTCTCTGACTTTATGATTATTTTTTTTATCGATAACAGCTAGCATTCTTTCTTGGCTTTCAGATAAAAGTATCTCATAGGCGCTCAGGGGTTGCCTCAATGGAACTTTATCAAGATTGATATAAACACCTACATTTCCTTTTGAAGCCATTTCTACACTGGAGGAGGTAATACCTGCAGCTCCCATATCTTGCATAGACTCTATTAATCCTGAAGACATTAATTCTAAGCACCCTTCCATTAAAAGTTTTTCCATGAAGGGATCACCAACTTGTACAGAGGGTCTTTTTTCATCTTCATCTTCCTCTGAAAAAACATCAGAGGCCATACTTGCTCCATGAATTCCATCTTTTCCAGTTTTAGATCCAATGTAAACAATAAGACCACCAATAGATTTTGGTTTAGAGTAAAAAATTTTATCTTTTTGAACATGTCCCACAGCCATAGCATTAACCAAATTATTAAAATCATATGTTGACTCAAACTCACACTCACCACCAATATTAGGAATTCCAATACAGTTACCATAGTGTCCGATTCCATGAACCACACCATTTAACAAGTATTTTGTCTTTTCAGTTTCTATTAAACCAAATCTAATTGAGTCAAGAGTAGCAATTGGTCTTGCTCCCATTGTAAATATATCTCGTAGTATACCCCCAACACCTGTTGCTGAACCGTTAAAAGGCTCTATGTAACTTGGATGATTGTGGCTTTCTATTTTAAACGCAATACCATCGTTATCTTGCAAATCAATTACACCAGCGTTTTCTCCTGGTCCCTGAATTACAATTTCATTATCTGTAGGGAGTTTCTTAAGCCATTTTTTTGAAGTTTTATAACAACAGTGTTCATTCCACATAGCAGAAAAAATACCCAATTCCTCAATGCTTAAGTCTCTGTTTAGATACTTCCTAATGACATGAAATTCATCTAAAGTTAAACCGTGTTGAAGTATTAACTCTTCATTCATGAAATTAAAGACTCTATAATAAGTCTTCCATCTTGTGATTGATGAAAATCAGAATATGCTCTCTCGGGATGAGGCATCATTCCAAGAACATTCTTTTTTTTATTTGTAATACCTGCAATAGCCTCTATTGAACCATTTATATTTTCTTCAGTGTTTGAGAATTCACCTTTGCAATATTCAAATGCAATTTGTTCATTATTTTTTAATAAATTTAAAGTCTCAGTATCACAATAAAAATTTCCCTCGTTATGAGCTACAGGTATTTGAAGAATTTGGTTATCTTTGATTGATAAATTAAAATTATTTTTAAATTTTTTTTTAATAAAACAATTTTTTCCTAAAAATTTAAGTTTTTTATTTCGAATTAATGCTCCTTCAAGAAGTCCAATTTCAGTTAAAATTTGAAAGCCATTACAAATACCTAATAAATATCTATTATCATTTGCATGTTTTACAACCTCATCAATAATTTTACTTTTTGATGCCATTGCTCCTGATCTTAAATAATCACCAAAACTAAACCCTCCAGGTAAAATTACTAAATCAACTTTTGGTAATGATGTCTCCTCATGCCAAATATTATGAACCTCACCTTTAGTTAAATCTTTTAAGTAGCATAATGCGTCTCTGTCACAATTAGATCCAGGAAATGTTATAACAGCAGATTTAAAACTCATCCAAGCACTTCGTACTCTTCAATAATATCGTTGACTAAAAGTTTTTTGCAAGCAGAGTCGATTTTTTGTGCTTTTTCCTCTTTACTTATATTATCGGGTAAATCTAATTCAATGAGTTTTCCCTGTCGGATATTTGAAAATTCTGTAAATCCTAAACTATTAAGTGACTGTTCAATTACTTTTCCCTGTGGTTCTAAAATTTGGCCTTTAAGTCTTACTAAAATTTTTATTCGCATTAAATTGTCAAGTTTAACCTATTAAGCACCTCTTCATATGCTTCTTCGATATTTCCTAAATCTCTACGAAATCTATCTTTATCAAGTTTTTTATTTGTTTTTAAATCCCACAAACGACATGTATCTGGTGATATTTCATCTGCTAAAACAAGTTCATCAGTTTTTTTACAAATTCCAAATTCTAATTTAAAGTCAACTAGATTTATTCCTATAGAATAGAACGTTGACCTTAATATGTCATTTATTCTCAAAGAATATTCATCTATTAACTCTAATTCATCAAAATCACATAAACCTAAATTAAGAATATGTTCAGAACTTATATGAGGATCTCCAAGTTCATCCGATTTTAAACAATACTCAATTAACGTATCAGATAATTGTGTTCCTTCTTTTACACCAAACTTTTTAGATAAAGAGCCAGCAAAGAAATTTCTAACTAAAACTTCAATTGGAATAATATCTACTTTTTTTAAAAGCTGAGATTTTTTATCAATTTTCTTTATAAAGTGTGTTGGAATATCACAATGATTCAATATTTGAAATAAATAACTCGATATAGCGTTATTAATTGCACCCTTATTCTTTATAGAGCCCTTTTTTAAATTATTAAAAGCTGTAGCATCATTTTTATAGGTAGCTATGACCTCCTTACTAGTTTTGGCATAAATAATTTTTGCTTTTCCCTCATATAATTTTTTCAATTTTACTGCCATTAATTAATCCTTTTAAATATTTTATCAACATTTTTAAAAAGATTTTTATTATTGAAGATATTATTAACTTTACTTGATATTTTTAATTTGGCTAAACGAGGATGACTCAAAAGATTATCTTTAAAAGACATATTACCTTTCCAAGTTTTCAAAGCACAATCTTGAACAATCTTATAGGCATCTTCTCTTAAAACTTTATTTTCAATAAGAAAAATCAGGACATTTTGAGAATAGGGTAGACCTTTTAAAAGATTTAAATTTTTCATCATATTTTTTTTATTTATATTTAAATTATTTAAAACGTTGATCATTCTTTGAACTGCAAAGTCGAGCGTTATGGTGGCATTGGGAGCGTTTATTCTCTCAACACTGGAGTGACTTATATCTCTTTCATGCCATGAAGTTATATTCTCCAAAGCAGGAATGGTTAACGATCTAATCACTCTTGCTAGTCCTGTTAAATTTTCTGATAAAATTGGATTTTTTTTATGAGGCATTGCCGAGCTACCCTTTTGGCCTTTTCCAAAACCTTCCTCAACTTCTAAAACTTCTGTTCTTTGTAAGTGTCTAATTTCAGTTGATAGACGTTCTATGGAGCTTGCAATAATAGCAAAAGAGCAAAAAAGGTTCGCATGCCTGTCTCTTGGAATTATCTGCGTGGAGACAGGTTCGATTGAAAATTTTAATTTTTTAGCAATCATTTGCTCTACCCTTGTGTCAATATTTGAATATGTCCCTACAGGACCAGACATTTGAATTGTTTGAATTTGTTTTATCGAATTTTTAAGACGATCTATGTTTCTTTTGTTTTCGGCTAGATATCCTAATATTTTTAATCCAAAAGTAGTCGTTTCGGCGTGAATACCATGACTTCTACCGATACATAATGTGTACTTATGTTTTTTTGCAATATTTAAAAGAGATTTACTCATAGTTTTTAAACCTTCAAGAATTATATTACTTGATTGGTTAAGTTGTATGGAGAAAGAAGTATCTAAAATATCACTAGAAGTTAGTCCCTTATGAATATACCTAGACTCAGGTCCTACATACTTTGCTACATTTGTTAAAAAAGCAATTACATCGTGCTTTGTTTTTTCTTCAATTTTTTCTATTTCTTTTACTGTAAACTTTGCTTTTTTTTTGATTTTGTTTGAGGTCCCTTTAGGTATCTGACCCAATTTTTCCATTGCCTCACAAGCGAGAATTTCAAGGTCAAGCCATATTTGAAATTTATTACTATCTTCCCAGATTTCTTTAAGAATTTTTCTAGAGTATCTTGGTATCAATTATAAAAAGCCTTACTTGGTGACTCTGTTAGAATCTCAATAATATCACCATTAATGTATATCGTATGTTCGTACTGAGCGCTAAGTGTTTTATCTTTAGTCACTGCAGTCCAACCATCTTTAAGTATTTTAGATTGATATTTACCAACATTGATCATGGGTTCAATTGTAAAAATCATTCCGTCTACAAATTTTACCTTATCATACTCACTATCGTAATAGTGTAAAATACTAGGATTCTCGTGAAACTTTAATCCAACTCCATGTCCACAAAAATCTCTAACAACACTAAAGTTGTTTGCAGTTGCTATATCTTCAATTTTTTTTCCTATTCTACTGATAGGCTCACCAACTTTTATCTCGCCAATACTCTCTATCAAACAATCGTGGGTAACCTTGCATAGATTACTTGCTTTAATTGAAATGTCTCCTACTTTAAACATCCTTGATGAGTCCCCATGCCAACCATCAATTATTGTCGTTACATCTACATTTAAAATATCCCCATTTTGAAGGTTTCGATTATGGATTGGAATCCCATGACAAATAACATGATTTAATGAGGTACATGTAGACTTTGGAAAACCTCTGTAAAACAACGGTGCAGGTGTGCCTCCTAGCTCTTGAATTCTTGTTAAACAATAATCATCAATCTCAGATGTTGAGACATCTTCTTTTATAATATTATTTAGTTCGTCTAAAATAGTTGCAGTAATTTTACTTGCCTCTCTACAAGGTTCTACTTCATCACTTTTGTACGATTTAATTTTCATCAATATTTATCTCACCAGTAATATTTATACCTTTATATGATACGTCACATTTAAAAGCTCTAAATTGTACGCCACTTTTTTTTGCTATTAGAGAGTTTTCATAATACTCATTATCCAAATCTTTAGCTATAGAAAATCTATCTACATCATTTCGTTGAATTAGATATATTAAAAAACATTTACTTCCTTTTTTGGACATATTACTTAACTCAATTAGGTGTTTAGATCCCCTTGAAGTAATTGCATCTGGAAATTCTGCTAAATTCTTTTTCCTTGATAAAGTAACTGATTTGACCTCAATGTAAGTATTTCCATTAGGGTGGCTAGCAAAGATATCAATTCTAGAATTTTTTCCATATTTTACCTCTTTTTTGAAATCACCTTTAATTTCCTGTAAAATTTTTTTTCCCCTCATTGCGTTAAAAATTATGTCATTTGGTAGAGATGTGTTCACACCTACAAAAGTTTTGAGGTATTTAATTGCCTCCAATCTATATTTTAATTTTGCATTTGGGTTTTCAACTTTTGCAACTAATACTTTAGAACCCTCTTTCAATAAACCTAAAAGTGACCCTGTATTTGGGCAGTAAGCTGTGACAACTACATTATCAATCTTTAAATCGACAAAAAATCGCTTATAGCGTTTTATAAAAAAACCCTCTAAGATTTCCTCTTTATACTTCATTTATGGTAACTACTAAAAAAATCAATTCAGCTTGTCTTGTGATCATTGGCAATGAGATATTATCAGGTAGGACTCAAGATAAAAATATAAATTATATAGCTAAAGAATTGTTCATTTGTGGAATATCTCTGCAGTTAGTGGTTGTGATTCCTGACCAAAAAAAAATAATTATTTCTCAAATAAGAAAATTAAAAAATCAATATGATTTTATTATCACTACTGGTGGTATAGGTCCAACTCACGATGACATTACATCTGAGTCAATTAGTTTGGCAGTAAAAAAAAAATATAAATTACATAATGGCGCATATAAAGAATTAAAAAAATATTACAGGAAAATTAAATCTGAATTAACTGATGCTAGAATTAAAATGGCGTACATGCCGGAAGGCTCTAAGTTAATTTTAAATAAAGTTAGTGGAGCACCAGGTTTTAAAATTGAAAATATTTATGTTTTTGCTGGCATACCCTCAATAGTACAAGCGATGATGAAAGAATTTAAAAAAATGATAAAAATTAAAAATAAATTTTATTCAACCACAATATCTACAAAACTTTTTGAGAGTAAAATAGCCCATCTACTTGTTCAAGCTGAGAGAAAATATAAAAATGTTTCTATAGGTAGCTATCCAATTTTTGATGGAAAACCGAAGGGCGTAGAGATTGTTATAAACTCTCAAGTGAATAAACTTGGTGTTAGTGATGCGAAAAAATTCATATTGAGAGAAATAAACAAAATCATTTAAGATTAGGCTAATATAATATAAAACAATATTTCTTTATGGCGGAGTAGCTCAGTTGGTTAGAGCGGTGGAATCATAATCCATGTGTCGGGGGTTCAAATCCCTCCTCCGCTACCAAGAATAATCATTGTAATTGTTGATATTTTGACATATCTTTCGTTTTCTGATCGCGGGGTAGAGCAGCTTGGTAGCTCGTCAGGCTCATAACCTGAAGGTCGTAGGTTCAAATCCTACCCCCGCAACCAACTCCCTAAAAAACACTTTCTTTTCAATAGTTTTTTTTTATTTTTTTTAATGAAATGCATTTGACAATGTCCCCATAAAGTGTAGATATATTCTACTTTTTATTCGATTCACTAGGCCATTTATTGTGCATTAGTGATTCTTGCTCTTTATTTTTTGTAAATATGAAATGAATAGACGGTGGGTTTATAACGTCAAATTTCGATCAAGCTTTCATTTGAGACAAATGACAGCTCGTTATTTTGGCGTCTAACCTACGTCAATTTAAAACTTTGTTTTTTATGAGTAGGTAATTCAACTTAAGAGTTTGATTATGGCTCAGAACGAACGCTTGCTGCATGCTTTATACATGCAAGTCGAACGGAGGCCCTAGCTTGCTAGGTGTCCTTAGTGGCGCACGGGTGAGTAACACGTGGGAACATACCTTATAGTACGGAATAACTGCGGGAAACTGTAGCTAATACCGTATATTCCAGTAATGGGAAAGATTTATCGCTATAAGATTGGCCCGCGCAAGATTAGCTTGTTGGTGAGGTAAAAGCTCACCAAGGCTTCGATCTTTAGCTGGTTTGAGAGGACGATCAGCCACACTGGGACTGAGACACGGCCCAGACTCCTACGGGAGGCAGCAGTAGGGAATATTGGACAATGGGGGCAACCCTGATCCAGCAATGCAGCGTGAGTGACGAAGGCCTTAGGGTTGTAAAACTCTTTCATCGGTGAGGATAATGACAGTAGCCGAAGAAGAAGGACCGGCTAATTCCGTGCCAGCAGCCGCGGTAATACGGAAGGTCCTAGCGTTGTTCGGAATTACTGGGCGTAAAGCGCATGTAGGCGGAACAGAAAGTTAGAAGTGAAATCCCTGGGCTCAACCTAGGAATTGCTTTTAAAACTTCTGTTCTGGAATTCAGGAGAGGAAAATGGAATTTCCAGTGTAGAGGTGAAATTCGTAGATATTGGAAGGAACACCAGTGGCGAAGGCGATTTTCTGGACTGATATTGACGCTGAGATGCGAAGGCATGGGTAGCAAACGGGATTAGATACCCCGGTAGTCCATGCAGTAAACGATGGGTGCTAGTCGTCGGACTTTTGTTCGGTGTCGTAGCTAACGCGTTAAGCACCCCGCCTGGGGAGTACGGTCGCAAGATTAAAACTCAAATAAATTGACGGGGACCCGCACAAGCAGTGGAGCATGTGGTTTAATTCGACGCAACGCGAAGAACCTTACCAGCGTTTGACATGGAAAGTGCCGGTTACAGAATGGTAACCTTCAGTTCGGCTGGCTTTCGCACAGGTGCTGCATGGCTGTCGTCAGCTCGTGTCGTGAGATGTTGGGTTAAGTCCCGCAACGAGCGCAACCCTTATCGTTAGTTACTAACAGTTCGGCTGAGGACTCTAGCGAAACTGCCGGTGATAAGCCGGAGGAAGGTGGGGATGACGTCAAGTCCTCATGGCCCTTACACGCTGGGCTACACACGTGCTACAATGGTAATTACAACGGGACGCAATACCGCGAGGTGGAGCTAATCCCCAAAAGTTATCTCAGTTCGGATTGCACTCTGCAACTCGAGTGCATGAAGTTGGAATTGCTAGTAATCGCGGATCAGCATGCCGCGGTGAATACGTTCCCGGGTCTTGTACACACCGCCCGTCACACCATGAGAGTTGGTTTTATCTTAAGTCAGTGCGCTAACCTTCGGGAGGCAGCTGCCCACGGTACGGCCAGCGATTGGGGTGAAGTCGTAACAAGGTAGCCGTAGGGGAACCTGCGGCTGGATCACCTCCTTTCTAAAGGAAAAAAAACTTTGAACTAAGTGTACGTTCGAAGTAACCACCGTCTATTTGTTTTGCTTTTTTCAACATGTGTTGATAAAGAGCATTGATTGGGCGTGTAGCTCAGTTGGTTAGAGCGCGCGCTTGATAAGCGTGAGGTCGGAGGTTCAAGTCCTCCCTCGCCCACCAACAATGTTGGGGGATTAGCTCAGCTGGGAGAGCGCCTGATTTGCATTCAGGAGGTCAGCGGTTCGATCCCGCTATCCTCCACCAACTTTTTAAAATCGTAAATATGTAAGCTGATAACACAGACGAATGACTTGCACGAGTTATTCGTCAATTAAACAACTAATATAACAACAAATAACTACAAAAAGTTATTAACTACAAACTTTTCACTGTGTGTTAATAATTCAAGCGCGTAAGAGCATTTGGTGGATGCCTTGGCATAAAGAGGCGATGAAGGACGTGACAGACTGCGATAAGCTCGGACTTGCTGTCAATAAGCTTAATCCGAGATCTCCGAATGGGGAAACCCAATAACTTATAAGTGAATTCATAGCTTATAAGGGCGAACCTAGGGAACTGAAACATCTAAGTACCTAGAGGAAAAGATATTCCGTTAGTAGTGGCGAGCGAAAGCGGATCAGGCCAGTGCTACTTTTTACTAAACCAGAACTGTATGGAAAGGCAGGCCATAGTGAGTGATAGCCTCGTATGGGTAGATAGTAAAAAATAGACATGAGTAGGGCGGGACACGTGAAATCCTGTCTGAATATAGGAAGACCACTTCCTAAGCCTAAATACTACTTTATGACCGATAGTGAACCAGTACCGTGAGGGAAAGGCGAAAAGAACCCCTAGCAGGGGAGTGAAATAGACCCTGAAACCGGATGCTTACAAGCAGTTGGAGCCTCTTTATGAGGTGACAGCGTACCTTTTGTATAATGGGTCAGCGACTTAATCTTATTAGCAAGCTTAAGCCACATAGGTGTAGGCGAAGCGAAAGCGAGTCTTAATAGGGCGATTTAGTTAATGGGATTAGACTCGAAACCGAGTGATCTAGTCATGAGCAGGTTGAAAGTGAAGTAAAATTCACCGGAGGACCGAACCCACTAGCGTTGAAAAGCTACGGGATGACTTGTGATTAGGGGTGAAAGGCCAACCAAACTCGGAAATAGCTAGTTCTCCGCGAAAACTATTTAGGTAGTGCGTCGTGTGAATCTTGTCGGGGGTAGAGCACTGAATGGGCTAGGGGGAAGCAATTCCTACCAAACCTAATCAAACTCCGAATACCGATAAGTCTGCACGGCAGACAGTCCATGGGTGCTAAGGTCCTTGGACGAGAGGGAAACAGCCCAGATCAACAGCTAAGGTCCCCAAATAATGATTAAGTGTGAAAGGGAGTGGGAACTCCAAGACAGCCAGGAGGTTGGCTTAGAAGCAGCCATCCTTTAAAGAAAGCGTAACAGCTCACTGGTCTAATTAAGAGATCCTGCACCGAAAATGTAACGGGGCTCAAATCATTTACCGAAGCTTTGACAATTACTTTGTAATTGGGTAGCGGAGCGTTCTGTAAGCCTGTAAAGGTGATGCGTAAGCATTGCTGGAGGTATCAGAAGTGCGAATGCTGACATGAGTAACGATAAGAAATGTGAAAGACATTTCCGCCGAAATCCTAAGGTTTCCTGCGTAAAGCTAATCTGCGCAGGGTTAGTCGGCCCCTAAGGCGAGGGCGAAAGCCGTAGTCGATGGGAAGCAGGTTAATATTCCTGCACCAGCTGGTAGTGACGGATGAAGTAAATTGTAAGTTCTTACTGGATTGAGCTTGCAGTGAATTTGTCCCTGGAAATAGCTCCAGCATTAGACCGTACCAAAACCGACACAGGTAGGAGGGTAGAGAATACCAAGGCGCTTGAGAGAACTATGTTGAAGGAACTCGGCAAATTACACTTGTAACTTCGGGATAAAAGTGACCTGCTATTGGGCAACCAGTAGGAGGTGGCACAGAAGAGGGGGTAGCGACTGTTTACTAAAAACATAGCACTATGCAAAGTCGAAAGACGACGTATATGGTGTGACGCCTGCCCGGTGCCGGAAGGTTAATAGGAGGGGTGCAAGCCCTGAATTGAAGCCCCGGTGAACGGCGGCCGTAACTATAACGGTCCTAAGGTAGCGAAATTCCTTGTCGGGTAAGTTCCGACCTGCACGAATGGCGTAACGATTTCCCCACTGTCTCCAACATAGACTCAGTGAAATTGAATTCTCGGTTAAGATGCCGAGTAACCGTGGTTAGACGGAAAGACCCCGTGCACCTTTACTGCAGCTTTGTATTGGTATTAGGGAACAGATGTGTAGCATAGGTGGGAGACTTTGAAAGAGTGGCGCTAGCCATTCTGGAGTCATTAGTGAAATACCACTCTTCTGTTCCTTGATGCCTAACCATACACCGTTATCCGGTGTTGGGACCATGCATGGTGGGCAGTTTGACTGGGGCGGTCGCCTCCCAAAGAGTAACGGAGGCGCGCGATGGTAGGCTCAGAACGCTTGGAAACCGTTCGTCGAGTGCAATGGCATAAGCCTGCCTGACTGCGAGACCCACAAGTCGAGCAGAGACGAAAGTCGGTCATAGTGATCCGGTGGCACTTCGTGGAAGGGCCATCGCTCAACGGATAAAAGGTACGCCGGGGATAACAGGCTGATCTCTCCCAAGAGTCCATATCGACGGGGAGGTTTGGCACCTCGATGTCGGCTCATCGCATCCTGGGGCTGAAGCAGGTCCCAAGGGTTTGGCTGTTCGCCAATTAAAGCGGTACGCGAGCTGGGTTTAGAACGTCGTGAGACAGTTCGGTCCCTATCTGCCATGGTTGTGGAAGCTTGAGAGGATCTGCCCTTAGTACGAGAGGACCGGGGTGGACGTACCTCTGGTGTACCTATTGTAGCGCCAGCTGCATCGTAGGGTAGCTATGTACGGAATGGATAACCGCTGAAAGCATCTAAGCGGGAAGCCAACCTCAAAACTAGGCTTCGTTATAGGATCGTGGAAGACTACCACGTTGATAGGCTGGGTGTGGAAGTGTGGTAACACATGAAGCTAACCAGTACTAATAATCCAATGCTTGAATTACAATACACAGCGAAAAGTTTTAACTGTAATGTTATAAAAAGTTTGTGGCGGTCATAGCGGAGTGAAAAAACCCGATCCCATTTCGAACTCGGTCGTGAAGGCCTCCAGCGCCGATGGTACTTAGTCTTAAGGCTTGGGAGAGTAGGACGCCGCCTATTTATTTAACAGTAATACATATTTACAATTTGTCATCAGATATAATTTTCTTAGACTCATTGTCAACTACTACAAAATTTTCATAGAATTTTATCTTAGGTTTCGAGTATCTATTTGTAATCCATTCAATTCTTTCATCATCGAACCATCTTTTTGCATTTAACATATTATCAAAACAGTATATGCCACCTGCAATATTATTTTTAAGATCTGATATATAGTTTTTTTTTATCAAACCAGGTGTGGTTCTGTAAATCGGAGCAGTTTCTAAAAATTTTTCTGTTAACATTTCCTTTGTTAAGGAGGGGTCTATTTTAAAAGTTACTTCAACAATGATCATGTTTAATAAAATGGTAGCCTCGGGCGGACTCGAACCGCCACGGGAATAAATCCCACTGGATTTTAAGTCCAGACTGTCTACCAATTCCAGCACGAGGCCATGTTCGTGTTTCTCCTTCAAATCGCTTAAAAGGCCAGTAAACTCAATCGTAATGAGTATATCATTTCTTGAATCTTGCAACCACATAATTTTATAAAATATTCCCTGACGATAAATATAGATTTTTATTGCGACCAGATTACGACAATTTTCTAATATAAAATCCAGTGCAACTTGTACATTAATAATTTTGAATTAAATTATATTTAAAATGTCTTTAAATGAAAAATTAGAGGAATTGGCAAAAACTGTTAAGAGATTTGAAAAACTTCAAAATCAATCTTTTAATTTAAAAAATATTTTAACTAAAAAATATAAGTCTGATGAGGATTTAAACGAATCTGAGTCTCAAACTAGATTCTCTTTAAAGGCTTGTTTTCAAGCCGGAGCTGTTTCTGCTACATGTAATTACTTTGATATTTCTAATCAAAAGCAAGCAAGAATTTATTTTTTTGAAAGCCATTATGAAAACCCAGAGTTAATGGAAACTATTGTTAGTGGTTTTATTGGTGTTTCAAAAATAGATGAAATGAAAGATGACGATGCAAAAATCATTAAAGACATTGCCCATAAGGCATATGATATGGGCAGAGAGGCTATGAGAAATATTTTAAATGGAAGTGAAGAATATAATGATGAGTATGCTTGGGTGAGATTTCTGGAGTTTCAAGAAGAATTTGATAAGAAATTAAAAAAGAAATGGTTTTTCTTTTAAATTTAATAAATGACTGAAGAAGATTTATACAAAGACCCTCCACAAAAAAATGCAAATTTATCTTATGATAAGAAATTATTTGAAATCTATAAAGGAATTGAAATTTTCAAAGAGGATGAGACTGGTTTTTATAGAGCTAATTTTAACGGTAAAGATTATGACACTACTTATTTAGTTTCAATTAGAGACGATATTGACGATTTTATTAACAAACAGCCCATCGGAACTTCTAGAAAGATTAGAAAATTAAAATACGATAAAAAAAATAAAGACAGGCCTAGTTCCTATAAGTTTAATAGATATGGTGAAACGAAATCAAATTTTGAGATTTTATTGATTTGTTATTTATACCTTCAAGGATTTACATATTTGCTTTCAATTCCAAAATGGTTTTTATCTCTGAGTATGGATACTAGTTTTTGGTTTGGTTTTAAGGGGCTCATATTTGCCTTATTGCCTGTGGTGAGTATTTTCTATGCCGCTGATTGGTATGGCTTTATCTTGAATATTGTTGGGATTACTCTGGATATTATTATAACTTTAGTAAAAGCTTTGATGGGAGCTATTTTAAATTTGTTTGATTAAAATAAAATTATCAATAATGGTCCAAATATAAACCAAAAAAAGTAATTAACTTTTTTAAGATTACTTTTTTGTAATTGTGAGCTAAATTTTTTATTTAACATGAGGGGGATGAAAGCTATTACGAATAGGTGCATTATCCACCAACCAGGCATCATTTGTATATAATACCACCATTTAGTAAGCCCGTGAGGGTGGTAAAAACCCTGTGTTAATGATACCAAAGTAGTAGTAAAGGTATTATCAAATATCCTCAAAGCACAATAAGACCAAAGAACAAATAAAAATACGAATTTAAGCTGATTGAGGAGATAATTGAAATCCAGAGTAATTCTCATATGTGCTAAATTGTATTTCAATATTTTTTATATTAAAGTCAAGATATTCTTTCTCATCCAGGTCGCCAATATGATTCATTATCAATTGACCTAAAAAAACATCTCTCGCATATTGATTAAATTCAATCTTAAAGCCAAATCTAAAAGAATTTTTTCTAGAGGAGTGAATTGCTTTTATCCATGCATCAAATGTATCGCAGCTTAAATAACTTAAAACATGTAAATCATCTTTATGTTTGTATTCACCTTTATTAGCGGTGCAATAGCCAACATTAAGTGAGCTATTATTTGACCTTACAAAGTTAAAGTCACACTGAGAAAAATGCATCTTATTGGCTAGATACTTTGCATCTTCTTCGCTGTTCTCTCTTTCGTCATAGTTCCAACCTACAAAACACTGCTCAGGATGGACAAAAGTTGGAATACACATTTGGGTGATTATACCCGCCTGCTTATGATAGTATGGTTCTTTGTAATAATTGATGAAGTAGAGACTACTCATATTTCTTACTGAATTAATGCTATCATAATCCTGAAAAAGAAGAGGTGTTTTATTAATATCAAAATTTTGATTCATTAATTAACAATAACATTTAAGTAATATCTTTTTTAGTATTCATAAAAAATTTATTGTGGAAATTTCTAAATATTATCCCCAAGATTTGAAATATATATTTCATAAATAAATTACGACCAACAATAGTCAATTATTGCGATTAAATTACGATATCTTACACTTAAGTAATTTAAAAAACTTAAAAAGAGTATTTAAATTAGCTGATTGTGAGTAAATAAATTGAAATTTTAAATTGGATTTTAAGTCCAGACTGTCTACCAATTCCAGCACGAGGCCATCTTCGTGTTTCTCCTTTTCTTTATCAAAAAGGTCAGTAAACCCAACGTATTTAGTATATTATTTAAAAACTCTTTCAATCAGTTTTTTTAAAGTCTAAATCTAGATAACGATAAATAACGTTTCTAAACTAATAAATATATATGTTAATATTTAAATTTAGGAGTCATGAAAATTTTCTTAATCTTATTATTATTGGTCCCAAATCTAAGTTGGGGATTTTTTGGAAAAAAATATAATTGTGAACCATTAGATGATGAATTTTTTTATATGAGTGATTACGTCGAAAGTTTAGGCTCTCATGTTTTAAAAATATCAGGTTCTAAAGGTAAACTTACTATCAACTTTCTTGATGGTAAAACAGAAGAATTAAACCTCATACAAAAAAATGATGAAGTAATAAGTTATTTATATGACCAAGATATCCGATTAATTATTTTTCTTCCTTTAAATGAAATAATTAATATTGTCTGGGATTATCCAAGAGAAAACTTACAAGCTTGGTTTAAATGTTCAAAATGATAATTTAATTTATCTTCTTTTATTTATTCAAGTAGTTTTGATTATCCATAATATCATCATAGTTATATTTACCAAAAATCAGTCCTGTAAATAAATCATATTTTTTGTTCTCTAAAGAATAATTTGGTTTGAGTATATTTTTATTTTTATTTTCTAAAATTTTTTTGTAATCATCAGATAAATCATCCTCAATACTTCTTATTTCATTAATTGACAACGGACTTAGCTGGATGTTAAAGTCTCTAAAGGCCTTTAATCTTACTTCTTCATCAATTAGATGGCATAGAAGTCCTGAACCTTGTGAGTTGTTCAAATAGGCGCTAAAACCATAAAAAGATAAAGGCTTACTCTCAAAACTTTCTTTAAAAACTCCCTCTTCACTATCCCAAATATATTTACTCTTTGGAAAAAGCTGAAAACTTCTATAGTCAATATTTTTATTCAGTAAAATCCCATCACTAAATAACGTATAAACATTCTCTGAGTTTTCATAAGAATTGAAAACTTCTAAAAAATTATTGTTAACGATATTTTTGTTAAGATTTTCATATGTTTTTGAAAATAAATCCGATGTTAATTCAAATGATAAACTATTGAAATTAATAGATGGTTTTTCTAAATGATATAAAATTAAATTAATTATATCCTCTTTAGTTTTAAAGCTCATTCCCAGAGTATATTTAATTGGATTATATAATTCTGAAAATTCCTCAAAAGTTATTTTTTCATAATCATCCTGGCTTAATAATATAAATGTGTCTAAATCAAGGGGGAATAAATTTTCCTTAACTTCAACTTCATTTTCATTATAAAATTTTAAAACTTTATCAGGTATCTGAGTTTGATTTAAACTCAATTTAGCTAAATCTCTAAATTCTCCAAATATAATATCGAATTCATTTGCATTTTGATTAACTTCGCTAATTGTAAATTCTATATTATTTTTTAAAGAGTACTCACCTAGTGCGTAATATAAATAATATTTATAATCTATGTAATTATTGTTGATAAGCCCGATATTCAAATCTTTTTTTATCAAACATTCATTTGCAAAAGAATTTTTTTGAAAAATACATAAGCAAAAAAAAGTTAAAAGGACTTTTGAATTACTAAGAAATTTCACTTAATTAGTGGGATTTAAACATCTCTTTATAAACACGTTCTTCAATTTTATGATCATTATCAAATAGTAAAGGTATTTCCATACCCTCAGACATCTCTATTTCAACAGAAATAACGTCTTTAGCTTCAATATGATCTGCATGGACTACTATCGGTCTTTTAGATGGATTATTATTAATAATCTTAATCTTTGCATTATCTTTTAGTAGACCTCCACGCCAATGTCTGGGACTATAGGCACTTACAGCGGTTAGAGCTACAACATTACTTCCAAGTGGGATAATCGGTCCAGAGGCAGAGTAATTATACCCTGTGCTTCCTGCTGCTGTTGATAATATTACACCATCGCAAACAAGCTCTTCTATTCTTACTTCATTATCAATCATAATTTGAATTTTTGCAGCCTGATATTTTTCTCTACGAATACTGATCTCATTAATTGCAATAGCTTTAATTTCTTGACCTGTAGGATTTAAAGTTTTCATGACTAAAGGTCTTAATTTTGTTAATTGAGCATTATTTAACCTTTCCTCTAGCCCATCAAGTTTGTAATCATTCATCAAGAATCCGACAGATCCAAAATTCATACCGTAAATTGGCTTGTTAAGCTTCATATAATTATGAAGTGACTTTAATATAAAACCATCACCTCCAAGTGCTACAATGAAATCTGCCTCTTCAGGCTCGTAATTACCGTATTTTTTTATAAGTTTCTCTTGAGCTTCAATATTTTTTTCAAGAGGAAAAGAAACAAAACATATTTTCATTTATTAACCTCCAGTCTCATTCATATAACGATTAACATATCCCTCAAAATTATCTTTTTGAATTTCAAAGTTATGTGCTTTTGGTTTAATTGACATGGCATATTCTATTAAAGCAATAATATCATTTTTTGTTTGATTTCTTAGGGCAAATTTTAAATCTACAAAATCATTTTGTCCTAAACACATATATAACTTACCAGTACATGTAAGTCTTACCCTATTACAAGTATCGCAAAAGTTATGAGAAATAGCAGATATAATACCAATTTTTGATTTATGATTTGAATAATCATAGTATCTAGAGGGACCATTAGTTCTGTGTTTAGAGGGAATCAAATTTAATTTATTTACCAAATCCTCTTCAAATTTCTTCATTGATAAATATTGATTAAATCGCTTTTCTCCAATATCACCTATTGGCATTATTTCAATTAACGAAATATCAAAATGATTTTTTTTACACCAATCTAAAATATCAAATATTTCTTTATCATTGAAATTTTGAGTCAAAACAGTATTTATTTTTATCTTTATACCTTCTTGTTTAGCTGCTTCTATACCATTTAAAACTTTACTAAGATCTCCCCATTTAGTTATTTTCCTAAAACTCTCACTATTTAAGCTATCAAGAGAAACATTTATTCTTTCAACACCATTCTTTTTAAGAATAGATGCATATCTTGATAAATTCGTTCCATTAGTAGTTAAAGTATGCTCTGAAATTTTACCCTGAATTTTTAGGTTATTTAAATGTTCTATAATTGAAACAATGTTTTTTCTTACAAGTGGCTCACCCCCTGTTAATCGAAATTTTTTTACACCTAACTCATTAAATATATTTGTAAGTTTAATAATTTCTTCAATTGATAAAACTTCTTGTCTAGGCAAGAAGGTTACATCCTCAGCCATACAATAAGTGCACCTTAAATCACATCTATCAGTGACAGATATTCTCAAGTAATCAATTTTTCTTTTAAAATTATCAGTTAGCATTTTCGTGTATCTTTAAATCAACGACATTTAAATCTATAACTTTTTTCCCCGCGTTCTCAAAGTTAATAGTGATTTTACTATTTATACAAGATTGAACTTGCCCCAGGCCCCAATCTGGTTGAGATGGACACTCCACGATTGTACCTGGTATAAAATCGCTAAAATTATAGTTATTTTCCATTATTACTCTTGTTAAGTAGAAACAAATATTTACTATTTACTATAGAATCAAATGGATAAAAAAGAAAATTTAAACAAGCTTAAATCTGTTATCAGTAATATTGAAAAATCATATGGGAAAGGTTCCATAATGATGCTTGGAAAGAAAGATATTGATGCAAATATTGATGTATATTCAACAGGTTCTCTTGGTCTAGATATAGCTCTAGGAATAGGTGGTTTACCGAAAGGAAGAGTCATAGAAGTTTATGGCCCAGAAAGTTCAGGTAAAACAACTCTAACATTACATATAATTGCGGAAGCTCAAAAAGTTGGAGGAACTTGCGCATTTATTGATGCTGAGCATGCTTTAGACCCAGGTTATGCAAAAAAACTTGGAGTGAATATTGATGAGTTATTGATATCTCAACCTGATACTGGTGAGCAGGCTTTAGAGATCTCAGATACTCTTGTAAAATCTGAAGGTATAGATTTATTAGTTATAGACTCAGTGGCAGCTTTAGTTCCAAGAGCAGAGCTAGAGGGTGAAATGGGCGACTCTTTACCCGGACTTCAAGCAAGGCTAATGAGCCAAGCGCTTAGAAAACTGACTAGCTCCATCTCAAAGACAAATACAATGGTTGTTTTTATTAATCAACTTAGAATGAAAATAGGTGTTATGTTTGGAAGCCCTGAAGTCACCACTGGAGGTAACGCTTTGAAATTTTACTCTTCCGTAAGACTAGATATTAGAAGGATTGGTGCAATAAAAGATAAAGATAATATTATTGGAAACCAAACTAGAGTGAAGGTTGTCAAAAATAAAATGGCCCCTCCTTTTAAAATGGTTGAATTTGATATTATGTATGGTGAAGGAATTTCTAAAATTGGCGAAATTATAGATTTAGGTGTTCAAGCTGATATTATAGATAAGTCTGGAGCATGGTACTCTTACAAAGATGAAAAAATTGGTCAAGGTAGAGAAAATACAAAACAGTTTTTAAAGGACAATCCTGAATTATTGAATGAAATAGAAAGTAGAATAAGATCAAATTCTGACACTGTTGAAGAGCTTATGATTGATCCACCCCCTTCTACAACAGAAGAAACCGTCGAAAAAAACTCCAAAGAATAATATTAAATTTCAGTTAAATTAATCTATATTCCATGAATATGAACTCTAATGAAGTCCGAAATGCGTTTATTGATTATTTTAAAAATAATGATCATAGGCATGTCAAATCTGGATCTTTAGTGCCGGAAAATGACCCTTCACTAATGTTTGCTAATTCAGGAATGGTTCAATTTAAAAATGTTTTCACAGGTATGGAACAGTTAGATTTCAAAAGAGCTACGACCTCTCAAAAATGTGTTCGGGCAGGAGGAAAACATAATGATTTAGAGAATGTTGGATTCACAACTAGACATCATACTTTCTTCGAGATGTTAGGAAATTTTTCTTTTGGTGATTATTTCAAAGAGCAAGCAATTCTATATGCTTGGAACTTAATAACTAAAGAATTTAAAATAAATAAAGATAAATTATTAGTTACTATATATCATGATGATGAAGTTGCAGAAAAGTTTTGGAAAAAAATAGCTAATTTACCCGATAGTAAAATAATTAAAATTTCAAGTTCTGATAATTTTTGGTCAATGGGCGATACAGGACCTTGCGGACCATGTTCGGAGATATTTTATGATCATGGCGATAAATATTTTGGTGGCCCCCCAGGTTCGGTTGACGAAGATGGTGATCGTTTCATTGAAATATGGAATTTAGTTTTTATGCAGTATGAGCAGGTAGACAAAAATACTAGACTTGATTTACCTAAACCATGTGTAGACACTGGGATGGGTCTAGAAAGAATAACAGCGTTATTAAATGGTAGTAATGACAATTATAGTTCTGATTTATTTTCAAATATTATTGATGTAACTCAAGAGTTTATACAAAAAAAAATATCTGAACAAAATAAATCTAGTTTTAGAGTCATAGCAGATCACTTACGGGCTTCCTCTTTTTTAATAGCTGATGGGGTTTTACCTTCAAATGAGGGGAGAGGGTATGTATTAAGGCGAATATTAAGAAGGGGAATAAGACATGCTTATACATTAGGCTCCTCAGAACCATTATTTCATAAAATTTTTGATGAATTGCAAAACTTAATGGGTGATTTCTTCCGAGAACTTAACACAGGAGCTGAGGCTATTAAGGAAACTCTCTACAATGAGGAGATAAAATTTAGAGAAACTTTAAGTAAAGGCTTAGAGATACTCGGACAAGAAATACCTAATATTAAAAATAATAAATTAGATGGCAAAATCGCATTTAAATTATATGACACCTTTGGATTTCCCCTTGATTTAACACAAGATTATCTTAAATCAAAGAAAATCGATGTTGATGTAGAGTCTTTTGATGCATCAATGAAGCTACAAAAAGAGGAAGCTAGATCTTCATGGAAGGGTAGCGGTGATGGAAATACTGAAAAGCTATGGTTTGATATTGCAAGAAAAACGAAACCAACAGTATTTAAAGGATACGATGAAACTACTTTAAAGGCAAATGTAACTGCTTTAGTCTTAGACTCAGAAGTAGTTGACGAATTAAGTGATCAAATAAAAAAATCAGCAATTATCACAGATGAGTCATGTTTTTATGCAGAGTCTGGTGGGCAAGTTGGAGATAAAGGCATAATTTCTACAGAAAATGCAGAATTTAAAGTGACAGATACTAGAAAAACTCCTCAAGGCATTTTTATCCATTTTGGTAATGTAATTTCAGGCAAATTTAAAATAGGAAATGAAGTTAAACTTAAAATAGATATTAGTTTAAGGGAATTAATTAAAAAAAATCATTCTGCTACACATTTGCTTCATGCAGCATTAAGGAATAACTTAGGACTACATGTAGCTCAGCGCGGATCTTTAGTTAATGAAAATAAATTACGTTTTGATTTCAGTCATAATAAACAAATATCATCAAAGCAAATAGATACTATTCAAAAAGAGGTAACAAATATAATTTCTAATACTTGTGAAACACAAATTGATATTAAGTCTCAAGAAGAGGCAATAAAACTAGGGGCTATGGCTTTGTTTGGAGAAAAATATGGTGAAGAGGTAAGAGTTGTTACACTGGGAGAAGACAATAATAAACCTTATTCAATTGAGCTATGTGGGGGAACGCATGTATCAAATGTTAAGGATATAGAGAAATTTTATATTATAAGTGAAGAGTCTGTCTCATCAGGAGTAAGGAGAATAGAGGCTTGCACTGGTAATAAGGTAGATGAATTTATTAGTAATAAACTAAAAGAGGATCAATTACTTGAAAAAAAACTTGATGATAAAATCATTAGCTTAATCTCACAAATAAACAAATTAAATGGAAAAATAAGTTTTAGTGAGGAAAATAAAAACCTTTATATAAAGAAGTTGGAAAATTATTTAGATAATTTAAAAAATAAATCAATACTCTCAAATGAGGAGAATAATAAAATAGAAGAAACAAATATAAATGGAATTAATTTTGTGTCTCAATTAATAGAAAACTTGCCTCCCAAAGAACTCAGATCAATTTTTGATAAATTTAAATTAGAAAAATCTAAATCTATTTTGGCTTGTATTACCACAAATGAAGATAAGGTATCCATTATAGTTGGGTTAACTAATGATTTAATAGATACTTATGATGCCAGAGTACTAATAAAAAGTACTTTTGATATACTCGGATCAAAAGGTGGTGGGGGAAGAATTGACTTCGCTCAAGCTGGTGGCAACAAAAAAGATCAATTAAATCAAGCTTTTTTAAGTATTAAAAATCAGATTTAATTTAATTTAGTTTGAAGATTTTTATCAAGACAATTTAAAAAATCTTCAGTATTCATCCACGGCGAATTTTTGTCTACAAGTATTGCTAAGTCCTTAGTCATTTGACCAGACTCAACAGTTTCAATACAAGTTTCTTCAAGTGCCTTTGAAAACTTAATAAGTTCATCGTTGCCATCGAACTCACCTCTAAAATTTAAACCTTTTGTCCAAGCAAATATTGATGCTATAGGATTTGTTGAAGTTTTTTCTCCTTTTTGATGCAGTCTATAATGTCTAGTTACAGTTCCATGAGCAGCCTCAGCTTCAATTGTTTTCCCATCGGGTGTCATTAAAACACTAGACATCATACCCAAAGAACCAAACCCCTGTGCAACTGCATCTGACTGAACGTCTCCGTCATAATTCTTGCAAGCCCAAATAAAGTTACCTGACCATTTCATTGAAGACGCAACTAAATCATCAATAAGACGGTGTTCGTAAACTATTTGGTTATTTTCAAAATCAGTTTTAAATTCTTTCTGAAAAATTTCATTAAATATCTCTTTAAATCTTCCATCGTATTTTTTTAAAATAGTATCTTTTGTTGAGAGGTATACAGGCCATTTTAATTTTAATCCATAATTAAAACAAGATCTTGCAAAACCTCTAATTGACTCGTCTACATTATACATAGAGAGGGCAACACCCTGATTTTGAAATTGAAAAACCTCTTTTTCCTCTACTTTTCCCTCTTCATCAACATATTTCATAAAGAGTTTCCCTGGTTTATCGATCTTCATTTCTGTAGCCTTATATTGATCACCAAACGCATGCCTACCAACAACAATAGGGGCATCCCATGTCCTAACAATTCTTGGAATATTTTTACATATAATTGGTTGTCTAAAAACAGTTCCATCTAAAATATTTCTTATAGTTCCATTTGGAGAACGCCACATTTTTTTTAGCTTAAATTCCGATACTCTATTATCGTCAGGAGTGATAGTTGCACATTTTATACCAACACCAAATTTTTTTATTGCTTTTGCAGCCTCAACTGTAATTTCATCATTTGTTTGATCTCTATTTTGTACAGATAAGTCGTAATATTTTAGATCTATATCAAGATATGGAAGAATGAGCTTTTGTTTAATAAAATCCCATATAATCCTTGTCATTTCATCACCATCTAATTCGACCACAGGATTTTTTACTGAAACTTTTGACATTTATATAGAGATATTGATTGTATAACAGATTAAATTAATAAAAAAAATCTATTTTATTGATCAAATTATACAATTCAGATATTAATTCCATCTTATGTACTTCAGGTTTCATAAAGAAATTTCAGCTGCGCTGATAATACTATTTTTATTAGTAATTTTTTTTTATTTTATATATAAACCTTTATTTTTAATTTTTTTAATATTACTAATTTTTGCATTCTATTTTTTTAGAGATCCTGAAAGAGTCGTTCCATTAGGTGATGATATTTTAGTTAGCCCAGCAGATGGATTAATTACAAATATTAGTGAGTACAAAGAGGGAAAAAAAAGTTATACCAAAGTTTCAATTTTTTTGAGTGTGTTTAATGTACATATCCAAAGATTGCCTCTTTCAGGTCAAATTACAAAAATTGATTATATTGAGGGCAAATTTATCAATGCAACTTTAGATAAAGCAAGTGAAGAAAATGAAAGATTAAGAATAACTCTTAAATCTGGATCTAACGTTATATACATAACACAAATTGCTGGTTTAATTGCCAGAAGAATAATTTGTTATCTTAAAACTAATGAGAGAGTAAACCAAGGTGAGAGATATGGAATTATCAAGTTTGGAAGCAGAGTAGATATTGAATTTCCCAATTCATACAATTTAATGGTAAGCATTGGTCAGCAATGTATCGGTGGTGAAACTATCATTGCAAGAGATTTTAAAAACAACAAAAATATACAATCTAGAGAATATAAAAAGATTTAGACATTTAGATGACCGAACATCCGCTCACTAAATTTATACCTAATTTAATTACACTAATGTCACTTATTGCAGGTATTTCCTCAATAAAGTTTTCTATTCAAAGTAATTTTAAAATTGCTGTGCTTATGATAATGCTAGCAGCCTTCTTCGATTTCTTTGATGGATGGATGGCTAGAAAATTAAAAAAATCATCCCAATTTGGAGCTGAATTAGACTCTTTATCAGATTTTATTAGTTTTGGATTAGCTCCATCTTTGCTTATAAATTTAAGTTTTACAAATGAGCTAGGAAGAATTGGATGGGTTATAAGTCTTTTTTACATTATTTGTGCAGCTCTTAGACTTGCTCGTTTCAATATTGAAAATATGAGAGAGCAAAGCAAAGTATTTTATGGCATACCCTCACCAGCCGCCGCAGGTATTATAATGATTCCGCTTTATCTAAATTTTATTGAACAAATACAATTTACTATCAACTATCCTATTGTAAGTGCATTATTAATTATATTTGCGGGTGCTATGATGATTAGCAGAGTTCCGACCCCCTCTGTGAAAAATCTAAAAGTAAAAACTTTATATTTTAGACTTATGATTATACTTACAGTTATTATATTAATATTTTTAATAAGTTATTTTTGGCAAACAACTCTTTTAGTTGCTTTTATTTATTTATTATTTTCTTTATTGAGTTTGTTTACCTATTTTATCAAATTTTTTAGAGGAGTTAGTTAAGTATTTTGATTTAAGCATCAAAGCTGATGGAGTTACAAGTAAAGTCAATAAAGTAGAAAAAAGAAGTCCAAAAACAATTGCCCTCGATAAATCTACCCACCACTGTGTGTCAGGGGAGTTATAACTATATTCAAAGTTTACAAAATCAATATTTAATTTTAAAGCCATGGGAAGCAAACCAAGCACCGTTGTAGTTGTAGTCAATAAAACAGGCCTTAGTCTTTGTGCACCTGTCATTAAAATGGCATCTCTAGCATCATTTGTCTTTTTTATTAATCTATCGAAGGTATCAATTAAGACTATATTGTTGTTTACAACTATGCCTGCTAACGATATGACACCTATCCCGCTCATGACTATTCCAAATGGTTGTTTTGTAATTAAGAGCCCTAAAACAACACCCACCGTTGACATAATTACAGCAAATAAAATTAATAAGGTGCTACTAAAACTATTAAATTGGGTCAAAAGAATTAAACCCATTAAAAATACAGCTATCAAAAAAGCTTTTTGTAGAAAAGCTTTAGACTTCTGCTGACTTTCATCCTCTCCCTTAAATTCTATTTTTACTCTAGGGTCAATATTTGCTGAATTAAATTCAGGTATATCTAAACCAAAGTTATTTGGAATATTGAATTTTTCAATTCCAAGCCAATGTTTTATAAGTCTGACATAAGCATCAGTTTGATAAAATCTAGATACATCTGATTTAATTGTTTCAATTCTATTCTGTTCTACTCTGGTCAAATTTCCTGTCTCTTGATTGGTTTCAATTTTAGTAAAATTTGAAATTGGTACATAGCCTGCAGATGTTGGTATCTTAATACTGTCTAATTGGTCGATCGTTCTTTGTTCTTTTGGCAATCGAAGGTAAATGGGTATAGATTCATCACTATCATCAGGTCTAAATTCACTCAATTTTAGCCCACTTGTAAGAAGTTTTATGGTGTTACCTATTATTGAAATACTAGCACCATATTTTGCAGCCTCTTCTCTATCAACATAAAGCTCATATTCAATACTAGGAGAGGGTAGAGAAGTTTCTAAATCCTTTAAACCAGATATGCTAGATAAATATTTTTCAATTCTTTTGAGTTCTTGAACTGTGATTTTAGGATCAGAAGAAGTTAAATTGATTTCAATGGGCTTCCCTCTAGGAGGACCTGCTCTTAAAGTTCTTGTTTCAACTTTAATCCCAGGAATAAATGAAGTTTCTTTTCTTATTTCAGAAATTATTGTATCTGCTTTTCTTCTTTTATCCCAATCTTTGAATTCTATATCTATAAATCCTATAATATCAGGCGAGCTTTCTTGTCTATTTTCTACATTTCCAGATGTTGTATAAACAGACTCAAATTCATTATTCTTTTTTTGTAAATTTAATACCTGTGACTCTACTTTTGCAACGAGTCTATCTTTTTCTAAAACTGAGAGATTTCCAGTAGCATAAATAATTACCTTAGTATTCTCTGCTTCAACTGAAGGAAAAAAAGTAACTCCCTTACCAAACTTTCCATATGCACCATAGATACCAACTAACAATATAAAAGAGAGCAAAACTATTTTTATAGGATTATTTATACAGAGCCTCAAAATTAAGAGATAAATTTTAGTAAAAAAACCTACATTTTCTAAATCAGTTAAGTCTTCGTCATCATCAGCATTTATTCTAGGAATAATCATTTTCTGAAAAAAACCTTTACTTTTTATAAATCTAAAAATAAAAAACAAAATGACCCCAATTGAAATTGTTGTTATGGCTTTTGCGCCCATATTTATGTAGCTATCAAATTCTAGTTGAGATAAAAAATTAAATGCAACAAAATTAATAATACCAAATAAAATTAAAGGTATAATAAAGAAGAAAAAAAGATTTTTAATTTTATATGCCTGAGTTCCAATTATTGGAATAATTATCAATGCCATAGCTAAACTAGAACCTAAAACAGATATTACTGTTATAGGTATATATTTCATAAAACCACCAGTTGTACCTGGCCAAAATAACAGAGGAATAAACGCTGCTATAGTAGTAAAAGTTGAAGCCATGATTGGAAGGGACATTCTTGATGCAGCCTTTATATATGACTCTGCTAGCCCCATACCCTCTTGTATTTTTCTCTGAGCATATTCAACTACAACCACAGCCCCATCAACAAGTAGCCCAACTGAAAGAATTAATCCAAACAAAACAACCATATTGATCGTAAAACCGAGTGAATAAAGGATTAAAATGGATGATAAAAAAGAGCCTGGTACTGCTAAACCCACCAGTAAACTAGACCTTATACCAAGAAAGATAACAACGACACTCATAACAAGAATTATTGAAAAAATTACATTGTTTTGAAGATCTCCTAACATACTTTTTATATTTACAGACTCATCACCAGAAAAAGTTATGTTAACCTTTGAAGGAAGAATTTTTTGTTCTTCCTTTACTAACTGTTTTACCTGATCAACAGTCTCTACAATGTTTGCTCCAATTCTTTTGGATATTTCTAAAGTGAACGCAGATTTATTATTTAATCGAGCAAATTTTTCAGGATCTTTAAAAGTTCTTTTAAGTTGAGCAATATCTTTAAATTTAATTGTTTTTTTATCATTGACCTTTATAGGTGTATTAAAAACATCATTTAAACTTTCATATAAACCAGGAATTTTAATTACAAACCTTCCATCTCCTGTATCAAGGTTTCCAGCAGAAACTATTTGGTTATTAGATCTTACAAAGTTTAAAATTTCATTTAAATTTAATCCATATGCTTCAATTTTATTCTGGTCTATGACAATGTCTAATTGCTCTTCTCTTTCACCACCAATATTTACTTCTAAAACATTTGGTAAAGATTGTATTTTGTCTTTAAGGTCATTTGAAATCTTCTTTAGTAAAAATTCAGATATGTCACCACTTATAGATACTACTAAAATAGGAAATAAACTTATATTTACCTCACTTACTTTTGGTTCATCTGCATCATCAGGTAAATCTGATTTTGCTCTGTCAACTTGTTCTCTAGTGTCTAAAAGTGCCTGATCAGGATCAAACCCAGCATCAAACTCTAATAATACATTCCCACCACCTTGATAAGAAGTGCTAGTCATTTCTTTTTTTCCTTCGATATTTGAAACTTCATCTTCAACAGGTTTTATTAAAAGTTTCTCAGAATCCTCAGGAGATATACCTGTTAAACCAAGAGATACGTAAATATAGGGTAAACTTACATCTGGCGATGACTCTTTAGGAATATTATTAAACACAAGTGATCCACTGACAATAACAAATAGGAAAATAGAAATTGTAGTTCTGTAGTATTGACTTGCTAAGTTAACCAAGCTCATGATTAATTAAAATTAACTTTTTCTCCCGCAGACACGTATTGCTGTCCAACGATTATAATTTGTTCTTTTTGACTCAAGCCAGAGACTAACATGTAATCAGAGGTGTCTTCTATCACATTAATTTTTTTAAATTGAACGGTATTATCAGACCCTATAACTTTTACACCTAACTCTCCTGAGTCTCCTAAAGCTAGAATTGAGGGAGAAATTTTATGCGCAAGAACGTTTCCTTTAACTATAGAGATTATTGATGATAATCCATCTTTATACCTAAGATCTTTATTTTCAACTTTAACAACAATTTCAAAAGTTTTAGTTTCCGGATCCGAAATAGGAGAGATATAGTCAATTGTGCCATTAACTTTTTCATCAAGGATTGTCACCTCAACTTTATTTTCTAAGGATATATCTAGAATTTCATTTTCGTTAATATAACCAAATATCTTTAATGAGCTTAAATCGATGATTTCATAAACTTTTTCTCCAGGCATCACAAGCTCTCCAGCAATCCTATGACCATCTAAAAGTATCCCACCAAAAGGTGCAAAAAGAGCATATTTGTCAAATTCACTTTGAGACAATAAATTTAATTTGTATAGATCAGCGTTCGTTTTATAATCCTCTAATTCAACTATATGCTGACCTTTTTTAATTTTAGAGCCTGCTTTTACTAACACTTTTTCTATCGTAGTCATCACTTCACTCTTAACTTCAATTCTCCTAAAAGCTTCAGTAGTTGAGCTAAAAACAATACTATCTTTTATAGTTTGTGCAGATGAGTCCATAACCTCGACAGAAAATAATTTTTCACCTGTTTCTTCTTTGCTTCCCCATTCTGATGAGTAACATAAAGAATTTATAAGTGATATGGTTGATACAATAATTATTTTTTTTATGGTCGATAACATGGATGTGTTTAAACCTACTAGAATATATGTAAACGAATACATATCAGATTATGAGCAAAATTAAATGAAACAGTGGTATAAAACTAGAAAAAAAGACCCTTTTTACATAAAAGCAAAGAAAAATGATATTATTTCCAGAGCTTATTACAAATTAGAAGAAATAGATAAAAAACATAATTTATTCAAAAATGATAAAAAAATATTAGATGTTGGATGTTCACCAGGAGGTTGGACACAATATATTTTAAAAAAAAACCCAAAAAATAAAATAGTAGGTATTGATATATTACCAACTGTTAAGCATATTGAGGGAAATTTCAAATTTTATATGATGGACTTAAATCAGTATCAATTAATTGATGAATTATTTACATTCAATAAATATACTTTTGACTCGATAATTTCAGATATAGCACCAAACACAAGTGGAAACCAATTTTTAGATCAAACCAAAAGTTATGATTTAAGTATGCTTTCAGCAAAATTTATTGAAAAGTATTTAAACAAAGGTGGTAATTTTTTAGTAAAAAATTTTCAAGGGGAGGATACAGAAAAGTTATTTAAGTTTGTAAAAACTTACTTTGACAAAACACAATATATTAAACCAGCTGCATCAGATAAAAAATCTAAAGAAATTTATATCTTAGGTTTGTTAAAAAAATAATTTTTTAACCATGCATTTAATGAACTTAGAGTAGTAAAATTTTTTTTTTTATTTTTATAAGTGATTTCAAAAATTTCTTTATCAAATTTTTTAGAGTAGACAATTTTTATAATTGGAAAAGAAAAATTTGATTTGTAAAAAGTAATTTTTGTCTTTGTATTATTTAGATCCTGTGTTTGGATTGAATAATTTCTCCATATATTTTTCGATAAACCATAAGAATAAGTATTAAGAATATATTGGAATGTTTTTTTTGGAATTGTGTCTATATAATTTTTATTTATGTTTAATATTTTCAATATATATTATGTTAAATGGTACTTTTAAATTCTTCAAGCTGTAATATTGATTGGCAACCTACTAATTTTCAATTTATTAACTTAAAAGGAGAAAAAGGGTCCTTTTATGAATCTTTTGACACCAATGGTCTTTTAGTAATGTTTATTTGTAATCATTGCCCTTATGTTAGGTCTATAGAAACTAAGATTGCTACTGAGACACAAAGACTCAAAGTTTTAGACGTTAATTCCATTGCTTTTATGCCAAATGATCAAAATTCATATGAAGAGGACCACAACAAATTTCTTTTTGAACAAATATCAAGAGCTGAATTTGAATTCGAATATATTGTTGATACCACCCAATCAATAGCTAAAACATTCGATGCTCAATGCACTCCTGAGTTTTATTATTTCAATGATGATAAAAAACTTAAGTATAGAGGCAGGTTAGACTCTAATGGTAAAGATCCTTCTATGGGAAAACCAGAGCTTTATTCTGCTGTTGAAGAAACTATTGCTAAAGGATATTGTTCAAGCCAACAATATCCAAGCATGGGTTGCTCAATAAAATGGAAAAATTAATTAATAAAAGAAATTTATCTTTACTTGGAATTATATCTTTTTTATTAGTTATCGCTCTTTATTTCATTTTACAAAATAATTCTAAAGATGATGAAAAATTATTCGATATTTTTTTGGCAGAGCTTTATAATGAACAAAATTCAAATTTAGATGAAAAACTATTTTATTTATCTAGTTTAGATAATCCCAATGTTTCATTTTTTAGTGATTTAAAATTAACCTCAATTAGAAATTTAGATCGATATGACAAAATTGATAAAGATATAATATTATTGAAAAAAGCTTTAATTAACTTAGATAAAGAATTGATAAAATCTCTATCATTAGATACTAATTTTACTTTTAATGAAATCGCTAAAATATATTTTTATAATTCAGACCTTAATAACTTTGATTTTAGTGAGTCAGATAGAGATAATTTAAATAATTTTTTTATCAAAGCTATTGATAGGTTATCTAATGAAAAAAATTAAATATTTATTTTTCATTTTAGCAATTTCATCTTGTAACCAATATTTAGGTAAAATTGAACCTGACTACATTCCTAAAAACGATGTTATTGAAATTTTTTCTAATTACAAAGATGATGATAATAATTACTCAGAAGTTGACTTTGATGATATTATATTTCCAAAATTAAGTAATTCTTCGTTAAATATTAATAATATAGAAATAGATAAAATTATTAATATTAATAAAAATTCTGTTATTGATTTTACCAATGACAAAATTATTTTAGCTAACGATAAATCCCTTCATTTGATTGATTATAATAATCAAGATAATTTTGAATTTGATTTAAATTTAGATAAAGACGAAAATGCACTTCATATTTTTCAATATGATAATATAATTTATATATTAACTAATAAATCACGCATATTATTTTTAGAAAGTCAAAAAGTAACTGAAGCTGCTAAATTTGATTTTTTTACAAATACGATACCAATTTTATTTAATAATAAGTTAATAATTTTCAGTGTCTTTGGAGAAATATATGAAATTAATCTTGATAATTATTCCATTGAAAAAAAAGATAATTTTAACCCCAATCCCGGTATAACAATGAAAGCAAACATATATGAAGATAATACAAATTTATATTATTTATTTAATACTGGAACATTATTGACATTCAATAAAAATAATTCTGATTATTACATAAATTATATATTGGAGGATCTTAATATTTTAACTTCATTAGGGATTTTTAGAGAACTTTTAGATGCCCCATTTAGTTATAATGAAAATTTATATTTTATAGATAGATCTGGAAAAATTTCAGTTTTTAATCCAACAACTTCAGAAATATTTTGGGAGATTAATTTGAACAGCACTATACTATACTACCTCTTCTCTAGCAATGGACACTTAGCTATCCTTACTTTAGATAAAATTTTAATATTATCAGAAAATGGAAAGGTTATTAATTCATATGTACATAACAACGAGTCACCTCAATTAATTTTTAGTGCTAATAATAGTATTAATTTAATTTCTGAAGAGGGAATTCATACAATTAACATAAATAACAAAACTGAAGATCATTTTTATAAAAATAAATTTGCAATTAATTTAGAAATTTATTTTCAAAATCAAAATATATACCTCAAAGATGATAAAAGTCTTTTTAAATTAAGTGAATAATTACTTTATTATTGGAAAAGTAAATGAAGGAAAATCCTACCTTTTTAATCTTTTTTCTAAAAATCATAGGACTATATCTAATCCCAAAGCTAATACGACAATTGATGTAATAAGAAAAAATATCTCATCAGAAAATTTTGAATACAATTTATATGATACACCAGGATTTTATAAATTGTCAGATTTTGCAGAACTTTTAAAAAAGATTTCATTACTCAGTTTAGATAACATTAAATTTATTTATATAGTCTCATCTTTTACTAATGATGATAAAAAAATATGTAAAAAATTATACTCTAAAAAATATAAACTTTTGCTTTTCTCATTTAAAAAAATTGATCAAAAAAGCTTCATATCGAATTTATTTGATAAAACTTTTACAAATAATATTGATAACTTTTCATTATTAAAAATATACCTTTCTAATGAGAATAAAAAACGGAACTCAAATGTTAGAAATAAAGACAAAAAAACAATAGCAATATTTGGCAAAGAAAATACAGGAAAATCAACACTTTTTAATAAAATAATGAATATATCCTTATCTAAGACTTCGCCACATCTCCACACAACCCGTGACTCAGTAAATTGGGATATTCAGTATAAAAATCAAACATTAGAATTTATTGATACCGCTGGTTTTATTAGAAGTAGATCTAAAAGAAAAAATTTTGATTTCGAAAAACTCTCTCTAGAGCAATCTGAACATTTTATAAAAAAGGCCTCGTTAATTATACTGTTACTAGACGCTAATTCTGAGTCAAGATTAGACCTATCATTAATAGGATCTTTGTCTAAAAGAAATAAACCTTTTTTAGTACTAGTTAATAAGATCGATCTAATAAATAATAAAACTTTATATCAGCATAAATTTCTAAATTATCTCTCATCAAATCATAATTACTATTCTTCTTTAAACATATATTTTATTTCTGCATTAAAATCTTCTAAATCAAAAATACTTCAAATAGTAAGTAACCAATTACACAACAAGTTTTTTTTTAAAACTTCATATCTAAATAAAATAATCAAATCAATTAATGGAGAGTTAGGGAAAATACAAAAAAATTCTAAGGCATTCAAAATTTACTTTATTACTGCATTTACAGTTAATCATAAAAATTATTTTAAAATTTCGTGTAATTTTAAAAAAAAGAGTATTAAACCTCATATAAAGAGCTTTCTATCAAAAATATTAATTAGAGAATTAGATTTGAAGGGAGTAAATTTTAGTTTAATATTTTGATATCAATATTATTAGACTTTACTAGGTCCAGCTTTAACGACTCCATATATTTAATCAATGATATTTTAAAATTATTAAAATGAACTTTATAATGATTATCCTTTTCGAAAGATAAAATAAAGCTAAATTTATCTCTTAGTAATGGCAAAAGTAAATTTATAAAATAGATAATATTCAATAACTCTTGGTAATTTTGTTTAATATGATTGTAGTCGTATTGATAAGAGATCATATTTAAATCAATATCCCTGTAAATAATGACAAATTCATCAATTTTTGAAAATTGATTTTTTATTATTTCTTTTGCTTTTATTAAATCCTCCAAAGAGTCAAAATTTGTCTGAAGTAGTGTGTGGTCATGAGTAATATTCTCTTGTTTTTTTTTTGCTAAGATAATTTTATTTGAACTTTTAGATAACACTCTTTGATCTTCACCATTTAGAATTATTAAGACTTGATTAGTAGACAATTAAATATTTGATCCAGAGCTTAGCAGAGATAGTTGAGTTATTTTATTATCACCTAATTGATCAATTAATTTGATAGGATAATCGCCAGTAAAATAGTGATCTGTCAATTGAGGCTCATTATTATCTCTTTTTAGAAAACCTAGAGCTATGTATAGCCCATCTAAAGATAAAAATTTTAAACTTTTCGCTTTTACATAATCACATATCTCATCAACACTTTTATTTGCTGCCAATAATTCTTTTTTTGTGGGCATATCAACTCCATAAAAATCAGGGAATTTGATTTCTGGACATGCTATTCTTAAATGAACTTCTTTAGCTCCTGCATCATACAACATCTTCACAATTTTATGTGAGGTTGTACCGCGAACTAAAGAGTCATCTACTAAAATAATTTTTTTATTCTCAATAGAACTTCTATTAGCATTCAATTTTAGTTTAACACCCAAACTCCTTATTTGTTGGCCAGGTTCTATAAAAGTTCTTCCAACATAATGATTTCTGATTAAACCCAAATCAAAGTTAATTTTTTTTTGCTGACTATAACCTATTGCAGCAGCATTACCGGAGTCTGGAACTGGCACAACTAACTCTGCGTTTATATTATCCTCTTTTGCTAATTCCCTTCCTAAATTTTTTCTATACTCATAAGCTGTTTTACCTCTTAAAACACTATCTGGTCTTGCAAAATATATGTATTCAAACGCACATGGACGAGGCTTGTGATTACCAAATGGTTTTAGACTATGTAATTCATTATTTTCAATATACACAATTTCACCGTTTTCAACTTCCCTAACAAATTCTGCACCTATAATATCAAGGGCACATGTTTCAGATGCCAAAACATATGAATTATTTATAATACCTATTACCAAAGGCCTAATCCCATATATATCTCTTGCTCCAATGAGAACGTCTTTGGTGAGCATTACCAAAGCGTAGCCACCCTGAATTTGAGAAATTGCCTCAATAATTTTATCAATATTTTTTTCTTTTTTTGACCTAGCTATTAGTTGAACTATCGTTTCAGAGTCTGATGTTGTGTAAAAAATTGCTCCATCTTTAACCAGTTCTTTTCTTAACGTAATAGCATTAGTAAAATTACCATTATGAGAGACCCCTATACCACCAGCGTTAGTATCTGCAAAAAAGGGTTGAACATTTCTTAATATTTTACCCCCAGTTGTACTATATCTGTTATGTCCAATTGCAAAATTACCAGGTAATTTTTTAATTGTATCCTCATTATTAAAATTATCTCCTACAAGTCCAAATCTTTTTTCAGAATAATAATTGTTGCCATCATAAGAAACTATCCCACAACCCTCTTGCCCTCGATGTTGAAGTGCGTGTAAACCTAAGGCAGCTAAAGCTGAAGCATCATTAATATTAGAAATACCAAAAACGCCACACTCTTCTCTAACTTTAGTAGAGTTCTTTTTTATCATTACTTTTTTCTTTAATAGATGAGTCTTTTTTATTATTTTTTTCAATCTTTGAGTCTTTATACATAAGGTTTTCATATATTGAAATATTTAATTTCATAATTTTATTCTTATCGTTAATATAATTTTTAAAAAAGGCGATATAAGAAAAATAAAAAAGAACAGAAAATAAAATTATTCCATAAATCGAGCCTATGATAATATCCAAAATTTTAAATTCAAGTTGAGAAGGTGATTTTAAATTTAAAGCCTTTTCTAGAATTGAATAAATAATATATGTAATTAAAAAAAGAATAATAAAAGATATAATCTCTAAAAAAATTGCATTTTTATTTTGGAGTAAAAATAAATATTCAATATTTAATTTTTCTAAAGAAAAATTTAGTACTCTCTTATAAAATACAAATGGTAAAGATATAGATAGTACTATTTTAAGACTGTAGCTGATAGATTTTGTAGCTCCTTTAATACCAAAAAAAATTGCAAATAAAATAAGAAGTATTAGATAAGAATAATCAATGTAATTTAAACCTGAAAAATTCATCATTGTTTAATATCTGCTCCTGTAATAAATGATTTAAATACTTTATTTCTAGTTTTAAAAATTTTTTTACAATCACCCTTATCTTGAATAATTCCTTCATGAATAAAATAATAGTTATCTCCTGTTTTAATTGCACTTTTGATATCATGAGTTATGGTTACAGCGGTTATTTTTCTTTTTGTAATTACTTTTAATATCAATTCGTTAATTTTATCACTGTTTATGGGGTCTAATCCTGTTGTGGGTTCATCTAAAAAAATTACTTCAGGATTTTTATAAAGCGCTCTTGCTAATGCTACTCTTTTCTTCATACCCCCGGATATTTCTGATGGATATCTATCAAATATTGATTTATTTAGCCCTACATCATGCATAAGAGAGATAACTTTTTTATTATAATTTGTTTTACTATTAATAAAATCTGTAAATGCTATGTTTTCAGATATTTTCAAACTATCAAATAGAGCTCCGTATTGAAATAGCATACTAAATTTATCTAAATCAACTTCAGACTCACCATCATAAAGAATGTTACCACTATCAAAACTAAATAGTTGATAGATAGTTTTTATTAATACAGATTTACCACAACCAGATTGACCAAGAATAATAGTAGATTTATTTTTCTCTATTGTAAGACTTATATCTTTTAAAATAAAATTATTATTAAATCTTTTTTTTAAATTTTTAATTTCGATTTTCATTAAAAGAACAATTCTGTAAGAAAGTAATTAGATGACAAAATTAAAATTGAGGAAATAACAACTGCATTTGTTGTAGCTGACCCAACACCAAAAGCACCTTTATCAGAAAATAAGCCACAATAACAACTTACTATTGATATAATAAAACCAAATACAAATGCTTTAAAAATTCCTGATAAATAATCGTTTAAGCTCAAAAAATCAATAGTGTTTAATAAGTATAGGTTATCATTAAATCCAAGCCTATGTACTGAAACTATATACCCACCCATAACACCTATAAAATCTACTAAAGTTACAAATAATGGCAAAGCCAAGGTTAAAGACAAAACACGCGGTGTAACAAGATAATTGTAATAATTTGTATTAAGTGTTTTAAGAGCATCGATCTGTTCTGTAACTCTCATTGTGGCTATTTCTGCAGCAATAGAAGAGCCAACTCTGGCCGAAATCATCAGACCTGTTAACACTGGACCCAACTCCCTGGTTAGAGTTAAAACTACTATATTTGGAATAGCTGACTCTGCTGAAAATCTCGAAAAACCAGTATAAGATTGCAAAGCAAGAACCATCCCAGAAAAAATCCCAGTTAAAGCTATTATTGGTATTGATGAAATAAATACATTAATGAAGTACTTAATATTATTTTTAAAATAGAATTTAGGATTAAAAAAATATTTGAAAAAAAATATTATAAATAAAATAAACTTCCCTAAACTAGACAATAAGGATAAAAAAATTAATCCAATGTTTTCAATAAATTTCATTTGAGATCTTAATTTGATGCATTTTTTTCAATTCCCAAGAATTTGGTATATTTATCATCAAAGTATAACTCAATCTTACCAGTAGGACCATTTCTTTGTTTTGCAACGATTAATTCAGCTTTATTAAACACTTCCTCATTTCTATCTTTCCAAGTGTCATGTTTTTTTTGATATGACTCTTGGGTTTCATCAGCACCTCTTATTGGTTCGTTTCTTTGTAAGTAGTAACTTTCTCTATAAATAAACATTACAACGTCAGCGTCTTGTTCGATGCTTCCCGACTCTCTTAAATCAGATAGTAGAGGTCTTTTATCATCTCTATTTTCAACTTGACGAGAAAGTTGAGAGAGTGAAATTACAGGTAAATCAAATTCTTTAGCTAACTGTTTTAAATTTCTAGTTATTTCTGATAGTTCATTTACTCTATTGTCTCTACTGCCCTCAGGCTTTATTAATTGTAGATAATCAATTAAAACTAATTTTATATTATAATTATTTTTATATCTTCGAAGCTTAGATCTTAGTTCTGTAACAGTTAAATTAGGACTATCATCAAAATAAAAATTTAAATTATTAATTTCTTGATATGATTTTTGAAGTTCAAGGGAGTCTTTTTCATTAAGTTCACCTTTACGCAGTTTATCACTAGCTATTCTTGATTGTTCAGCTAAAATTCTCAAACCTATTTGCTCAGCTGACATTTCTAAAGAGAACATAATTACTGACCCTTTATCTTCTTCTTGAGAAAAATATTTTGCAGCATTAAAAGCGATGTTAGTCGCAAGTGCAGTTTTGCCCATGGAAGGTCTACCCGCAAGAATAATTAGGTCAGAATTTTGTAAGCCTCCTAACATATCATCTAAATCTTGAAAACCTGAAACAATGCCAGAATATTTTCCTTTTTTTTTAAAGGCTTTTTCGACTATTTGAAGAGATGCTTTTGTAACTGTGGCAAAATTTTTAAATTCATAATTATTTTTTTTAAAATTAGTTAAATCAAATAATTTTTTTTCAAGATCCATAAAAATATCTTTAATATTGTTAGTTGTTTCAAAAGTTGTTGCCTCATTGTTTTTATTTTGTGTAATTTTGAAAAGTTCTCTACGCAAATATAATTCCTGAAGAGTTTCTAGATAATTAGAAAAAACATCTTTTGAAAAAACAATTTGATCTATTTGTGAAGACAATTCTTTATGTGTTTTAGATTGAATATCTGGGATATAATTTTTTATTGTATCTATGGAAACATTTTTTTGAGATTTATGAAAATCCTCTAATACATTAAAAATTTTTAAATTTTCAGCATTTTCAAATAGATTATTATCTAAGTATTCAAAATGAGTATCAATCAAATCTGGATGCTTAAGTAAATAAGCAATCACAATAATTTCAATGTCATTATCCTTTAAGCTCTCAAAAGACTTTTGCATAAATTGATAGGTTATTAATAAATTTAGAAAAAGATAGTATTAGGAGGAAGTTTTAGGGGATAAGATCTCAATATCAAGTGAACAATTTACCTCAGGATGTAAATCTATATCTACAGAGTATTCACCAATAGTTTTTATTTTATTGCCAAGTTTTATAAATTTCTTTTGTATATTTATGTCATTTTCTTCCAAAAATGTTACAATGTCACCAACACTTAAAGATCCATAAAGTTCACCATTATCTTTTGCTGCGATCTCTTTAGAAAATTTTAAATTGTTTATTTTTGATGCAGTATCGTTGGCAATCGATTTATTTTCATTATCTTTTTTCAAAAGACTTTCCTCTAAATTTTTGATTTCTTCAATATTTTGTTTAGTAGCGAATTTAGCTTTACCACTTGGAATTAAGTAATTTCTTGCGTAGCCATCTTTCACAGAAACTACAGATCCTATTTCCCAGTTTTTTTTAAATTTCTCTAAAACAACAACTTTTGTCATGATTATATAAGAGATAAAAATCTAGCTTGTTTAATAGCCTTAGCAATTTTTGTATGAATTGACCTGGAAACATTAGTAACCCTTTGAGGAATAATTTTTCCATTATCGTTTATAAATTTTTTTAGAATTTGTGTGTTTTTATAGTCAATTTTCATTAATTCTTCGTTAGAAATATTTAAATTTTTTCTCATTAGTTCTCTTTATTAGCTTGAGGTGTTGTTTCGTTCAATTCATTTATTGACTTCGTGACAAGAAAACGAAGGCAATCCGTATTAAACTTTAAAAAAGCATCCAACTTTTTAGGAAAGTCAGATGATGAGTTGAACCTCATAAATTTGAATGAGCCTTTGGAGTACTTGTTAATAGAATATTTTAGATTTTTAATTCCCCAATCCTCTTTATATCCAATAGAAACGCTATTTTCTGAAAAAAAATTATCAATAGATGAATTTAGATTTTTCATTTGATCATTAGCTAGGTCAGGTTTTACTATAATTGTTGTTTCATATATGCTAGTCATGTAAAAAGAGTGTCTATAGATATAATTTAGCTATGTCAAATAAAAACCTTTCAATACTTTTTACAGGTCAAGGCTCACAATTCCCTGAAATGGGCACTGATTTTATTAAAAAATATGACTGGGTAAAAGAAAGATATTTACAAAGTTCAAAAATTCTCGGATATGATTTATTAAAAGCCCAAAATGATACAAACCTAATTAATTTAACTCAATTCAGTCAACCTATGATTTTTGTCTTTAGCTCAATAATAATTGACCTTTGTAGAGATTTTTTGAATAAAAGTTATTCTAAAATTACACTAGCAGGACATTCTCTCGGAGAATATTGTGCTTTGTACTTTGCTGGATCATTGAATTTTGAAGAAATGCTTAAGGTGGTTAAATGTAGAGCAGATTCAATGTCCATAGTTTCTGATCCTAAAAAATATTCTATGTATGCAATTTTAAAAAAAGAGGATTTTAAAATTGACGAAACCTTATTTGGAGATGGTGTTTACTTAGCCAATCTAAATTCTGATAGGCAAGTGGTAATATGCGGCTATAAAGATATAATTGACAAATTTAAAGAACATAACAAGCTAGGTAAGTATATACCTTTAAATGTTTCAGCCCCATTTCATTCTGATTTAATGAGAGAAAGTGCCAAAATTTTTAGTGAAAAGATTGAAAGTAATTTATTTAAAAAAATCAATGTAGATTTAATATCCAATCATAATTTAATCAACTATAAAAATATATCTGAAAATGATTATGGTAAACAATTATCTCTTCAGATACACTCTCCTGTAATGTGGTCAGAGACTATTAAAACTATAATAGAGAAAAAAATAGATACATTTATAGAGATAGGACCAAAAAAAACTTTATTAAATTTCCTACCTAGAGATTTTGAAGGTAAAAGCTATTCTTTTTGTAGTATTGAGGATATTAATAATGTTCAAAAATAAAAAATTATTAGTAACTGGTGGTACTGGCACTATTGGTAGCTCTATATGTGATTACTTTAACAAGAATGAATGTGATGAAATTTACTCAACAACTACTAATTTGAGTAAAGTAAATACCAACCTAGATTATGTTAAATTTACTGAATTGGATTTGAATAATATTAAAAACTTAAATTTGGAGAAAATTTTTGATTATGATATTGACTACCTTATTTTGAATGCAGGTTTAAATAAAGATAATATTTTTTTAAGAATGTCATCAGATGATTGGAGTAGTGTCATTAATGTTAATTTAAATTCATCTTTTTACTTACTTAAACATTTTACAAAAAAAATGGTTAAGAAAAGATTTGGAAGAATTATTTTT
This sequence comes from uncultured Alphaproteobacteria bacterium, assembly GCA_902588615.1. Lineage (GTDB taxonomy): Bacteria > Pseudomonadota > Alphaproteobacteria > HIMB59 > HIMB59 > HIMB59. The sequence goes on along the minus strand of CACIPV010000001.1, from coordinate 67,674 downwards.
ATTTCATCAGTTGTTGCACATACGGGAAACCCTGGGCAAGTAAATTATACCGCATCTAAAGCTGCTATTTCTGGAATGGTAAAATCACTTGCATTAGAATTATCAACAAGAAATATAACGGTTAACAGCGTAGCCCCAGGTTTTATACAGTCGAATATGACTGATAAACTTAATGAAGATCAAAAAATCGCAATTTTAGATAGAATTCCTATGAAAAAGCTGGGTGATTCCTATGATATAGCAAAAGCTGTGGGTTTTTTATGCTCTGAAAATGCTAGTTATATCACAGGCCAAACCTTGCATGTAAACGGAGGTTTAGCATTAATTTAACTATTTGAATATTAACTATAATGTGGTACGAACTTTTAAAATTATTACTAAGAGGTTTTTAAAATGAGCGATATAGAAGAAAGAGTAAAAAAAATTGTTGTTGAACATTTGGGTGTTGAAGAGACTAAAATTCAAAGCGACTCAAAATTTATCGATGATTTAGGTGCTGACAGTTTAGACACAGTTGAGCTTGTCATGGCATTCGAAGAAGAGTTTGGATGTGAAATTCCGGACGATGCTGCAGAAAAAATTGTAACACTAAAAGATGCTGTTACATACCTGTCGGCAAATTCAAACTAGCATAAGAAAATACAACAATTGAGGAGAGTAGTAGTTACTGGTCTTGGAACAATTAATCCTTTAGGTAATAATGTAAAGTCGTCATGGAACTCACTAATTAACTCTAAAAGCGGTATTTCAAAAATAACTAATTTTGAAGTAGATAACTATCCTTGTAAAATAGCAGGTTCAATTGATAACGCTAAAATCAATGATGAAATAGTCAGTTTAAGAGATCAAAGAAAAGTTGATAGATTCATCACCTTAGGCTTAATTGCAGCTGATGAAGCAATAAAAGACTCAGGTTTCGTATCAGAAAATGAAAAATCATTTAGATCTGGAGTAATGGTAGGGTCTGGTATTGGAGGCCTTGATACTATTTATAGAAATTCATCAATTTTAGATAACCAAGGTTTAAGAAAAATTTCACCTTTTTTTATTCCATCCTCTCTAATCAATTTATTATCTGGTCATATTTCAATTAAATATAATCTAAAAGGCCCAAATAGTTCACCTGTTACTGCGTGTGCTACAGGAACGCATGCTATAGGAGACTCATTCACTATAATAAAAAATAATAAGGCTGATGTTATGGTATGTGGCGGCGCAGAGGCAGCAATATGCCCTTTAGGTATCTCTGGATTTTCTGCAGCAAGAGCTTTATGTGATACTTTTAATGATCAACCAGAAAAAGGTTCGAGACCATGGGATAAAGACAGATCGGGTTTTGTCATGGGAGAGGGAGCTGGTGTTTTAGTTTTAGAAGAATTAGAACATGCAAAAAAGAGAAATGCTAATATTTATGGAGAGATAAAAGGTTACGGAATGTCAGGGGATGCCTTTCATATAACTAAACCTTCAGAAGACGGCAATGGAGGCTATAGAGCAATGGAGATGGCTTTACAAGAGTCTCGACTTAACTCTGATCAAATTGAATATGTTAACGCTCATGGTACATCTACTCCAGTTGGAGATATGATCGAATTATTCGCTGTTGAAAAATTACTAGGTAATAAAAATCTTTGTATGAGCTCAAATAAATCTGCAATTGGTCATCTTTTAGGAGCAGCAGGTGCAGTAGAAGCAATATTTTCATTTAAATCTATAGAAACAAAAACCTTACCACCAACTCTTAATCTAGACAAACCAGACACTAAAAGCAGTATTAACTTAATACCTCACACATCCATCTCTAAATCAGTAAATAATATTATTTCTAATTCTTTTGGTTTCGGTGGAACAAACGCGAGTTTAGTCTTTGGTATTTAGAAGTAAAAATTTTTGTATAGTTCTTTCTTCACCATCCGGTGCTGGAAAAACATCTATATCTAAAATGTTGTTAACAAAAGATAAATCACTCTCGTTGTCTGTTTCTTGCACAACAAGACCTAGAAGAAAAGGGGAAATAAACAGAAAAGATTATTTTTTTATAAGTGAGGAGCAATTTAATGATTCATTAAAAAAAAATAAATTTATAGAGTCTGCGAGTGTTTTTGGTTTTAAATATGGGACTTTGAAAGAAACAGTAAATAATTTCTTTCTAAAAAAAAAAGATGTTTTGTTCGATATTGATTGGCAAGGTTATCAGCAATTAAAACAAAGTAATATGGATGTTGTTGGAATTTTTATATTGCCACCTAATAAAAAAGAATTGATTAAAAGACTAAGAAATAGAGGTAGAGACACCCATGATGAAATGAAAAAAAGAATGAATTTAGTCCAAGATGAAATTTCACATTTCCCTGAATACGATTATGTTATAATTAACAAAGATCTGAAAGAATGTGTTGATAGTATTGTAAATATAATTAAATCTGAAAGATTAAAAAAAACAAGATTAATTAATCTCACAAATTTTGTTAATAAATTTAGAGATTAATTTTTCGAAAAATTTTTATTAGCTCATTTAACTTTAGATTTTCAGCTCTTATATCTAAGTAAAAATTTTCCTTATAATCAAATTTTTTTAAAAGATTTCCAAGAGATTTTCTTTTATATGAAAATAAATATCTTTTAAATTTTATAAAACTATCAATTTCATTTTTTTTAATTAAGCTTTGATCTAATTTAATAAATTTTAATACACATGAGTCAATCTTAGGAATTGGTCTGAAACAATTTTTACTAACATTAAATTTTGGCTTGATACAGAAAAAACAATTAATAATAGAATTAATTGCATTTAGATTTTTCTCTAATAGTTTAATCGCAAATTCTTTTTGAAACATTAATATCATCTCTTTAGGAATATTTTGCATCACAGCAAGCTTAATTAAAACTTGAGATGATATGTTGTATGGTAAATTAGATATAACCAAGTCGTAACATTGTTTTATATCGTGTTTAAGAATATCATTATTAATTACCCTTACGAAATTATAATTACCAAATTTTTTGTTTAAGTCTTTAACTAAATCTCGATCAATTTCAATTAAATCTAACTTTTGAGGTTTCTTTTTAATTATTTCATATGTGAGTTTCCCGTCTCCTGGCCCAATTTCAAGGATTTTTAAATTATTATCACTAATAAGGTTAACAATTTTATGGGTAATATTTTTATCAATGAGGAAATTTTGCCCATATTTCTTTTTTAGTTTAGCATACATTTTAAAAAGGAAGAATTATTTGACATATTTTTATATTTAATATCTTTTGCAGTGCCATGTGCAGGACTTAATCGTTTATAATTCAAACCTAGTGTCAAATTTATACCTTTTTTATTTAATATTTTAAAAGGCACTAATGCTTGATCGTGATAAGTTGATATGAATAGTGTTTTTTTTTTAATATAAGTAAAAGCACTATCTGCGGGAAATGGGCCTACTATTCTTTTAAAATTCTTATTAATTAGATTTGAAATAAGAGTGTCTTCTCTTCCAATAGTACTTTCTTCACCACAGTGAGGATTATAACATAAGAACTTAATATAATTATAGCTCAACTTACTTTTATCTAATGTTTCTAAAATATTTTTTAATTTTTTTTTAATGTTTTTTTCTAATAAATTTTTATGAATATCCTTTAAGTTAATATGTGTAGTCAAAGGTATAACAGAGAAACTCTCACCTTGCATAAGCATAAAAGTATTTTTTTTATTAATTTTTCCTAAGTATTCAGTAATACCGATAAAATCTATGTATTTCTTAAACACAGATTTATCAATCGGCATAGTTATAAGATCATAACCTGTAGAATTAGATAATTGATTTGAAATATGCAACTGATTTAATAAATTTTTATATTTTTTTGGATATTTATTTTCAACATTAAATAAATTTAAATGATTTATTTTGTAATTGTGAAAATTTATTGGATCTAAAATCTCGTTGATTCCTAAATTTGATTTAATTTTTTTTAAGTAATTAATCACCTCAATTTTATTGCATATTATAATGAACTTTATTTTGCCCTTTAAAAAACTATGAGATTTAATAATAATTTCAATATTTATTGAGTTTGTATCTCCTAAAAATACATATTTCTTATTATTACTTTTGATTTTCATAAACAAATTTTTCAAACTTTTTATCAATTTTGATGTCGATGAATTTAAAAATTTCTTTTTCAATCAATTTATTTGATCTTGAGTCAATACAAACATTGTATTTTTGGTCGTCAATATATATTTCATGATTTCTATCTTGAGAACTTATATTTTCATAATATGATTTTAAGAATTCTGAGTTATCTTTAAAATTGACTAATTTAAAAATTGTTAGACATTCATTTAGACTTACAGGTAATTCTAATTTACCTAACGATTTAAATACATATTCCAAGTCACTTATTTTAAAAAAATTGTAGTAATAATCGTAAATAAACTCGTTTCTTATATTGAAATATCTAATAATATCCATGATTGTTTCAGACTCTATATTTTCATTACCCGATCCTTTAAATATATTATTGTCAATCTGATTTATGAAATCTGGATTTGTTTTTTTCAAACTTTTAATTACTTTTTTAATTACAACTAAATTTTTTAAAGCTTTAGATTCATTAATCTCTATTTCAAACTTTTGGTAATGCAACTGTTTATAGTACTTTAGATCTAACTTAGAAATAATAATATTTTTCTTATCATATATAACTTCTGTATAAGATTTAGATGATAAAAATATTATTAAAATTATCGTTAACTTACTTATAATTTTAGTAACTTTAATTATCATCTTTAGAGTTTTAATTTAATAAATCTGTTGATTCTTCATATCCAAAAAAACCTAAATAATCCATACTAAAATTTATACTGAATAGCTCCTCTGGGCTTGTGTTATAATTGTCATTATAACGTTTATTCGAATATTCAAGTATCAAAGCAGAACAATCATCAAAAATTTTTAATCTAAATTTATCATAGTATGAACTAAAATTATTTTTAAGATCAATATTTGAGCTATATGATAATGAAGAATTATTATTTAATTTTTTTTCTAAATTTATACCTAGATATTCAGTGTCATTAGAATTTTCACTAAATGCATTTTTTTGTGTCTCATGATAATTTAATGAAATATCCATAGGATAGCTTGTATTTATACTCATATTTGTCTCTTTTTTGTTAAAACTTTTTTTATCAATTCTTGCATCAAATTTTATGAATAAATTGTCAAAGTTAATTCCTCCTTCAAAAGCATAGTCAGAAAAATTAGATTTTTGATTTAATTTTTTACTAAAATTACTATTTTTATTAGAGTCATAAGATTGATTAATCTTAATACTAAAATTTTGATTTATTAAGTTAAAGTCGCTTTCAATGCCATATACTATTCTTGATGTATTATCCCTATTATCTGTTCCAAAGAATCTATTGTCAGAAAAGAGATTTTGATAATTAAATGTTAATGAATTGCTATCTTCATCAATAGTATTTTTAGAGCTAAATATATCTTTATTATAAATTAATTTTATTCTTGGTGTTAACAAATCATTAAAATTATAATAAATGTCATTAGAAATAATAAAATAACTAAATCTTTCAGTATTATTTAGTTGACTATTGTGTTCGTAATTATAATCACTTAAATTATTTAAAATAGAAAGCTTATTATAAAAATTTATTTTCTTTATTTTACTATTTTGAGTAAAATAATTATTAAACTTAATACTACTGTTCTCTGAGGGTAAATTATTTTCAGATTTATTTCTTTTTATAATTGAAAAATCAATTTCATTAATATTTGAAATATTTTTACCTATATTTATCGTATTTTGATAACTAATGTGAGGTGTAAATGGAACTAATGAGTCGTCTGTAAGGTCATATGCCTCTACAGTTGATATTTCACTTCGCAAATAATCATCATTTAGTACAAAATTATAATTATCTAACCTTAAGTATGTATCCTCAAACCTTAGGGGATCTTCATTATTTGATCTAGTAGTTGATACACTATTTGTTAATACCCCATTGAAAGATAATATTTTACTCTTATCTAAAACTTTTTTTAAATCTAATCTTATAGTATTATTTAAATCACTTTTATCCTCATATTTTATATTATCTATGTCTATATGTAATTCTCCACCAGACATTTTATGTTTTAAAATTGTATTAAATTCATAATTACTAATAATTTTAGAGTCTTCAGAAAAAATAAACTTTGGTGTAAATTTTAAATCAGTACTGTCTTGAATTGGAAAATAATAAGGTGTGTAAATACCACTATCCCCATTAATTCCTAACTCTAAAGTAGGGGTTAAAAAACCTCTTTGTCTTGGAGCCTTTGCCCCGAAATGAGAAAAATAAGGAAGATAAAATATTTTGTAATCTGCTATTTGTAAAAAAGTATCATAGTGAACAAATTTATCCTTCTCTATATCATATTTAGTCTTATCAATCCTTAGAGACCAAGTTGGACAACCAAAATATCCATCTAATTTACATGGAGTAACAAAATTATTATAAAAATAAATATTATTCTCAGTTCTAGATGCTTTATCTGAGTCTATTTTTAAATCATTATTGTAAATAAAACTCACTTCATTAGCAGTAAAGTTATTAAATTTTGCGTCTCCTCTTAAATCTTTACCACTTAGTATATTTGTTTTTTGATAAAGATAAAAATTTCCGAAGATTTTTACTTCATTTTTATCATAATCAATTATTCCTCTATCAACCAAAATGTTAGAGTCATTAATATTTATTTTTGAATTCTCAGCTAGCTCTACAATATTATTTTCTTCATCGTAAATAATGTTACTCGTATTAATGTATGTATCATCAGCACTTAGTAAAATGATTTGTTTTAAAAAAAGTATAATAACTATAAAAAGTATAAAAATTCTACTCATTTAAACTTAATTTTAAAATTAACATACTTGATATAAAACAAGATAATAATTCAAAAAGTTGCTTATATGCATTAAAAGAATTATTAAAAACTAAAATAGAGTATACAAGAATTCCCAGGGAAATGAATATTGGAAGAGTTAAATTTTGTTTTATGTTTACATATTTTTTATCGAAAAAAAGTAAAAATATATAGCTTAACAGTAATATTGAAAAAATTAATAAATTTAATTTTTTTATATTAAAAAAATTATTTTTTTCTGAAATATTTTTAATTATAAAATTTTGATTTATAATGTCTAAAAAATTTATTTGAAATAACTTCTTAGTACTTTGATCTTTAATTATTTTATTATTATAAATTGTATAACTATTCGCTATAAGTCCATTTTTTGTTAAGGTCAGATCGTCACTAAATTCAGCTTCAACAATTTTGTTATTATACACTTTATAAAACCTATATTCTGTATCTTCTAAATTTTTTAAATCTATATTATTAAAAACAGTAAAATTTTTTGTATTATCATTTTCATTTAACAATATTTTTGTTGTAGATAAATTATTATCACTTTTCAAATCTGTTTTTATGTCTTCTATCATTGATGTTAGATTTTTTTTATTCATTTCTAAAAATGTAAATATCAAAACAATAGGTAAAAAAAATATCATTAACTTTTTCAAACTAATGTAACTTTTGATAATTATAATTTCATTTTTGGATCTTAAAAAAATTGATAACAGAATTATTGATATTAAAAAAATAAAAATCGGCACATATATAATAATCTGTAATGAGTTCAATATGCTAACATTAAATATAGTATTAAATGAATAGTTTTCGTTAAGATTTCCTATAAGTGAAAAAATAAAGAAAATTACAAAACTAGATATAAAACATATTGAAATAGATAGAATATACTTCAGATAAAGAAGTTTAATTATTTTCATTTAATTTAAATATTATGTAAAGAAAGCTCGCTATTAATAAAAGATTTATCAAATAATAAGAGATTAAATTTAAATTATTATTATTTAATAAAAATACCATATATGAATTTATAAGTTGTAAAATTAAGATACCAAAAAAAATATAGGCATAGTATTTAAATAAATAAAAAAAACTTTGAAAGAAATTAATATAATCGCTAATATTAAAAAATACTGATAAATTCTATTATGACCTTGATGAAAAAAATCTATGTTAGAAGCTTTTAATAATTCAAGAGTATTAAAATGTTCTTTATCATACATTAGGACTTCTATTTCATTATTTTCAATACTGTAAGTAAATTTATCAAAAGTTGTTTTACTTTTTTCTTGTTTATTCAAAATAATTCTTTCACCATTATAAAAAATTATATTGTAGTTCTTTTTTTGAATTTCAATATTAGCTTCCTTAGAATTTATAAACTGCCCATCTTTATAAATTATTGCATTAACATTATAAAATTTATTATTTTTTTGCTTTTCAAAAAAAATACTTACCTCATTTTCAATGTGGAATTCATTTACTGTTGGTAAACCCAACTTTAAGTTATTTCTAATTTCTAATTCTTGAACTTTGTATTTTTGATATAAATTTACAGACAGTATTTCGTTATTAAAAAAATGAAAAATAGTAATTAAAAAAAAAATTATTGAAAATAAAGTTAAGTTTTTTTTTAAAGGAAAATATTGCTTTAGAATAATTATTTCATTAGTACTGTTGTATCTAAAATTGATTGAAAAACCTGCTATAATTAATAAAAATGGCAATAATGGTCCAATAAAACTTGGTAGCACTAATGCAGTGGTCTTAATTACATCAAATAACTGAGTAGTTATTGATTGTTGTAATTCTAATATCCTTAAAATTTGTGAAATCCATATTAAACCTATGAATATTATTAAGTTAATTAAAATATATTTTAAATAAGAAAAAATTATGTATGATCTTATACCTCCTAGCATGCAAGCACAATTTAACTTAATAAATAAATCTAATCAAAGTATTAAATTATCTATATTAATCGGTCAAAAAAAACCAAAAGAAAATAGCTTAAAAAAATACACTTATAATAAAATTTGTATCTTTAAATACTCTTTAGTTATAAAAAATTCTCAATATCTTTTAAATATTTATCCAGAGAATTCGAATGAAACTCATTTTGCTAAAGTTATTTCAGGTTCATTTATTTACGATTACTGTATAAAGCTCTCTATTACCCATATTTCAATTAATGCTAATAATAAAAATATTTTAGATCCAATAGTTTTCGGATTTTTAAAAAAAGATTTTATTTATTCAGTTTATAAAAAAAACTCACAAATAAAAAAATATAAAACAAATTTCAAACTTTCAAAAAATTATCTTAGCTTATTAAACTCAATTAATTTTTTGAAAGAGTTAGTTTCAGAACCTAGTAATATAATTTATCCAGTATCATTTGCAAATAGAACAAAAACTAAAGTAGATAAAAAAAATGTAATTACACAAATATTGGATAAGAAAAAAATTACAAAAATTGGTTTAAACTGCTTATTGGCAGTTAGTCAAGGTAGTAAAAGAGAACCAGCTGTCATGGAGTTTATTAAGAAAAATAATAAAAAAAATGTTGATATTTTATTTGTTGGAAAAGGCGTCTGCTTTGATAGTGGGGGCATATCAATTAAACCAAGTGGTGGTATGGAGGATATGAAATGGGATATGGCTGGTGCAGCTGTAACAGTATCTATAATTAAATATTTAAGTGAAATTAATACAAATTTTTCTTACGCTGGTATTGTAGGCCTTGTCGAGAATATGCCAAGTGGTAGCGCTTATAAACCAGGAGATATTATCAAATCCTATAAAGGAATAAACGTTGAAGTCTTGAATACTGACGCTGAAGGCAGACTAGTTCTGGCTGATATAATTACCTATGGTTGTGAAAAATATAAACCAAAAGTTGTAATTGATTTTGCAACACTCACTGGTGCAATCATGGTTGCTTTAGGACAACATTATGCTGGATTATTTAGTAATGACAATACATTAGCTGATATACTTTATCAGTCTGGACAAGATACTAATGAAAAAGTTTGGAGGATGCCTTTACACGATGATTTTGACAAAGAACTAAACTCACCATTTGTAGATTTGAAAAATATTGGAGCAGGCAGATATGGAGGATCAGTAACAGCAGCTCAATTTTTACAAAGATTTGTTCCTAAGGATACAAAATGGGCCCATCTTGATATAGCTGGTACTACATGGAAAAATGCTGGAGATATTATGAACAATAAAGGTTCTACTGGTTTCGGCTTGACATTGATTGCAGATTTTATAAGTAAGTATTTCAAAAATTAGGAGCTAATATGCAAAAAACATTTTCGATAATCAAACCAGATGCTGTGAAAAGAAATTTAATTGGTCATATCAATCAAATGATTGAAAGTGCTGATTTGAAAATTTTAGCTTCAAAAAAAATATATTTGACCAAAAATCAAGCACAAATTTTTTATGAAGTACATAAAGAAAGACCTTTTTTTAATAGTTTAGTTGAGTACATGACATCTGGCCCTGTACAAGTACAAGTTTTAGAGGGAGAAGACGCTGTAATTAAATATCGTAAAATTATGGGTGCTACTAACCCAGATGAAGCTGAAGAAGGAACTATAAGAAAACAATATGCCGAGTCTATTGAAGCAAACTCAGTTCATGGAAGCGACTCTGAGGAAAATGCAAAAATTGAAATCAGTTTCTTTTTTTCAGGATCCGAACTAATTTAGTAAATAATTAACAAGTTGTTTGTATACAAATTGATGCTCTAAACTCTTATGTTTTTTCATAAGCTCTAACTCATTTTTTGTGTTAATTTTTTTGGTTTTATTTGAGATTGTTTGACCATCGTCTAATTCAGGAGAGACTTTATGAATGGTAAAACCATAGTATTTTTCATTATTAATAAGCATTCTTTTTTGTGTCATAAGTCCTTTATAATAAGGCAAGATAGAGGGGTGTAAATTTATAACATCAAAGTTTTCAATTATACTCTTTTCAATAACCTTCATATAACCAACTGAAAAAACAACATCAGTATCATAGAAATTTTTTTTTTGTAACGTTCTTTGACGCTCTCTTAATAAAACATTTTTGTAAAACTTACCTAAATATGACTTTATTTTTGTAGAGATATTATTATTACTAATAATAGTTATTATTTTAAAATCTTTATTATTATGATTTTTTTTTAATATTTCTAGAAGATTAGAACCACTCCCTGATATTAAAAAGGAAACTTTTTTATAGTTATTTAATTTCACCAATAAGACTAAACAAGTTCCTTTTTATAAATCTCTTATAGTATTTCTTATTAATGACAAATATCATACCAATTCCACAATTAAATATCTCCATTAATTCGAGATTAGAAATCTTAATATTATCTTTTATAAAATCGTACTCTTTGGGGAGATTGTTTATATTTAAATCAAATTTTGTACCCTTAGGAATACAACGTTTAAAATTTGAATATACACCACCTCCAGTTATGTGGGAGAGTGTCTTAATATACTTCAAATCATAATTATTAATATATCTATGGTATAGTCGTGTAGGTTTCATTATAAGATCAGAGAGTTTTTGTTTATTAAATGTTGCTTTTTTAATATTAATTTTATTATTACTAATAATTTTTCTAATAAGAGAATATCCATTTGAGTGAAATCCATTTGATTTTATTCCAAATATAAGATCCCCACTTGTTACATTTAAAGTTTTATATCTCTCTTTTATTCCTATTAAAAAACCAGCAATATCAAAATGATTACCCTTATATAAAGATGGCATTTCAGCAGTTTCACCTCCAATAAGAGAGCAATTAATTTTTTTGCAAGCACCTGTGATGCTCCTCAATATTTCAGTATATTGTTTTGACTTGACCGAACTGCAGGCAAAGTAGTCTAAAAAAAAAAGTGGTTTTGCCTTGTTGCAAAGTAAATCATTTGAGCACATTGCAACCAAATCTTGTCCAATTCCTTTATAATAATTAAGCTCAGCAGCCAATATAGCCTTGGTTCCAACTCCATCCGTAGCGGCACAAAGCGTAACATCTTTGTTAACTCTATATTCTGCACTAAAACCTAATTTATTTCCTAAAACTTTATCATTGTGAGAGCTTTTAATGAATTTTAGTGCCTGACTAATAAGTTTATCAGTTTTTATTACATCAACACCCGATTTTTTGTATAGTTTGCTCAATGAAATATTTATATCTTATTAGTATATTCCTTGCATTTAATTTAAAAAATTTATCAGCTTATCAAGAAATTACTATTCAAAAAGACAGCAATCTTCAAAATTATCAAGAATTACTTTTAAGAATAAATAATTCAATTACTGAGGAAGACATTATATCTTCAATAGAAAAAAATATTTATAATATTAATTTTAGCAATACGCAAATATCTCTTAATGTTGATGTAGATAATTTATCTAAAGATTTATATGCAAAAAATATCGATCATAATTTATTTTTTTTAAATTGTTCATTACAAGAAAATTTTTTTAAATTTAATAATAAATTTGAAAATTGTCCAAATTTTATTATTCAAAACTTTGAAAAAGACTCTTATATATACTTAAATTTTAATGAAAATTATTTTCGATTACACAAGTTTTCAAAAAATATAAATTTAAAATTACTATGGTTTAATCTCTTGGATAAAAATAAAAACTCTTATCAATTATCTATCGATCCATCAAATTATAAAAAATTAAAATACTTTACTGGTTTAGAGCCCAAGATAATATCTTATGAACAAAACAAATTACTATTAGATTTCGAAAATATCTATGATGATAAACAGATTAATTTTTTGGTAAACTTTTTTTAGTGCAAACATTTTTAAATTTAGACAGCTCTGATGAGGAAATTATACTTTCTTCAGAAAATGAATCAGTTATTCAATCTCTTAAGAAAAGAGTAAAATACCTTATTATTTATGGACCTAGAAAATCTGGTAAAACCTCGATTGCTAATAATTTTTCTAAGGTTTTTGAAACTAATTTGATAAATGAATTACCTAAAGATTTACATGTAAATAAAGAAACTTATTTAGACTTAAATAGTTTACCTGCAAAAGATGAGAATTTTTTTCACTTTTTACAGCACTTTATATCAAATAATATTCCATTAACTATATTTACCTCTGACAGTTCTATTGAAAATCTATCTGACAAAATTTATTTACCAGATATTGAGTCAAGGTTAAGACAGTTCAATTTATGCAATATACAAAACCCTAATAAAGACCTTCTTTTAAAATTAATAAAAAAATATTTGTTTTTAAAGTCTATTACTGTTCCAGAACAGATCATTATTGAAGTAATGAATCATATTGAAAGAACATATCTAGCAGCATTTGAGGCAGCAAAAACCATTAATCATTTGCTTTATGAGAATAACCATAATATTAATTTGTCACTTATTAGAAAGTATTATGAACAGTTATAGAGATTATTATTTAAAAGATATTGATAATAAACTAGTAGATAAAAAAATTACGGTTTCTGGATGGGTTAATAGATCAAGAGATCATGGAAATTTATTATTTATAGATTTAAGAGACTCAACCTCACTTTTACAATGTGTTGTAGATAATACATCTGTTAATTTTTCTGATTTATCAAAAATAAAAAACGAGGATGTAATTAAAATTTCTGGTCTAATAACTAAAAGAAGTGAGGAAACTATTAATACAAATTTAGAGTCAGGCGAAGTTGAATTAAAAATAGAAAGTTTTGAAATATTAAGCCGATGCTCTAAAACTCTCCCACTTGAGGTAAATTCTGATAGTGATTATGGTGAAGAGGTAAGGTTAAAATATAGATATTTAGACCTTAGAAGATCCAAAATGCAACGTAACATTAAGCTAAGAAATCAAATTATAAATTATGTAAGAGATTTTATGAATAAGGAGGGTTTCATGGAATTAGCAACTCCAATTCTAACAGCTCCTTCTCCAGAAGGCGCTAGAGATTACCTGGTACCTTCCAGATTACATAAAGGATCCTTTTATGCTTTGCCTCAAGCACCTCAGCAATTTAAGCAACTTTATATGGCTTCTGGTGTTGATAAATATTTTCAAATAGCTCCATGTTTCAGAGATGAGGATAGTAGGGCTGATAGATCCCCTGGTGAATTTTATCAAATTGATATGGAAATGAGTTTTGCCACACAAGAGGATGTTTTAGACGTTATTAGTCGTTTACTATTTAATACTTTTGATAAATTTAAACTTAAAGATAAATTAACAAATAAACTTCCATTCCCAACTTTTACTTACAAAGATAGTTTAGAAAATTTTGGATGCGATAAACCAGATTTAAGAAATCCTCTGAGATTAGCTAATGTAACAAATTATTTTGAGGGCTCAGGTCTTCAAATTTTTGAAAATTTAATTAAAAAGGGCGCTATTGTTAATTGTATTCAAGCTCTCAATTCTCAGGGTAAGCCAAGAAGTTTTTATGATAACCTTAATAAATGGGCTCAAGAACAAGGGAAAAAGGGTCTTGGATATATTAACTTTGAAAATTCACTACCTAAAGGCCCATTAGCAAAAAATTTTAATCAAGAAAAGTTAAACCAAATGATTAAAGATAATAATTTTAATTTAAATGATGGATTACTTTTTGTGTGTGATTTACCAGATGAGTCATATGAGTTCTCATCAAAGGTTATTTCAAAAGTAGGAGAGGATTTAAATTTAATTGATAAAAATAAATATGAATTTTGCTGGATTGTTGACTACCCTATGTATGAAAAAGATGTTTTAACTGGCAAGATTGACTTTAGTCACAATCCTTTTTCTATGCCTCAAGGAGGAATGGAAGCATTGACGAAAGATGACCCCTTGAATGTTTTAGCATATCAATATGACATCGTATGTAATGGAATAGAATTGTCATCTGGAGCCATAAGAAACCATAGACCAGATATCATGAAAAAAGCTTTTGAAATTGCAGGATATGGCGAAAGTGAGATTAAATCAAAATTTAGTGCATTGTTTGATGCTTTTCATTATGGAGTTCCCCCTCACGGAGGATGTGCACCGGGTCTAGATAGAATAATTATGTTACTCAGTGAAAATGAAAATATCAGAGAAGTAATAGCTTTCCCTTTTAACCAAAGAGCTCAAGATTTAATGATGAATGCTCCAGTTAAAATAGAGGATAAACAATTAAAAGAGTTGAATTTAAAAAAAGTTAGCGATTAGCTTTAAGTATTTTTTCTACATCCTCAATTGTTAAATTTTCTCCATCATATTCTGGAGGAATTTTGTAATTCATTATCCCTATCTTAAAATAAAATTTTCCTGACTTTCCTTTATAGAGATTTGCTCTTTGCTTCCTTCTCTTTAGGACTCCTATCTCTCTTACTTTATTCGTAGGTTTATTTTTTTTAATAGTTATCAATTCCACTGCTTGATCTAAATCAATTTCCAATACATCATATTTTCTTCCTAAAGAGGCAAAAATATCCTGGTATTTAACATAAGGTCCATACGCTCCTATGTTCGCTATTACAGGATCTTCACTATTTGGAAAATTTCCAAGTGTTATTGGTAGCTTAATTAACTGACTGGCAATATTCATACCAATTGTATTTTGATCATAGCTTTTAGGGAGAGTTACTCTTTTAGGCTTATCTTCATCAGTTTCTTTTCCTAATTGTAGATAATAGCCATAAGGACCCAAGTGAACTGCAATTTCTTTTTTAGAGTCAGCATCTATACCTAGGGTTCTAGGAAAAGTGATGATTTCATCTCCCTCACGATTTTTTGGATTTACTTCTTTAATGAATGCTCCTATAGATATTGTAAATTTACATTCAGGGTAATTTGAACAGCCAATAAATCCTCCCATTTTTCCAACTTTCACACCTAAATTGCCTTCACAATTTTCTGTGTTTGCCCAAGAGGAACATTTGATATCTATGTCTCCTCCAATTTTTTTAAAAATAACTGGTGATAATTCTTCATTTATCACATCAATTACTTCTCTATTAGGCTTACCCATAACCTCATTTATGAAAAACTCAAAATCTCTCCAAAAATTTAAAACAATATTTTTCCATTCTGCTTTATCAGCAGCGACATCATCAAGCTGATTTTCTAAATCAGCTGTAAATTTATATTCAAGAAATTTTTTAAAATAATTACATAAAAATACATTTACTACTCTACCGCGATCATTAAGTATAAATGATTTTCCACTTTTTAAAACATAACCCCTATTAACAATTGTTTGAATTATAGAGGCATAGGTTGAAGGTCTTCCAATTTCTAACTCTTCTAATTTCTTTACTAAACTGGCATCAGTATATCTAGATGGAGGAGAAGTATATGACTCTAGTGTTTCAACTTCACTTACAATGTATTTATCATTTTCTTTTATATTTTCTAATAGTGAAATAATTTGTTCTTCATCATCCTCTTGTAGGTTATAAACTTTTTTATATCCATCAAAAATTAATTTACCAAGCGTTGCTTTTAAAGTTATGTTTTTTTCTTCACAATCTATTTGAAGTGTATTTTGGTTCGTTTCAGCACTTGTCATTTGAGAGGCTAATGTTCTTTTCCATATTAAATCATAAAGTTTAAATTGTTCTTCACTTAGATAATCTTTTATACTTTCAGGCTTTATTGAAATATCTGTTGGCCTAATTGCCTCGTGCGCTTCCTGTGCGTTCTTTTTTCTAGACTTATACTCAATAGGCTTATCTGGTAAATATTTATCACCATATTGCTCACTTATATTTTTTCTTATTGTATCAATTGAGTCTTTAGAAAGCGTTATACTATCTGTTCTCATATAAGTGATTAAAGCAATAGTTTCCTTATTTATATCTATGCCCATATATAAACCTTGAGCGATAGTCATAGTTTGACTGGCACTAAAATTAAGTTGACTATTTGCTGTTTGTTGCAAAGTTGAAGTATTAAAAGGTGCTTTTGGTTTTCGAGATATTGTCTTTTCATCAATTTTTCTGATGAAAAATTTGTTGTTATTTAAATAGTTTTTAGCCTTTTCAGCTAAATCCTCATTTTTAAAGAAGAGCTTGTCTACTTTTTGCCCATCTAGACTTGTAATGGATGTATCAAGTTTTGCACCGTTAATTTCCCCATGTACATTTATTTTATAGAATTTCTCTGGCTCAAATTGTTCTATCTCAATTTCTTTTTCATAAATAAGTCTTACTGCTACAGATTGAACTCTTCCTGCAGATCTACTACCAGGCATTTTCCTCCAGAGAACAGGAGATAAACTATATCCCGCTAAATAATCTAAACTTCTTCGAGCTAAATATGCAGAAACTAGATTATCATCAACTTTCCTAGACTCTTTAAAACTATTTATTACTGCATTTTTAGTAATTTCATTAAATGTAATTCTCTCAAATTTATTTTTATCTATTTTTTTTTCTAAAGATTTCACTAAGTGCCACGTAATCGCTTCACCTTCTCTGTCTGGATCAGTTGCAAGGTAAATTTTTTTATAACCTTCTGCTTTTTTCTCTATACTGTCCAACATTTTCATTCCTGCAGTTGTTGTTTCCCAATTCAACTCAACATCACTGTAGTCTTCAGTCACTTTAACACCATCTTTTTTTGCTAAATCTCTAAAATGACCAACCGTAGCTATGACTTCAAAATCATTTCCAAGGTATTTATTTATCGTCTTAGCTTTTGCGGGTGACTCTACAACTAGTAAATTCATAACTATAAATTTATTTTATTTTCTTCGCCTTTAATTAATCTTTTAATATTTGAACTGTGTTTAAAAAATATTAAAAGAAAAATAATAAAAACTATTCCTTTTTCTAAGTTGCCATAAATAAAAATTAATTGATAAATTGTCAAAAGAAATATTGATAAAAGGGCTCCTAAAGAAGAAAGTTTAGTAATTTTGACTGTAAAAAACCACAGGATCATTGCTAAAATCGTTGGAATAGGAGTTAAAAATAAATTTGCACCAAAAAAGCACGCAACACCTTTTCCACCTTTAAAATAAAGCCAAATTGGAAAAATATGTCCAATTATAGAAAAAAGAAAAATTAGATATTTATATTTCAGGTAGTGTTCTGGAAATAAATAATAAATTATTAAAAATGCACAAATTGGTTTTATTCCATCTAATAACAGGACAGCAATACCAGCTTTTTTTGATACACTTCTGTATACATTGGTTGCACCTATATTACCTGATCCTGTCTTGGTTATGTCTTTGTTTGTTAAAAATTTGGTTATTAGCTTCCCAAAAGGCACGGATCCCATCAAATAGGCAAACGTTAATATTAGAAACATTACTTTAATATATAATGTAAACAAGCCATTCTGAGGTAAACACCCATCTCAACTTGTTTTAAGATCAGTGATTTAGGATAATTATCTAAAACTTCATCACTAATCTCAATGTTTCTATTTACTGGTCCAGGATGCATCAAATAGGGCTTATTTAATAGATGGTTATTTTGTAAACAAAATTCTTTTTTAAAAGATTTCATCATATTCTTTGCACCTTTTGGAATTCTCTCTTTTTGAACTCTCAGCATCATCAAGACATCTAGCTTTTCTAGATAATTCAGATTTTTATGAAATTTAATTTTATCATTTATTTTAATCAATTCATTTCTGTTTAAAAAATATGTAGGTGCAATTATATGAATTTGATATCCCATTTTTGAAAGAAGTTTGATATTTGAGTGAGCTACTCTGCTATGTTTAATATCTCCACAAATACCAATTTTTATTTTTTTCTTTTTAAAAATTTCTTTTATTACACAATAATCAAGTAGCGCCTGTGTAGGATGTTCGTTAGTTCCATCTCCTGCATTGATTACAGGAACATTACTTTTCTTCGCTATGTTCATTGGTGAAAAATTATTTTTATCTCTGATGACTAAAGCATCTGGTTTCATACTCATCAAAGTATCCATGGTGTCATTAAATGTTTCACCTTTAGACAGGGAACTTTTTTCAAAATTTATATTAACTGAATTATATCCTAAATTTTTTGCTGCAAGCTCAAAACTTATTGTAGTTCTTGTAGAGGGCTCTAAAAACAAGTTAAAAATATTTTTTGTTTTATTTCCTAAAATTCTTTTTTTTGTTTTTTTAAATTTTATAGCTAACTCAGCAATAGAGTGAATATCCTTAGCTGATAGATCGTCTATAGAAGTGATCTTTCTATTTTTCACTAGTGGAGTTTCTATACAAACTTAGAAAATCATCAAGTATTAAACATGCGCTCTTTTCGTGAATATGAGTGTTTTCTGAATTTTTCCTTGATTTATAGGGCTTACTGGACAATCTCTCATCGATAAACAAAATTGGACAAGAGATAATTTTCTCTAATTTTTCAGCAAATATTTCAACTTTATTAACCATTTCAGATAAAGAACCATCAAGATGGTAAGGTTTACCAATCACGACTCCATGAACATTTTCAGTCGATATAATTTCTATAATTTTTTCAAATAATAATGTTTCGGTAAAAGTTCCATAAGGAACAGAAATGATATTTGATGGATCGCTGATAGCCATTCCAATGTGTTTTAGACCATAATCTATAGCAATAAATTTCTTGGTATAATTATTGCTTACAAGAAAATCTGATATAGTATCGACGACCATTATGAGTGACATTGATATTAAAAGAATTTCTTATTTAGCAAAGCTAAAATTACCTTCAGAAAAAGAGGAATTTTACTCTAATTCCTTAAAAGATATAATTAAATGGGTAGATAATCTTAAAAAGGTTGACACAAGTAAAACAGAACCTTTGCATAATGTAACTGAAAAAACCGTATCAATTAGAAATGATGAGGTAAGTAAAAGTAATTCTGTTGATGATGTATTAAGTAATGCTCCAGAGAGAGCACAAAATTTTTTCAAAGTGCCTAAAGTGGTTGAGTAAGTGAAGAATTCAATTAGCCAAATTAAAAAAGCTCTTATTGAAAAAAAAATAAGTGTAGGTGAGCTTTATGACGAATATTTAGCAAAAGCTAAATCTGGTAATAATAACAGCTTTAACTTAGTGATTGACAAGGAAAACAATATTTCATCAATTAACGACTCTCAAAACAGATATGACAATGGCAATCCTTTACCTTTAGATGGTATTCCTTTAGGTATTAAAGATTTATTCTGTACTAAAGGAATAAGAACAACAGCATCATCTAAAATTCTGAGTAATTTCATTCCTAATTATGAGTCTTTTGTGACTCAGCAACTTTTAAATGATGGTTCAATTTTTATTGGCAAAAATAATTGTGATGAATTTGCGATGGGCTCTTCAAATGAAACTAGTTATTTTGGTCCTGTAATTAATCCTTGGAAGAATAAAAACTCTCAAAAAGATAATCTTGTTCCAGGCGGCTCCTCAGGGGGATCAGCAGCAGCTGTGGCAGAGGGCTCATGTGTAGCGTCAATGGGCACAGATACTGGTGGCTCAATTAGACAGCCAGCTAGCTTATGTGGAATAGTTGGTTTAAAACCTACATTTGGCTCATGTTCAAGATGGGGAATTGTAGCTTTTGCTTCTAGTTTAGATCAAGCAGGACCTTTGACAAATTGTGTAGAGGATGCAGCTTATATTTTAAATTCAATAAACAAACATGATTTTAATGACTCTACTAGCTCAAATCATCAAAGAGAGGATTATTTAATTGATATCAATAACAGCTTTGAAAAGAAAATTAAAATTGGAATTCCGTCTGATTATCTTGAAGATGTCAGTGATGAAATTTTAAATCAAATTGATAATACAAAAAAAGCACTCTCCAAACATGGTATAGAATTTGTTGATGTAGAATTTAAGACTACTGAATACGCACTTTCAACTTATTATATTTTAGCACCAGCTGAAGCTTCGTCAAATTTAGCAAGATATGATGGAGTACGCTACGGAGTTAGAGAAGATGGCGAAAGTCTTGATGATATTTATTTAAATTCTAGAACAAAGGGATTTGGTGATGAAGTGACTAGAAGAATTCTTATAGGCGCTTATGTATTGTCAGCTGGTTATTACGATGCTTACTACAGGCAAGCTCAAAAAGTTAGAAGATTGATTAAAAATGATTTTCAAAGAATTTTAAACGAAGTTGACTTTATACTAACACCCACAACACCAAATGAGGCTTTTAAAATTGGTGATAAACTTGATCCGATATCAATGTATAAAAACGATATTTATACTGTTCCCACAAGTCTTGCTGGCCTTCCTGGGATATCTATTCCATCTGGTTTAAGTAAAAATGGCCTACCTTTGGGAGTTCAATTTATTGGAAATTATTTTGAAGAAAAAACACTTTTACAGTTAGCTGCTCTTGCAGAAAAGGAATTAAGTTTCAATGAGTAATAATTGGGAAATGGTAATAGGTCTTGAAGTACATGCCCAACTTAAAACTTCATCTAAATTATTTTCCTCCTCACCAAATCAATTTGGATCTGAGCCAAATGAGAATGTAAATTTTATTGACTCTGGAATGCCTGGAATGCTTCCAGTTATGAACTTTGGTTGTATTGAAATGGCAATTAAAACAGGATACGCATTAAATTTTAAGATTAATAAGCATTCTGTCTTTGAAAGAAAAAATTACTTCTATCCTGATTTACCTCAAGGTTACCAAATTAGTCAATTTGAATTCCCCATTCTTAGCGAGGGTTATATCAATATTGATAGTGGTGATAATCAAAAAAAAATTAGAATTGAGCGAGCCCATTTAGAACAAGATGCTGGCAAGAGTATTCATGATATTGATCCGAAATATAGCTTTATTGATCTTAATAGAGTAGGCACACCATTATTAGAAATAGTTTCGTATCCTGACTTATCATCT
The DNA here is from genome assembly GCA_902588615.1 of uncultured Alphaproteobacteria bacterium. GTDB lineage: Bacteria > Pseudomonadota > Alphaproteobacteria > HIMB59 > HIMB59 > HIMB59. The sequence continues at coordinate 45,909 of CACIPV010000001.1, read as the reverse complement.
GCAGATGAAGTAATAAATTACATGTCTTCTTTAAGACAATTGCTTATGTATATAGATGTGTGTGATGGAAATATGCAGGAGGGTTCTTTAAGAGCTGATGTAAATTTATCTGTTCGCAAAAAGGGTCAAGAACTTGGCACTAGATGTGAAATTAAAAATTTAAATTCATTTAAATTTATAAAACAAGCTATTGAATATGAATTTCAAAGGCAAATTAATATAATTGATTGTGGTGGAGAAATTGAACAGAATACCATGTTGTTTGATACAAGTACCGGGGAAACAAGAGCAATGAGAAGTAAGGAATTCTCACATGATTATCGTTATTTTCCTGACCCCGATTTATTACCTGTAAATTTAAGCCAAGAGCAAATTGATAAAATAAAACCCTTAGTAGGAGAGCTTCCCCAAGATAAGTTAAATAAATATTTAAATATTTATTGTTTAGATAAAGACATAGCTAAAATCATAATTGCTGAAAAACAAAACGCAAATTTATTTGAAAAAATGATTTCTGAGTCAACTGTAAAACCAAAATTTATAGCTGCTTGGCTAGTTGGAGATATATTTGCATTTATCAAAGAAAATAATTTAGAAGTAATTAGTCTAAATGATAAAACAAAAGATATTACTGATCTTTTGAGATTAATTTCTGATGATGTAATTTCAAATAAAGCTGGTAAAGAAATTTTACCGAAAGTTTTAAATGGTGAAGGTAAACCATCTGATCTTGTAAAGGAACTAGGACTTGAACAAGTGTCTGACTCTGGAGAATTGGAAAAAATAATTGATGAAACTTTAGTAGGTGAAGAGGAGAACATTTTAAAATTTCAAGGTGGTTCTGATAGAGTTTTAGGATATTTTGTCGGTAAATGTCTAAAAGCTACAAAAGGTAAAGGTAATCCTAAATTAATAAATAAAATCCTTCTCGAAAGACTTAAAAAGTAACCGCATAGACATTTTTATCAATAATAAGAATGACAATTCTTTCTATTCGACTATATTTCGGCTATAAATAAGCCTATGGAGAGGTGGGTGAGTGGCTGAAACCAGCGGTTTGCTAAACCGCCGTACGACGCAAGTTGTACCGAGGGTTCGAATCCCTCTCTCTCCGCCATAAAAAAAACATATATATTTGATATAAAAATAGTAAAAAATAATAATGCTTACAGGATCAATACCAGCAATAATAACTCCCTTTTCAAATGGTGATGTTGACTACGATAGTTTTGAAAAACTATTAAATTGGCAAATTAAAAGTGGAATATCTGGAGTAACAGTTTGTGGAACTACAGGGGAGTCCCCAACTTTATCACATGATGAGCACATGAAATTAGTTGAGTTTGCAATCAATGTTGCATCAAAAAAAATACCTGTTATTGCCGGCACAGGATCTAATTCCACCAAAGAGGCAATTGAATTTACCAAACACGCCTATAAAGCAGGAGCAAACTACGGATTAGTTGTTACACCATATTATAATAAACCTAATCAATTAGGTTTGATTAACCATTTCAAAAAAATCGCAAAAGTTTCACCTTTAAAACAACTTATTTACAATATACCAGGAAGATCAATTGTAGACTTGTCTTTTGATAGCTTTAAGGAACTAAATAAAGTATCAAACATCGTCGGTATTAAAGATGCCTCCAATGATATGTCAAGACCTTTGATCATGAGAACTTTTATGAAAAAAGATTTTAATTATTTGTCAGGTGAAGATGGAACTATTGCTGGTTTTTTAGCTCAAGGTGGGCATGGTTGTATATCAGTTACAGCTAATGTTGCTCCTAAACTAACATCTATGCTTCACTATCATTGGAAAAAAAAGAATTATAAGGAATTTGATAAAGTAAATTTAAAATTAGCACCATTGTCAAAAATATTGTTTGCTGAACCTAACCCTACACCAGCTAAGTATGCCCTCTCTTTAATGGGCAAATGTAAAGCTAATGTAAGAGAACCTTTGTATGAATTAAACTCTGATACAAAAAAACAAGTAAGAAAAATAATAAAAGATTTAAATTTTATTTAATTGTCTATTCAAAATCGCAGAGCAAAATTTGATTATGAAATCAGAGAAACTTATGTTGCTGGAATAGTGCTTGAAAGTAATGAAGTTAAACCACTTCGAAGTGGAAAAGCTTCTATTCAGTCAAGTTTTATTAACGAACAAAAAGGTGAAATTTACATCAATAATTTTGAAATTATTTCAAGAGGTAAGAATTTTGACCTCAAAAAGAAGACGAGATCTGTTAAAAAACTTTTACTTAATAAAAGAGAGATAAAGAAGATTTTAGGAATGTTGACCACAAAAGGTTTTACAGCAGTTCCTATGGAGATTTTCTTTAATGAAAAAGGTTTAGCGAAAGTAAAATTTGGTGTTGGCCTAGGTAAAAAGAAATTTGATAAAAGGGAGACAATTAAGCAAAGAGAGTGGGATCGCAAAAGACAAAGAATTTTAATAAAATAATAATTTTCTTGTATTTTCACTTACTTTTTCATATAAACCTCACATGGCAAGAGTTACAGTAGAAGATTGTACTAAGAATGTAGATAGTCTCTTCGATTTAGTTTTACTCGCATCTCATAGAGCAAAGGTTCTTAATGCAGGTAATGAAGCACAAGTTCCTCTAGATAATGACAAAAGCACGGTTATAGCTCTTAGAGAAATAGCTGATGAAAAAATTAGTATTGGAGATGTCAAAGAAGACATAATTAAGAGTTACCAATTAGTTCAAGAGAAAGAAGAAGAAAACGAAGATCATCTTCTTGAAGATTAAAAGTTATATTTAGTTTATTATTTTAGCTGATGTTTCAAACCAGCTACTTCAACAAGAGTTATAGCGAGTTTAAATCCGCATTAGAGTCATATGATAAAAATTTTAGAGAGGATCTATTTGTAAAAGCTATTGAGGTTGCTGAAAACTCTCATAAAGATCAATTTCGTGCCTCTGGAGATCCATACATAATTCATCCATATGAAGTGTGTAAATCACTAATTGAATTAAAATTAGACACTGAAACTGTAATTACTGGTTTACTACATGATGTCATTGAAGATACTGAATTTTCAAAAGATGAATTAAAAAAAAATTTTGGCGATGCAATATCTGGCCTCGTTGATGGTTTGACTAAAATAGATTTTTTGGAAGAAAAAAAAACTACAAGGTCAGAAAAAGAGGCCGAAAATTTCAGAAAATTATTAATTTCTACTGCAAAAGATATAAGAGTTTTAATTATAAAATTAGCTGATAGGCTTCATAATATTAAAACTATTCATTATTTTAAAGATGTTGAAAAAAGAAAAAGAGTGAGCAACGAAACTTTATTAATTTATGCCCCGCTTGCTCAAAGATTAGGATTTGAAAATTGGAAATCAATTTTAGAAAATATATCTTTTAAAAATTTACACCCAGATATTTTTAACAGAATTAATGACAAAATAGATAATACTTTCAAAAACTTAGAAGGTTCATTTATTGATCTTGAAAATTTAATGAGGGATCAACTTTCCAAGTCTGATATTGATGCTGAGATTCACTACCGAAAAAAAAATCCTTACTCTATTTGGAAAAAAATAAATAAGAAAAATACAGATTTGAATTCTATATCTGATATAGCTGCAGTTAGGATCATTACTAAATCAACAAGAGATTGTTACAGGGTTCTGGGTATTATTCACCGAAATTTTTCTGCTAAAGTTGGAAGAACAAAAGATTATATATCTAGTCCAAAACCCAATGGATATAGATCGATACATTCTGATCTTATTTTTCAAAAAAAAATATTTGAAGTACAAATAAGATCAAGAGCTATGCATATGATAGCGGAAAATGGTATTGCTGCACATTGGAGATATAAATATTTAAATAAAGATAGTCAAAGCGAGGGTGTCTATGCTTGGTTGAGAGATGCTGTGAATTATGTTGAGGAAAAAGATGAACAACATCTCATTCTTAACAAAACTTCACAACAATTTTTTGATGAACAAATTTATGTTTTTTCACCTAAAGGAGAATTATTTACACTTCCACTTGACTCCACTCCAGTCGACTATGCGTATACTATTCATACAGATATTGGAGATAGATGCGCTGGAGCAATAGTTAATGGACAAGAGTCACCTTTAAGTACAAAACTAAATAATGGAGATCAAGTTGAAATTATACTTGATGAAAACACCACAATTTCACCTCTGTGGATTAGATTTGTAAAAAAAGAGAAAGTAAAAGAAAAAATAAGGTATTTTTTTAGATCAAAAAGAAGAAGAGAATTTGAAATACTAGGTAAAGATATTTTAAATTATATCGCAAAGTCTAAAAACATTGCTGCGGATGAAAATACTTTTAACAAAATTTTAACCAAAACTGATTTTAAATTTAAAAATAAACTTTTTGAAAATGTTGGAAGAGGTTTTTTATCGAGAGCTGAACTAGATAAATTATTTAAGGAAATGGAAGATAATATTGTAAAAAAAATTTTTCAATCTAATGATGATGAAGAAAGAGTAGATGTATTAAAATATGAGAATGGTATTGCTGTTAATTATGCAACTTGTTGTTCTCCTATTAAGGGCGATAGCATTATCTCAATAATGTCATATGGTCGAGGTCTAGTAGTACACAATACAATTTGTGACAGTTTAGGTTATTATCATAAAGATAATTTTTATAAATCTGAATGGGGGGAAGGAGAAAGTCAATCTGAATTTAACTCAAGAATAGAGATAGTTATTAAAAACCAACCTGGAGCTCTATTTAGTATTACATCAATCTTTGATAAGCATGAAATTAATATTGAAAATATTCGTATCGCTAATAGAACTAAAAAAGTTTACACATTTATAATAGATATAAGTATTGAAAGTTCAGATAAACTAAAATTTGTTCTTGCCGAAATGAAAACTTTAAGCCAAGTTGATAAAGTTAAAAGACAATCAATTAATTATTAATGAAACTGGGCGTTAATATAGATCATATAGCAACTCTTCGTAATGCTAGGGGTCAGGATAATCCAAATTTAATTAGAGCATTGAAAGTTTGTCAAGATGCAAAAATTGATACACTAACTGTTCATTTAAGAGAAGATAGGAGGCATATAAAAGATAAAGATCTCTTTGAATTAAAAAAATATTCTAAAATTCCTATTAATCTTGAAATGGCGCTTACGGAAGAGATGATAAAAATAGCAAGCAAGATCAATCCAAAGTTTATTTGTATTGTTCCCGAAAAAAGAAATGAAATTACAACAGAGGGTGGTCTTAATTTAAACAAAATATCACAAGCAAAATTAAAAAAATTATTAAATATATCTGAAAAAAAAAATATACAATTAAGTGCTTTTATAAACCCAACAAAAAAAATGATTAATTTAGCTAAAAGTTTAGGTTTTGATACAGTAGAACTACACACAGGTAACTTAGATAAAAAAATTATTAGTAAATCCACAATAAATCAAATAAATGAAATGATTGAGTATGCTCACTCAAGAAAATTAATTGTAAATGTAGGGCATGGTTTAAATTTTAAAAATATTAAGTTTATAAAAAAAAGAAAATGTGTTGATACTGTTCACGTTGGTCATTTTATAATATCTGAAGCAATATTTATTTCACTAACCAAGACTATAAATATTTTTAGAAAATTAATAAAAAAATGATAATTGGTCATGGTATAGATTTAGTTGAGATAGATAGAGTAAATAATATCTATGCTAAATATAAGAAAAATTTCATATCCAAATACTTTTTGAATGATCAATTCAAATCAATTAATATAAACTTATTAGCAAATAATTTTGCAATAAAAGAGGCTTTTTCCAAAAGTATAGGTATTGGTTTTAGATCTCCTTGTTACCCAAATAATATTGTGGTTAGTAGAAATAAATTAGGAAAACCAGTTATTTCTCTTAAAAATAAACTTGAAAGTTATTTAAATGATACTTTTGGGAAATATGTTATTCATGTAAGCCTAACAGACACAAAATTATATTCGATTGCGTCGGTAATTATTGAGCAAAGTTAAATCATCTTTAGTTAATAATTTTAAAGCGCTTTTTTGGGCTTTAATCATTGCAGGGGTAATTAGAACTTTTGCTATCGAGCCATTTAAAATTCCATCTGGATCAATGAAGCCAAACTTATTGGTTGGGGACTTTCTGTTTGTTTCTAAGTGGGACTATGGATACTCAAGATACTCATTTCCTTTTGGACTCCCTCCATTCAAAGGAAAAATCTTTGAAAGTAACCCTGAGAGAGGCGATATAATTGTTTTTAAACTTCCAGGACAAGAAAATATCAATTATGTGAAAAGATTGGTAGGGCTACCAGGAGAAACAATAAAAGTTGTAAATGGCAAAATCTATCTAAAGACTCAAAATTCAACCGATTTTGAAGTGCTAGATCAGGTAGAAGATGGATTTTTTTTTGATGATCAATACGGTAAGGAAATTCAACAGTTAATTGAAAATGAATATAGGATATTAAATATCACGAATGATGGACCACTTGATAATACTCCTGAGTACGAAATACCAAAAGATAAATTCTTTTTCATGGGCGATAACAGAGATAACTCATCGGATAGCAGAATTTTAAGTGGAGTTGGATTTGTGCCAAAAGTTAATATAGTTGGCAAAGTTTGGTTTATTTGGTTCTCAGTTGATACAGATTTCTCTCTATCAAAATTTTGGAATTTACCCTTTCATATTAGGTATGATAGGCTCTTTAACACTATCAAATAAATATTTTGAATAAAACACAAATTTTCAAAACAATAAAAAGCCTTGAGGGTTTTAATAAAAGCATAGAGCACGATAGTTTTGAAAAATCAAAAAAAAATACCGATAAACCCTTTCAAAAATATGAATTTCTTGGAGATAGAGTTTTGGGTTTAGTAATTTCAGAATATTTGATAACCACTTTTTCACACAATACTTTAGATGAGATCTCAAGAAGGTTTATTCATCTTGTTAATACAAACACCCTAGCCAAAATATTCAAAAAAAATAATTTAGGTGATATTTTTAAACATCAACTTGATCCCAACTCAAGTAAAAATTCTATATACGCTGATGCATTAGAGTCTCTCATCGGATTTGTCTATACAAGAAAAGGTTTAGTATTTTCAAAAACATTAATAATGGAATTATGGCAAAATGAATTAGACATACTTCCACAAAAAGACCCTAAAACATTTATTCAGGAATATTGTCAAAAGAAATATAAGACAATTCCTCTTTACAAATTAATTGAGGAATCTGGTACGAAACATAAACCTAAATTTTTAGTATCATTGAAAATTAAGAATTATGAAGTAGAGGCAGAGGGAGTTTCAAAACAAAAAGCCGAAATTTTAGCAGCGAAAAAAATGATTAAGATCATCAATAAATTTAGTAAATAATCTATTGTACAAAACTGAGGCCATAATAACGAAAGTAGAAAATTTTAAAGAAAATCATTTAAGTATTTCAGTTTACTCTTCTGAGCATGGGCAAAAATCTCTAGTAGTTTTTGGGGGAAAATCAAAAAAAAAAAATTCTACATATGTTAAGGGATCGTTTAATAATATTGAATTTGATAATAATAATGTTTGCCTTTCCTCAACATCTATCAATAAATTTAAATGGTTTTTGTTTTCAAAATATGAGTTGAAGACAATTGATTATTTTTGTTTTTTAATAAATAAATTATTATTTTTAACCGACCAAAATTCTAATGTTGTAAGTTATTATTTGTTATTGATTTCTAAATTGAATGAAAGGTCTAATTACCTACCAGAGTTGTTATTACTAGAGCTTGAAATTTTAAAAGCCTCAGGTTATCAACCTGATTTAAATGAGAGTGTTTTAAAAAAAATTTTCAATTTCCATGAAAAAAGTAATTTGAAAACTTATGAGCTTATTTATGAACATTTGAAAGATAATAAAGATCATCAGTTGGTTTTTTTTGACTTTATGAGCAGAATAGTCAACAGAGTATTGATTAATTTGAATATTAATTTACCTTTTTCTAGAGATGAGATTACCAGGAAAATATAAAACTATTTATATAGCCTCTGATCATGCAGGTTTTAGATTAAAATCTTTTATTATTGAGGAATATTTGGTCAAAAAAAAATTTAATTTCCTCGATTTAGGTACTAATTCAGATAAATCTGTAGATTATCCAAAATTTGCAAAAAAATTATGTAAAAATATCAATAATTCAAGTATGGGCATCTTGATCTGTGGATCGGGAATAGGAGTAAGTATTAGTGCTAATAGACATAAGCACATAAGGGCATCGCTTTGTCATAATGCACAAACAGCAAAAATGACCAGAAAACACAACAATAGCAATGTTATATGTTTAAAAGGAAGACCTTTTGTAAAAAAAAATATTTTTGCTATGCTCAATGCCTATTTTAAAACAGAATTTGACAAAGGGAGACATTTAAGGAGAATATCGCAACTATGACACTTAGTGAAAATTTTTTTTCTAGTAATCTAGAGCACTCAGATAAGGATTTATTTCAAAGTATTTCGCAAGAACTATCAAGGCAGCAAAATCAAATTGAATTAATAGCCTCTGAGAACATCGTATCGAAAGCTGTGCTGGAAGCTCAAGGTTCGATAATGACTAATAAATATGCTGAAGGTTATAGTGCAAAAAGATATTACGGTGGTTGCGAATTTGTAGATATTGCTGAAAACTTAGCAAACGATAGACTAAAGAAATTATATGGATGCAAATATGCTAATGTACAACCTCACTCTGGTGCACAAGCCAATCAAGCTGTATTTTTAGCACTAATTAAACCAGGTGATACTATATTAGGAATGTCTTTAGATGCCGGTGGACATTTAACCCACGGCTCTAGACCAAATCAATCCGGAAAATATTTTAATGCAGTTCAATATGGTATTAATCCTGAAACTTCCCTAATAGATTATAATGAAGTTGAAAGATTAGCTATTGAACACAAACCAAGTTTAATCATAGCTGGAGGTTCCGCCTATCCAAGAAATATTGATTTTAAAAAATTTAGAGACATAGCTGATAAAGTTGGATCCTATTTGTTAGTTGATATGGCACACTATTCAGGTCTGGTTGCTGCAAAAGAATATCCAGACCCATTACCACACGCGCATGTGGTAACTTCTACTACTCACAAAACTATTAGAGGACCAAGAGGCGGTATGATTCTTTCAAATGACCTTGATCTTGGAAAGAAATTTAATAGCTCAGTATTTCCAGGTTTACAAGGTGGGCCTCTAATGCATGTTATAGCTGCAAAAGCAGTTGCATTTGGAGAAGCTTTACAACCAGAGTTTAAAACTTATATCCAACAAGTAAAAAAGAATGCTTCAATTCTTGGTGAAGTTCTTATGTCAAATGGAATAGATATTGTTACAGGCGGTACAGACTCTCATATGGTTTTAGTAGATTTAAGATCAAAAAATGTAACTGGTAAAGATGCAGAAGAAAGTCTGGAGAGGGCGGGTATGACTTGTAATAAAAACGGTGTTGCAAATGACCCAAATCCACCAACTATTACTTCAGGCATTAGATTAGGATCTCCAGCTGCAACAACTAGAGGTTTTAAAGAAGAAGAGTTTAAGTTTATTGGAGAGAAAATATCAACAATTATTAATAATCTCTCAGTATCTAACTCTGATATTTCAATGCTTGAAAGTTCTATTAATAAAGAAGTTCAAGATCTTTGCTCTAAATACCCAATTTATTAGATCTGATGAAATGTCCTTTTTGTGTTGACAAAAACAAAGAGACATCTGTTTTAGACTCAAGGCCATCAGAAAATGGCTCAGTTATTAGGAGAAGAAGAATCTGTATTGAGTGTAAAGGTAGGTTTACAACACACGAAAGGATTCAGTTTAGAGAAATAGTTGTTGTTAAAAAAGATGGAGATAAGGTAAATTTTGACAGAGACAAAATAGCAAAATCTGTTGAGTTGGCATTACGCAAAAGACCTGTTGATACTGACACTAAAGAAAAACTTATTTCAAGAATAGTAAACGATGTTGAGGGCATGGGTGAAAACGAGATTAGCTCTAATGTTATTGGAGAGGCTGTTATGAAAGCTCTCTATACAATAGATAAAGTAGCTTATGTTAGATTTGCTTCTGTTTACAGAGATTTCAGAGAAACTAAAGATTTTGAGCAGTTTTTAGATACAATAGATAAAAAGTAAAATTTGATTAGTTCTAATCACTTAAACTATCTACAAAGTGTAAATAACTTATCTATCAAAAATATTGGATTAACTGGAAAAAACCCATCAGTAGCATGTTTAATTGTAGACTACTCGAAGTCTTCAAAAGGAATAATTCTTAGTTATGGTTTGACATCAAAAAATGGTAGGCCACATGCAGAAATTAATGCCTTAAATAAATTATCTAGAAATAAAATAAATGATAAAACCATAATGTATATTAGCTTAGAACCTTGTTTTAAAAATAATAGCTGTTGCGCAAAAGCAATTGCTAATGCTGGAATAAAAAAAGTTTTTATTAGTTCATTAGATCCAAACCCAAATATAAAAGGAAAAGGGATCAAATTTTTAAAGCAGCAAAATGTCAGAGTAATTCATTCATCAAAATCTTTAGATAAATTTCGAAAAATTAATAAATATTTTTACACTCACCAAACATTAAATAGGCCTTTTATTACTCTTAAAATTGCTATCTCCAAAAATGGTTTTAGTAAAAGCCCATCAATTAAGAATATTACCTCTGAACAAACTCAATATTTTATGCATAGGATGAGGTTATCACACGATGCTATAGCTGTCGGCATGAACACATTGTTGGATGATAAACCAAAATTAACTTGTAGATTACAGGGGGTTGAAAAAAACATACAAAAAATCATTTTCTCAAATAGAAAAAATAAAATTAAAAATTACTTGTCACTTAATGTTGATTACAAAAAATTATTAAACAATGATGTTTCTTTATTTAGAAATTTACAAATTCAATCTATTCTAATTGAAGGCGGAATAAGCACTTTTAAATATTTTCTTAATTGTAATTTGTTTGATGAGATTATAGTCTGCCAATCAAATATGGTTATAAAAAATTCTAGTAAAAAATACTTTTTATCAATTAAATCGTTAAAAAATAATTTTAAATTAAAATCCTCTTATCAATACGGACAGGATACAATTTATAAATTTGTAAATTAATGTTTAGTGGAATAATTCAATCTCAAGGTAAAATTAAAAAACTATCAAGAGAAGAAAAATCTTTGGTAGTTGAAATTTATTCCTCTTTAAATGGATATAAGTTAGGTTCTTCAATATGTTGTTCTGGTATTTGTTTAACAGTCACATCAAAAAATAAAAATACCTTTAAAGCTGATATTTCATATGAAACTATGAATAAAACAAACGCTAAATATTGGAAAGTTGGAAAAAAAATAAACTTAGAAAAATCTTTAAAAGTTGGTGATGAGATCTCTGGTCATTTTGTTTTTGGTCACATTGATACCACTTGTTCTGTTGAAGAATTATATAAAGTTGGGAGTAGTTGGTTTTTATCTTTTAAGTTCCCAAAAAATCTTAAAAAATTTATTGTCCAAAAAGGTTCTATTTCTCTAAATGGTATTTCACTTACTATAAATGAGGTTAAGTCAAATAAATGTCATTGTATGATCATACCTCATACTTATAAACATACCGATATTCATACATATAAGAAAAATGAAATTTTAAATCTTGAAGTCGATATGCTAGCAAGATACGCTCACTCCACAAAATCATAGGTTATTAAATTAATGTCAGATTTTACAAATATTGAAAATATAATTAGTGATGCTCGTAATGGTAAAATGTATATTCTAGTTGATAGCGAGGATAGAGAGAATGAGGGTGATTTAATTATACCTGCATCTCTTTGTAAGCCGGAACACATAAATTTTATGGCGACTTATGGAAGAGGTTTAATTTGTTTATCTATCTCTGAGACGAGAGCAAAAGAGTTAAAGCTTCCATTGATGAATCCTGATAACTGGAAAAAAAAGACTACTGCATTTACTGTATCAATAGAGTCAAGCACTAATATTACCACAGGTATTTCTGCATTTGATAGGGCAGAAACTGTAAAAGCTGCTATAAATCCAAATTTTAAATCGGGTGATATTGTTAGCCCCGGTCATGTATTTCCATTAATTGCTTGGGATGGTGGAGTTTTAACAAGAGCAGGGCATACGGAGGCTGCAGTAGATATTTCAAGATTAGCTGGATTAAATGACTCAGCAGTAATTTGTGAAATTATGAATGATGACGGTACCATGGCTAGGGTTCCAGACCTGATACCCTACGCAAAAAAATATTCTATTAATATAGGGACAATTCAAGATCTTATCGCATATAGAATTAAAAACGATTTACTCATAAAAAAAATTCCTGAAAAGCAACACCAGATAAAAAATATTTATTCAGATATTTTTGAATTTAATGTTTTTGAGAACACTATTGATGGATTACATCATGCAACATTACACTTAGGAGATTTATCTAAACAAGATAGCGTAATGACAAGAGTTCATCCTGTTCAAGGTTTCGATGACATAATTATGAATTTTAATAATCCTAAAACAAAAGACTTACATGCTTCAATTGAAAAAATAAAATCTCATGGATCTGGAATTATAGTGCTAATTAATAATCCTATATTAGGCGATCTAGGAAAGTTATCAAATGATGAAAAGGTAAAATATTATGGCCTAGGAGCCCAAATTCTTAAAAATTTCTCTATAAATAATATTTCTGTATTATCTAATTCACTGGGTGAGGATTTAGACCTTGGTATTTATGGATTACGAGTAAATAAAATAGAGAGTCTATGAAAAAATTAAAAATTAAAATAGTGGTTGCTGATTATTACAAAGAAATAACTAATCCATTAACACAATCTTGTATTGAGATTTTAGAACAGAGTAAACTTAAATATGAAATTTTATCTGTTCCTGGTGTCTATGAAATTCCCCAAATGATAAAATGGAAAATTAAACCAAATAATTACAATTTATTTATTGCCCTAGGTTGTGTTATAAAGGGTGAAACATACCATTTTGAAGTTATATCTGACTCTGTTGGAAAAGCACTTTTAGATATTGTAAATCAAAATAAAAATACCCTAATATCAAATGGCATAATAAATGCCTATAGTAAGTCTCAAGCAAAAAAAAGATCTAAATCAAAAAATAAAGGCATAGAAGCTGCTAATGCTATGGTCAAAATGATTAAATGCTTAATTTAAATAAAAACACTAGATTATTTTTCTTTCAGTTTATATTTCAAAGAAACTATTCAACTGACTTTGAGTTAGATGAATTTATAAAACAAAACATTAAGAAAAGACCTTTTAACAAAAAAAAACTATTTTCTTTAAATGAAAGTTTTAATTCTAATTTAGAAAAAATCAAAGGACTTATAGATTCTAAGATTATTGAAAAAACTAACAAAATAACTGTTTTTCTTCTTTACGCCTTTTGCTCTGAGTATCTTTTAAATAAAAATAAAAAAAAGATACTAATGAGCGAATATATCAAGCTTTCCAAGGATTTTCTCACCCAAGAAGAGGTAAAATACTTCAATTATTTGTTAGATGATGCCTCTAAAAAAGCACCTTGAAAATAAAATTAAAATAGATTAACAACTTACCATGTCTCAAATACAGTTCTTGCAAATAGTAATATTTGCTGCAATAGCAGCTATTGCTTTCGGAATATTCACAACTAATAAAATTCTAAGCTTGCCAAAAGGCACGAAAAGAATGATAACAATTTCTAGTGCCATTCAAGAAGGAGCTAAAGCTTACCTTAACCGGCAATACACAACCATAGCAATCGTTGGTATTGTAATATTCTTTGCATTTTTTTTAATTCCATTTAAACACATCTACGATGTTCCCGTAGGTTTTTTGATTGGTGCGGTTTTGTCAGGCCTTGCTGGTTACATAGGTATGAACGTCTCAGTAAGAGCAAATGTTATAACAGCTCAAGCTGCAAGTTCCTCGCTAAAAAAAGGTCTTTATGTTGCTTTTAACGCAGGAGCAGTCACAGGACTGTTAGTTGTTGGTCTGGCTTTAGCAGGTATAGCAGGATACTTTATGATACTATATTTTGGATTCGAAAGAACAGGAAGAGAGCTCATAGAACCTTTAGTCGCTCTTGGTTTTGGATCCTCATTGATTTCCATATTTGCAAGACTGGGTGGGGGGATTTTTACAAAAGGTGCAGACGTTGGAGCTGATCTGGTTGGAAAAGTAGAAAAAAACATCCCTGAGGATGACCCAAGAAATCCAGCTGTTATAGCAGATAACGTTGGAGATAACGTTGGAGATTGTGCGGGTATGGCAGCAGACTTATTCGAAACTTATGTTGTCTCAATTGTAGCAACTATGGTTTTAGCTATTATCTTTCAAGGAACTGTTAGCGAACTAACTATTTATCCGTTATTGATCGCAGGTTCTAGTATATTGGCATCTATAATTGGCTCAAAGTTTGTATCAATCTCCACCCCTAAATCTTCAATTATGGGAGCATTGTACAAAGGGTTTTTCATGACTTTATTTATTTCTGTAATTTTATTTGCACTTATCACTCAATATTCAATTGGCTTCGATCAATTTTTCCAATTGGGAAACAAATGGTACAACGGAATGGATTTATTTCTTTGTGCTGTTTATGGATTAATAATTACTCTAGCACTTGTTTTTATTACAGAATATTACACAAGCACTGAGTATAGACCTGTAAAAAGTGTTGCAGAAGCCTCTCAAACTGGTCATGCAACTAATATTATACAGGGCCTAGCTATGGGTATGGAGTCAACAGCTATACCAGTTTTGATTATATGTGCAGGAATAGGCCTAACTTTTTCAACTGCTGGACTGTTTGGTATAGCTATTGCAGTTACATCAATGTTGGCTCTTGCAGGGATGGTGGTCGCTTTAGATGCTTACGGACCAGTCACAGATAACGCAGGAGGTATTGCTGAAATGTCAGGTTTAAACAAGAGAGTTAGAGAAAGAACAGATGCTTTAGATGCTGTTGGAAATACTACAAAAGCAGTCACTAAAGGTTACGCTATCGGCTCGGCTGGATTGGGAGCATTAGTTTTATTTGCTGCTTACACAGAAGACCTAAAATTCTTTAATCAAGAAACAGGCAACAATGCTTTCAATGTATCTTTTGATTTATCAGAACCTTACGTGATAATTGGATTATTATTAGGCGGATTACTACCTTTCTTATTTAGTGCCTTAAGCATGACTGCAGTAGGAAGAGCAGCCGGTTCAGTTGTTTTAGAGGTTAGACAACAGTTTAAAGAAAAAAAAGGTATAATGTCCGGAAAAGAAAAACCTGATTATGGCAAGTGTGTTGACATACTCACAAAAGCAGCTATTAAAGAGATGATCATCCCATCTCTATTACCTGTGCTTTCGCCAGTTATCATTTTCTTTGGTGTTTATTCATTGACTGGTAGTGTTAACACTGCCTTTCAAGCATTAGGTGCTCTATTGATAGGAGTCATAATCACTGGTTTTTTCGTTGCTATTTCTATGACAGCAGGTGGTGGTGCATGGGATAATGCAAAAAAATATATCGAAGATGGTAACTTAGGCGGTAAGGGAAGTGAAACTCACAAAGCCTCAGTAACCGGAGACACTGTTGGTGATCCGTATAAAGATACAGCTGGACCAGCTGTTAACCCAATGATTAAAATAACAAATATCGTTTCAATTTTATTGCTATCAATTGTTGTTCATTTAAACATTATTTAATTTAATTCAACTTCTTCAACAGACCTTAAAATATTATCTTCAAATTTAAGTTTTAGGGTCTTGTTGTAGACTGACTGTTTGAAAGCAGCAATACCTCTTTTTTTATCTGTTCTATATATCCACAAATTATCTGAGTTTTCCTTTATCAAAGGAGGCCCAATGATCGTTATCACATCTTCTTTTGAGTAATTAATTTTTTGATAATTTTCTCTAATTTCACTCAAACTATTTTCTGAAATACCAGAAAAATATACCTCTTTCGAACAAGAAAATAAAATTATTGAGCTTAATAAAGCCATAAAAATAAAATGTATTTTTAAAATATTCACAATAAAAACAAATAAGGTATAAGTTATTTTAAAGCAATAATAAATATTTATGAGTAAGTACATCATTAACCTTGACCTTCACGGAGGAGACTTTGCCCCACAATCAGTTTTAGAGGGGGCTTTAATTGCCCAAAGGAAAAATACTTCTATTAACTTCAATTTACATTCTGATAGGCATATTTATGAGAAATTTAAATCATCATTCTCAAAGTTATTTTCTAACTCTGAATGGACACAATCTGAAAATTTTATTTCTCCAGATATGAAACCAAGTGATGCCTTAAAAAAGGATAATCGAAATAGTTCTATGTCACATGCTATCTTAAATTTAAAAGAAAATAAAAATCAAATAACTATTTCTGCAGGAAACACTGGCGCAATGATGGCTTATTCAACTGTATATCTTAGGACCATTGAAAATATCACAAGACCTGCAATAGCTTCACTTTTTCCATCAGATAAACACCCTGTATGTTTTTTAGATTTGGGTGCAAATGCTGAGTGTAACTCAGAAAATCTTTTAGATTTTGCTGTTATGGGTAGTACTTATTACAAAGTACTCTATCCACAAATTGATACCAAAGTAGCACTTTTAAATATTGGGTCAGAAGAGCTTAAAGGTAATAATTTAATTCAAGAGACACATGAATTGATGAAGAGTGATAAGAGAATAAATTATCAAGGATTTGTTGAAGCTGATGAGATTACTTCAACAAATAATCATGTCATTGTTACAGATGGATTTTCTGGAAATATTGCGCTGAAAACAGCTGAAGGGGTATCTAAATTTATTACTGACTCTTTAAAAAAAAGTCTGACCTCCTCTTCTTACTCAAAAATACTTTCTTTACTTTTAAAAAAAAATTTCAAAGACTTTAAAAATTTAATTGATCCTAGAAATTACAATGGAGGAATGTTTATAGGAGTAAATGGTATAGTAATTAAAAGTCACGGAAATGCTGACTCACATGCATTTGCGAATGCTATAGAGTTTGGTGTAAAATGTATTGACTTTGATTTATTAAATGAGATTAAGAAAAATGTCTCAAGATAAATTAACTAGAGAGACTATAGTCAAGCAAATATCTATTGAATTTGGCATAGCATACTCCACAGTTTACAAAAAAATAGATAAAATTCTTGAAATTTGGATCAATGAAATGATTGTCTCTGATTTATCTATAAGTAATATCGGTTCATTTAAAATAAAAAAAAAAATTGAGAGAACAGGTAGAAACCCCAAAACTAAAGAGGAGCATTTAATAAAATCTAGAAAAGTTATAAGTTTTAAAAAATCAAATAAATTAGTCTTATGAAAAATTTTTACAATATTGATGATGTATCTCATTTAGTGGGAGAGCAGAAACATACAATCAGGTTTTGGGAGAGTAGAATAAAAAAACTTAAAGTTATCAGAACTCAATCTGGACATAGATTATATGATTATGAAAATTTACTTCTTCTAAAAAAAATAAAATACTTACTTGATGTTCAAAAATTGACACTTGATGGGGTCAACAATTATTTATTAAAATCAAAGCTTAAAATGAAATCGCTAGATGATAATATTCTTTCAGAGTTAAAGGATTTATTGGGACTATTAAAAAAATCAAGATAATCGGGGGTTAGCTCAGCCTGGTAGAGTGCGCGTCTGGGGGGCGTGAGGTCGCTGGTTCAAGTCCAGTACCCCCGACCAAAAAAATGAGAATAATGTTTAAAAATTAAGTTTATTATCAATTAATGAGGAAAATTTATCTATAATCCTTGCTTTTTTAATGATTTTACTTATATTCCCTCTATCGTGAAAACTACTACTTTAAAAAAATCTGAATTTCAAAAAGAATGGCATTTGTTAGATGCCACCGATATCTCTGTAGGAAGGCTTGCTTCAAGGGTAAGTTTAATTCTTAAAGGTAAAAACAAACCACAATATTCTCCTAATTTACCAGTCGGAGATGGTGTGATTATTGTTAACACAGATAAAGTAAAATTTTCAGGCAATAAAAACACTGACAAAAAATATTACAAACACACTGGTCACCCTGGTGGAATTAAAGAAACTACACCTGACAAACTGAGAGAAAATAATAAATCTGACGATATTATTAAAAAAGCAATAAAAGGAATGCTTCCAAACTCCCCTTTATTTAGAGACCTTATGAAAAATAATATAAAACTTTATAGAGATGCTAATCATCCACATGAGTCTCAAAATCCAAAAAACTTAGATTTTAAGTCTATTAATAGGAAGAATAAAGTAAATGTCTGATCAAGTCTATAGTACTGGAAGACGCAAAGAGTCTATTGCAAGAGTTTGGATTTCTAATGGAACAGGAAATATAACAATTAATAAAAAAAATATTGATGATTATTTTCCTGATAAAGCACTAAGAATGATAATTAACCAACCATTAGAGGTTGCAAAAAAATCAGATTCTGTGGATCTTAGAATTACAGTATTAGGTGGAGGTTTATCTGGTCAAGCTGGAGCTATCAAACATGGACTTAGCAGAGCTTTAACAAAAATAGATCCAAACACCAAAGATGTTTTAAAGAAAAATGGGTTTTTAACAAGAGACCCTAGAACAGTAGAACGAAAAAAGTATGGTAGGCAAAAAGCTAGAAGAAGTTTTCAGTTCTCTAAAAGATAATTTTTTATTTATTTTTTCTGTCATTTCACTATCAATAATTACTATTTCTTGCGAAAGATCATTCCAAAATTTCGATAAAAATTTGATGGAAAAGAAAAAAGAATTAGAGGAATTCAACGAAAAGAGTAGTATTAGAAAAGAACAAATTTTAAAATCTCAAAATGAACAAGATTAAAATAGCAGTTTTAGGTTTAGGAGTCGTAGGCTCTCATGTTGTAAAGCTATTAGAAAAAAATTCATACATTTTAGATGATACTAAATGTGAAATAGTTGCTATTGGCGCAAAAAATAAGAAAAAGAAAAGAATAATCAATATTAGTAAATACAAATGGGTAGGCGATTATAAGAGCTTAATCCAATTTAAACCTGACTTAATCATTGAAACTATTGGAGGTACAGGGAAGTACATAAATGATCTATATAAATTTTGTTTAAAAAATAAAATATCTCTTATTACTGCTAATAAGTCTCAATTAGCAGAAAAGTCTAATTTGTTTTTTGAGGGCTTTGATAAGTCGAATTTATTTTTAGGTTTTGAGGCTGCTGTATTAGGTGCCGTACCAGTAATAAGAGCGATAGAGAATAGTATTCATCCCTCAAAGGTCAATTCAATTTATGGAATTTTTAATGGCACAACTAACTATATCATTTCAAAAATGTATGAAAATAAGATCAGTTTCAAAGAAACATTAGAACTAGCTATAAAAAATGGATTTGCTGAACAAGACTCTAGTGCTGATTTATCTGGAAAAGATGCTATGCACAAACTTGTTTTACTCTCAAATATATCTTTTGGAAAAAAGTTTAAATTTTCTGATATGCACTACGATGGAATTGAAAATATTAAGCTAATAGATTTAGAACAAGGTCTTAAACTTGGTTATAAATTAAAACTTGTCTCTTTAACAGAGAGACATAAAGATAAGTTTTTTTCATCTGTAGCTCCTTGTTTTGTGCCAGAGTCAAGTTTGATTGCAAAAACTAATTTTGAAGAAAACGTTATTACTTTAGAAGGTGAGAATTTTTTAAAAACTAGCTTAGTTGGCAAAGGAGCAGGAGGTTACCCAACAGCTACTTCTATTATCTCAGATATAAAGAGATTTATTAATTATTCTTCTATTAAAGGTATTTTTATAAAAAAATACTCACAAATGTTGAATGCAAAGTTTGTTAATCAATCTCAAAGAATAAGACCATATTACTTAAGAATGTCTGTGCTCAATAAAGTTGGTGTTCTTAAATCGATTGCCCAATTATTTTCTCAAAAATCAATTTCCATAAAATCTATAATTCAATTGAATACTAATAATGAAAAAGTTGTTCCTATAATTATTATATCTGATCCTGTTGGTATAAAAAATATCACTCAAGTTGTAAATAATTTAAAGAAGACAAGTTTTATTAAAAACGAGATATCAGTTATCAGGATAGAGGAAAATATTGGATAGAAATCTTGCTATTGAGTTAGTTCGAGTTTCTGAATTTGCAGCATTAGCCGCTTCTAAACATATTGGAAGAGGAAATGAAAAGGCAGCTGATCAGGCTGCAGTTGACGCAATGAGAAAATGTTTAAATTCTCTTACAATATCTGGGACTGTAGTTATAGGTGAGGGTGAGAGAGATGAAGCGCCCATGCTCTACATAGGTGAGAAAGTTGGTCAGGGTGGCCCTAATGTGGATATAGCCCTCGATCCTTTAGAGGGCACTACAATTACTGCAAAAGGTGGAGAGAACGCTATGGCTGTTATTGCGTTGGCTCAAGAGGGTGGTTTTTTAAATGCACCAGATGTCTATATGAGAAAAATATCAGCTAAGGTTGAAAATGAAAATGTTGTTTCTCTCAACCAAGATCTTAGATCAAATATTAAAGCACTTGCTGAATATAAAAAAATTAATACTGAGGATTTAGTAATATGTGTTTTAGATCGAGAAAGACACCAAGAAGATATTGAAATAATAAGATCTGCAGGTGCTAGAATAAAAATTATTGGTGATGGAGATGTCAGTGCTGTAATTTCTTCTGTCATAGATAGCAGTAACATTGATATGTATTACGGTATCGGTGGTGCCCCAGAAGGTGTACTAGCTGCCGCCGCTTTACAATGTGTTGGGGGATATTTAGAGGGACAGCTTATTTTTTATAATGACCAAGAAACTGATAGAGCGAAAAAAACTGGCATAACAAATTTAGATAAAATTTATAAGCTAAACGATCTAGCTACAGGAGATGTTATGTTTTCAGCAACAGGTGTTACTGATGGTACAATGCTTCGTGGAATTAACATAAACAAGAATTTTGCTACTACGCACTCTATTGTGATGCGCTCAAAAACAGGAACTATTAGAGAGATTGATGGAAAACACAACTTTGACATCAAACAACTTGACTACTGATAAAAGTTTTAACGGTACTATTTGGAGACCATTAAATTCAGATTTAAATGACGAATTAATTTTTGAAGTCGCTCAAAAGAATAATATATCTATTAATCTTTCAAAATTATTAATAAATCGTAAAGTTAGTAAAATACAAAATTTTTTGAATTCAAAATTAAAAGATAACATATCTTTTAATCAAATTTTAAAATTAAATAATTTAAATAAAATAACTTCATTTTTTAAAAAAATAAAAAACGATAAAAAAATTTCTATATTCTCAGATTATGATGTAGATGGAGCCTGTGCTGCATCAATTTTCAAAAAATATCTAACTCAATTTGACATTGAAGTTTTTGTTTATATTCCAAATAGATTAAATGAAGGGTATGGATTAAGCATACCTGCCTGTAACAAATTACTGGAATTTAGCTCGAACATTTTGGTTTTAGATTGTGGTAGCAATAATCTTGATGAACAGAAGTATATTAACGCCCAAGGCGCCGATCTTCTTGTAATTGATCATCATGAATGTGATCATTATTTTAATGAGTCGATTGTTATAAATCCTAAAACACCAGAGGATAAATCTAATCTTGATGATTTATGTGCAACAGCTCTATCATTTTTAGTTATCGTTTTTTTAAACAATGAGGAAATATTTGAAAAAAAAGATGTATTACAATATTTAGATCTTGTTTCTCTTGCTACTATTTGTGATTTAGTTCCTTTAAACAATATAAATCGAACACTTGTAAAACAAGGACTGAGGATAATTAATTCTGATAACAGTAATAAAGGCATACAAACTCTTATTAATCTTTCGAAGATAAAACAAAAAATATCAGAGTATCATCTCGGATATATTATAGGCCCTAGAATTAATGCTGGAGGAAGAATGGGAGAGTCTTTACTTGCTTATAATCTCTTATCTTCAGAAAATATACACCAAGCTGTTCAGTTTGCACAAATTATTGAGCTACACAATCAAAACAGACAAAAAATTCAATCAAAAATAGTTAAAGAAATAGATATCAACATCAATAACAATTTAAATATAAATTTTTTCTATGATGAAAAATGGCATATTGGCGTTGTAGGAATTATAGCTGGAAGATTAATGCGTATTAATAATCGTCCATCATTTGTAATGACTCAATCAAACAATTTGGTTGTTGGATCAGGTAGATCGCAGGGTGAAAAAAATATTGGATTATTGATGATGCAAGCTACGGAAAAAGGTATTTTGATTAAAGGTGGTGGTCACCATAAAGCTTGTGGTTTTACTTTAAAAAAAGAAAATGTTGATGACTTTAAAAACTTTTTAATTGAAGAGACAAATAACTTGGAAATTTTAAATGAAAAGTCATATGACTCTTTAATTGATGTTAATGTGATCAATAATAATCTTTTAAGTGACCTTGAGTCTTTAAGTCCCTTTGGCCAACAAAATGCTGAGCCAATATTTAAAATTGAGAATGCTAAAATTGAAATATTACAAATTTTTAAAGATAAGCATGCCAAATTAAAAGTATCTGATAATCTTGGCTTTTCATGTGAAGGCATGTTCTTCGATGTATCATCGAAAGAATTAAAAAATTATTTATCATACAAACCTGAGTTTAATTGCTATTTTAAGGTAAAAAAAGATACTTATAGTGAAAAAACTATAATTCATCTTGAAGATATTCATTGATTGATTTTTTAGTAAATCTAGCTATTTTGTTTGTTTTAAACACCGATGTCTCCTTCGTCTAGCGGTTAGGACATCACCCTTTCACGGTGAAGACACGGGTTCGATTCCCGTAGGAGATGCCAAAATATTGACTTTTTTATTTCACTTTGTGAAATTTTAATGAATATTGTATTAAAGCAATCCATAAGGTCATTATTTGTATAGAAAGGATATAGAATAAATTATGCCAGGTAAAATTTCACTTTTCGTACCAGGACCTACAAACATGCCAGATAGGGTAAGACAGGCGATGGATATTTCAAATGAGGACCATCGTGCACCCGGTATGGATAAATTTTGGCACCCACTAATAAACGATTTAAAAAAAGTTTTTGAGACAACATCTGCACAACCAATTATATTCCCTGGTACAGGTTCAAGTGGATGGGAAGCAGCACTTACAAATTTATTAAGTAAGGGAGATAAAGTTTTATCAGCTAGATTTGGACATTTTTCACACCTTTGGATAGAAATGTGTAAAAAACTACATATTGATGTTGAGGAAGTTGATTTAGAGTGGGGTTTCGGGACGCCTCATGACGAATTTAAAAAAATATTATCAGAAGACAAAGATCATAAAATTAAAGCAGTTCTTGTAACTCACAATGAAACTTCAACTGGCGTTACAAATGATGTCAAAGCAACAAGAGATCTTTTGAATAATCTAAATCATCCAGCCTTATTATTTGTTGATGGCGTAAGCTCAATTGGCTCAATCAAATTTGAAATGGATGCATGGGGGGTAGATGTTGCAGTTTCAGGCTCTCAAAAAGGATTTATGTTACCTGCTGGTTTAGCTATATCTTGTGTAAGCCAAAAGGCATTAGAAATTGCAAAAACATCTAACTTACCCAGAGCTTACTATGACTATCATGATATGCTTAAAATAAATGAAACAGGCTATTGGCCTTATACAAATCCTATGCCACTATTAAGAGGACTTAGAGAGGCGCTTAATATGATGATGGATGAAGGAATTGATAATATTTATGCACGTCATAAATTTTTAGCTCAAGCTGTTCAAAAAGCATCTAATGCATGGGGTCTTAAACTTTGTGCAAAAGATCCATCACTTTATTCAAATACTGTTACAGCAATAATGGTACCTGAGGGAATTGACTCTACTGATGTTGTTAAAACAGCATACAATAAGTATAACACCTCGTTTGGAGGAGGGCTTAATAAAGTAGCTGGAAAGTTGTTTAGAATAGGTCACCTTGGAGATTTAAACAGCACGATGATTTTAGGTGCAATCTCTACCGCAGAATTAGCCATGTACGATGTGGGAATAAAATTTGAACTTGGAAGTGGTGTTGCTGCTGCTATCAAACATTTAAAGGCTTAAATGAAAATTTGTATTTACGGTGCAGGGGCAATTGGTGGTTATCTGGGAGCAAAACTTACTGAGATAGGTGCAGATGTAACATTAATTGCTAGGGGGCCTCATTATCAGGCTATCAAGCAAGATGGATTAAGATTAAGAAAAGATGGCAAAGAACTGGTTGTGTATCCAAAGTGTGTAGACACAGCGGAAAAAGCTGGAAAGCAAGATTATATTTTTGTTACTCTAAAAGCTCATTCAGTTCCTGGTTGTCTTGATGCATTTGAAGTTCTTATGAAAGATGATACTTCATTTGTTTGGGGTGTGAATGGTATCCCATGGTGGTATTTCTACAATCACACTAACCCTGATTTCAAAGATAAAAAAGTTACTTCAGTTGATCCAGATGGAAGTCAATGGAATCGAATTGGCCCTGAAAAAATCATCGGCTGTATAGTTAATCCCGCATCAGAAGTTATCAAACCAGGCGTTATTCAGCACTTAGAGGGAGATAAGTTTCAACTAGGAGAAATTAATGGAGAGGAAACAGATAGAATTAAAAATCTTTCTGAGACTTTAGAGAAAGCAGGCTTTCAAGCACCTGTTAGACCTAATATAAAAGGCGATATCTGGTTAAAACTTTTTGGTAATCTTTCTCTTAATCCTATCAGTGCACTTACAACATCTACACTTGTCAAAATTTGTAGCAATGACGAAGTCAGAGCCGTCATAAAAAATATGATGAATGAGGCTCATACAATTTCTCAAAATTTAGGAATAGACAAGCCTTTCGATGTTGAGAGAAGAATTGATGCAGCTAAAGCAGTTGGTGAACATAAAACATCTATGCTTCAAGATTTAGAACGTGATAGACCTATGGAGATTGATGCTTTAATCACATCTGTTCAAGAGCTTGGAAAAATTACAAATGTTCCAACTCCTACAATTGATACAGTTCTTGCTTTAACTAAACTTAGAGCTAAAGAA
Organism: uncultured Alphaproteobacteria bacterium; assembly: GCA_902588615.1. Lineage (GTDB taxonomy): Bacteria > Pseudomonadota > Alphaproteobacteria > HIMB59 > HIMB59 > HIMB59. Next base: position 20,718 of record CACIPV010000001.1, on the reverse strand, counting down.
GCTAAATTATATTAGTTTAAAGCTTCTTTGATTGTCTCACCTAGTTTTGCTGGTGATTTGGATATATGAACTCCTGCTTCCTCTAAAGCACTAAACTTTGACTCTGCGGTGCCTTTTCCACCCGAAATAATTGCACCTGCATGACCCATTCTTTTTCCAGCAGGAGCACTAGCACCAGCTATAAAAGAAGCAACTGGTTTTTTTATTTCAGATTTTTTAATAAATTCTGCAGCTTCCTCTTCAGCAGTTCCACCAATCTCTCCGATCATTATGATTCCTTCGGTTTCCGGATCTTTTAAAAAGAGATCAAGGCAATCTATAAAGTTTGTTCCGTTAATAGGATCTCCCCCAATACCAATACAAGTCGATTGACCTAGACCTACAGCAGAAGTTTGTGCTACTGCTTCATATGTCAATGTGCCAGATCTACTAACAACTCCTATTTTTCCTTTTTGGTGAATATGACCTGGCATAATGCCTATTTTGCATTCATCAGGAGTAATTATTCCAGGGCAGTTGGGTCCAATTAAACGCGATTTTGATTTTTCCAATTTTCTTTTTACTTGCATCATATCAAGAACTGGAACTCCTTCAGTTATACAAACAATTATTTCCATGTCTGCATCAATCGCTTCAGTTATAGCACCAGCAGCAAAAGGAGGTGGAACGTATATTACAGTTGCATTTGCATCTGTGTTGTCTTTTGCCTCTTTAACACTATTAAACACAGGAAGTCCTAAATGCTCTTGACCACCTTTCTTTGGTGTCACCCCACCAACCATTTGAGTTCCATATTTTATAGCTTGTTCTGAGTGAAATGTACCTTGAGAACCAGTAAAACCCTGGCAAATAACTTTTGTGTTTTTATTAATTAATACTGACATAATTTCTCCTTTAGTTTAAAGCCCTAACTGCCTTTTGAGCTGCATCTTCTAAATTATCTGCCGAAATAATTGACAGCCCAGATTTATTTAAAATTTCTTTTCCTAAGTCAACATTGGTCCCTTCTAATCTTACTACCAATGGAACTTGAATAGATAGCTCTTTAGCTGCAGCTACCACACCCTCAGCGATAATGTCACATTTCATAATGCCACCAAAAATATTTACCAAAATAGCTTTTACATTTGGATCTTGCAGAATTATAGAAAAGGCTTTTGCCACTCTCTCTTTTGTAGCTCCTCCTCCTACATCTAGAAAATTCGCAGGACTGCCACCGTGTAATTTAATTATATCCATTGTCCCCATTGCAAGACCAGCTCCATTTACCATGCATCCAATTTGACCATCTAATTTGACGTAGTTAAGCTCATGTTTTGAAGCCTCAATCTCTGCAGGGTCCTCTTCAGTTTCGTCTCTCATTGAAGCTACATCTTTATGTTTATAAAGCGCATTATCGTCTATCGATACCTTCGCATCTAAAGCCAAAAAATTACCCTCATCAGTCAATACAAAAGGATTAACTTCTACTAAAGAGGCATCTGAAGACAAAAAGCTATTATAAATTTTTTGAATTTGATCACAAAAATCATTTGATAGGTTTTGATCTATCTTTAGACCTTCAGTTAATTTATTTAAACTATTTTGATCAATAATACTGTCCCCAGGGACATTAACAGTAATAATTTTTTCAGGTTGCTTTTCTGCTACCTCCTCAATTTCCATGCCACCTTCAGTAGAGGCTATAATTGAAATTGAAGATGAGGCTCTATCCACGAGCATACTTAGATAGTACTCTTTTTTGATATCACACCCTTCCTCAATATAAAGTCTATTTACCTGTTTTCCACTTGGGCCAGTTTGTTTTGTAACTAAAGTTTTACCAAACATTTTTTTTGCATTGTCTTTGGCTTCATCTTTTGAGAAGCAAACTCTCACACCACCTTTGTCATCACCACTATCTGTAAATTTTCCTGCGCCTCTTCCACCTGCATGAATTTGAGACTTCACAACCATAACGGGTGTTTGGATAGAGTCTACAGCAGTTTCTATATCGCTATCATCTAATACTGTGTAGCCATTTAAAACTCTAACATTATTATTTTTTAATAATATTTTTGCTTGGTATTCGTGCAGATTCATTTTTTTTCTCCTTTTATGCTTAAAACTATTTTTCCTGTATGGTCAGATTTTTCCATAACCTCATGTGCTTTATTTACATCACTCATATTAAAAGTTTCAAAAATCGTTGGTTTATATTTATCATTCTCTATCAAAGGCCATATTTCTTTGACAACCTGATCAACAATATTTCCCTTTTCAGATGGAGATCTTGATCTTAATGTTGATCCAGATATTTTTAATTGTTTATTCATTATATGTAAAAGATTAGTTTCTGCTTTAATCCCACCGAGAGCAGCAATATAAGTAAGTCTTCCTTTAAAGTTTAATATTTTTAAATTTTTTTTTAAATAATCTCCTCCAACCATATCTAATATTACATCAACCTTTAATTTTTTCTCATTAAAATATTCTTCAAAATCTGTATCTTTGTAGTTAATAGCATCAGTGGCTCCTAATTCGATACAACTCTTACATTTCCCACTCGTACCAGCGGTTACAAAAATATTTTTTGTATAATTTTTAAGAATTGAAATAGCAGTTGTGCCGATACCACTACTTCCACCATGTATCAAAATCGCCTCATCTCTTTGAAATTTAGATACATTGAAAATATTCTCAAAAACAGTGAGTGTTGTTTCTGGTAAGCAGCCAGCTTCGTGTAAATTTAAATTTTTTGGTAATGGCATTACTTGTTTTTCATTGACATTTACGTACTCCGCATATCCACCGCCTCCAAGAATTGCACAAACTTGTTCTCCTAAACTAAAGTTTTTTACTGACTTTCCTAATTTGGTAACTATTCCGGAACACTCTAATCCAATAATTTCACTCTCACCTGAGGGTGGTGGATAATGTCCGTTTTTTTGGAGAATATCTGCTCTATTTATCCCAGCGAAATGAATTTCAATTTGGATTTGTTCATCAAGAGGGTCGGCGATCTCTTTTTCGTCTAGAAACAAACTTCCATTTTTATAATTTATAAACTTCAATTTAACTGCCTGTGGTATTTTGTATACATTATACAATTAAATAACACAATCACTGTTGTAAAAGTTAGGAAAATCAATGCTAAAACAAGGTTTTTTCTAATTTTAAACTAAATCCTAAATTAAGAATATATTTTTAATATTCTCTTAAATAGTTTATTGTACTGCTTAACCTATAGGAGGAAACAATATGTCAATAATCAAAAAATTAGCATTAGTTATTGTTTCACTTTCACTTGTCGCTGTTAGTTCAGTGTCTTCTGCGAAGCCTTTTAGTCCAAAGAAGCCTATTGAACTTATTATCCCAGCTGGTCAAGGTGGTGGAGCTGACGAAATTGCTAGATTAGTTCAAGGTGTTATCGAGAAAAACGACTACGCATCTAAGCCAGTGATTCCAATTAATAAAAAAGGTGGTTCTGGTGGTGAAGCTATGACTTATGTTAAGAAAAAAGCTGGTGATGAGCACACACTTATCATTACTCTTAACAACGTTCTAACTACACCTGTTAACCAGCCTGAGTTAGGAATTGACTTCTTTAATGACTTCACACCATTAGCAAGACTTATTACAGATACATTCTTAGTATGGATTGCAACTGAAGGTAAAAATACTCAAGGTGTAGAAACATTTGATGACTTCATCGCACTTGCTAAAGGCAATGGTCTAGTAATGGGTGGTACAGGAAGTATGTCAGAAGACGAATTACTTCTTGGTATGATGAGAGGTCAGTTTGGATTTGATGCAAAGTACGTACCATATGACGGTGGTGGTGCTGTTGCAAAAGGTCTAGTTGGCGGCGAGTCAGATTTCACATTAAATAACCCTTCTGAGCAGATGGGATTCTATCAATCAGGTGACTCAAAAGCATTAGTTATGATGACTCCTGAGAGAAATCCTGCTTTCCCAGATGTACCATCTTCATATGAATTAGGTTATCCTGATCTTGAATACTATATGATGAGAGCATTTATGGCTCCAGCTGGTATTGATGCAGAGGTAGAGAAGTACTACACAGGACTTCTTCACACTGTTTATCATGATAACGAGTTCCAAACTTTCAACATCGACGATGGAAAGTTAATGAGCTGGTTAGAGGGTTTTGGTCTTAAAGATTTCTTAGCAATCGAATATGCTAAGCACGGTGAGATCATTAAAAACTTTAACTAATATTTAAATTAAGAGTGATATGAGCGTAACAAACAAAATAACTGTCAAAAGAGCAGAAATTGCAGTGGCCGTTATTTTAGCGTTATGCTCAATCGCTCTGATGATTAAAAGTGCTGAGAATAGAATTACATGGAACGCAGAAGAAAACATGGGTGCGGGATTTCTTCCTTTTTACCTTTCTCTTGGCATGCTTATTTGTACTGTCCTTACCATAATTAAATTCGTTCTAAAAAGGTCACCACAATCTAAAGATGACTCGCCTTTTATTGAGGCTGAAGCATTCAAATATATTGCAGTAACAATTATTTCATTAGTTATTTTAGTTTTAGCAATAGGCTATTTGGGAATTTACTTTTCACTTATCTTTTTTTTAGCTTTTTATCTTAGATATTTTAGTTCTAAAAGTATCCTATTTATATCTGTATTCTCTTTAATCACACCAGTTTTAACCTTTTTATTTTTTGAATGGCTTTTAAAAATACCTTTACCTCAAGGTATTTCAGAGCCCTTATTTTATCCAGTATACGATTTTATGTATTCATAATGAGATTGGTAAAGTAAAGACATAAAAGATGGATGTATTTATACTTCTTTTAGAGGGAATTTTTGTATCCTTTGAACCCTTAAACCTTGGTCTTTTAATATTTGGCTGTCTAATTGGTTTATTTGTGGGTGCAATGCCTGGTCTTGGTTCAGTTAATGGTGTTGCAATACTTATTCCAATTACATTTATTATACCACCCACTGCAGCAATAATATTTTTAGCAGCTGTCTATTACGGTGCTATGTATGGAGGTGCCATAAGTTCCGTTATGCTAGGCATACCTGGAGCTTCTACTGCAGTAGCTACAGTTTTTGATGGAAGACCCTTAGCTGTTAAGGGAGAAGCTATGACAGCTTTAACTGCAGCAGCAGTAGGTTCCTTCGTTGGTGGAACTGTATCTGTTATTTTATTTACTTTATTTGCACCACCTCTGGCTGAGGTAGCACTAAGATTTAATGCGCCTGAAACCTTTGCATTAATGGTAATGGCCTTTGCAACATTTGTAGGCTTAGGTGGAGATGACGTTCCAAAAACTATTTTTTCTATATTAATTGGATTAGCTTTATCAACTATAGGCTTAGATCTAATTACAGGAAAACCAAGATTAATTTTCTTTAATATCCCTGGATTTCTTCATGGAATTAATTTCCTTGTACTTGCTATCGGAATTTATGGAATTGGAGAGATGCTTTGGACCCTTGAAGAAACAAAAGGTAAAGTTCAAATGTCAAAATTATCAGTCAACATGAAGGAAGTTGGAAGAGCATTTGGCGCTCTTAAAAAAACTATAATGGCAATGAACATTGGTTCTTTTCTAGGTTTCTTTGTGGGAATTCTCCCTGCGGCAGGTGCCACACCGGCATCACTTATGTCATATGGAATTACAAAACAATTATCAAAAAATTCAAAAGAATTTGGTTCAGGTGTCCCTGCTGGAGTTGTTGCTCCAGAATGTGCAAATAATTCTGCTAGCACTGGAAGTATGCTTCCTATGTTAACATTAGGTATTCCAGGGTCACCTACAACTGCTATTTTACTTGGGGGCATGATTTTATGGGGACTTACACCAGGTCCTCTTTTATTCACTCAAGAGCCCGAGTTTGTTTGGGGCTTAATTGGTAGTCTTTATATCGCTAACTTCTTTACACTGGTTTTAAATATTGCGTTAATTCCAGCTTTTTTAATGGTATTAAGGATACCATTTGCCATCTTGGCCCCGGTTATTTTTGTTCTTTGTGTAACAGGTGGTTATGCACCTACACAAAGCCTTCACGACGTATGGTTAATGTTGCTATTCGGTTTTGCCGGATATATTTTGAGAAAATTAGATTACCCTGTGGCACCAGCTGTTTTATCTATTGTTCTTGGTCCATTAGCTGAAAAAGCTTTAAGACAGTCTCTAATTTTATCTGATGGTAGTATGGGAATATTTTTTGATATGGCAGAAAAACCTATTGCTGCAATCATAATGTATATTGCAATTGTACTTTTAATTATGCCAGCATTTGGCCCTCTTTATAGAAAATTTTTTAAAAAAGCACAGACTACATAAATGATCCAAAAAATAGGACCGGTAAACCTAAAAGGTAAGGTATACGATTCACTAAAAAAATATATTTTGTCACTTAATATATATTTAAAACAAAGTGATTTTCATCTAGATGAAAGACAATTATCTGAAAAGCTAGGAGTTAGTCGGACACCTATTCGAGAAGCTGTTGCTAAATTAGAGCAAGAGGGAATTGTTAAAACAGTTCCAAGAAGAGGCGTATTTGTGCACAGAAAATCAAAAAAAGAATTGATTGATATTGTAACTGTATGGGCAGGTCTCGAGGGTTATGCAGCTCATTTAATTATTGCTAATTCTACTAAAGATGAGATTGAAAGTTTAAATAAGTATTGTCATTACTCAAAAGAGAACGTTTTGTCTGAACTTGATAACTACTCGAATGATAATATTAAATTTCATAATCAAATTATGAAATTAACTAAAGTAAAATTAATGGGAGAAATTTTAGAGTCACAGTTAATTCATTTACAATACTTGAGGAAAAAATTTGTAATAGAGTCACATAGAGCTGTCAAATCTATTGATGAACACAATGACATTGTTAGATCTCTTGTCGCAGGCCAGGGATCAAAAGCAGAAAAACTTCTTAAAAATCACGCACTTACTTTAGTTGATAAGATACAAGAAAGCATTAATTCATAAGGCAAAATTCTTTGCAAGACCTCTAAATCTGGTATACATTATACCACCAGGGAGAGGTTAAAAATGTCTACAGGATCTAACGAACAAATGATAACTGGCGGTGAGCTGGTTGCTAAAGCCCTTAAAGCAGAGGGAGTTGAGGTTATTTACACTTTATGTGGGGGACACATTATTGATATTTACAATGGATGTCTAAACGAAGGAATTAAAATTATTGACGTACGTCATGAAGAAGTTGCCTCTCATGCAGCTGATGGTTATGCAAGAATGACAGGTAAACCTGGATGTGCAGTTGTAACCGCTGGACCAGGTACGACACATGCATTAACAGGAGTAGCAAATGCTTTTAGAGCTGAAATCCCGATGCTTTTAATTGGAGGACAAAGTTCACTTACACAACATAAAATGGGATCTTTACAAGATTTACCTCACGTAGACATGATGCAACCAATTACAAAATTTGCAGCAACTGTAATGTCAACCGAGAGATGTGCAGACATGGTATCAATGGCTTTTAGGGAAACCAGAAATGGATCTTTTGGTCCATCATTTTTAGAAATTCCAAGAGATATACTTGACTCTTCAATTCCAATGAGTAAAGCCGTCTTACCAGAAGCAGGAAAATATAGTGCCTCATCAAAAACATTAGCAGACCCTGTAGATGTACAAAAAGCTGCTGATATTATTTCTAATGCAGAGAGACCGTGCATACTTTTAGGTCAACAGGTTTGGACTTGCCAATCTACAAAAGATGCAATCGACTTTGTTAAAAATATGAATATACCTGCTTATTTAAATGGTGCTGCTAGAGGTTCAATGCCACCTGGAGACCCACATCACTTTCACAGAACTAGAAGAAATGCTTTTACCAAGTCAGATTGTATTATAATTGTTGGAACACCTTTTGATTTTAGAATGGGTTACGGTAAAAGATTAAATCCTAACGCAACTGTTATTCAAATTGATATGGACTATAGAACTGTTGGAAAAAATAGAGATATATCACTTGGTTTGGTTGGACACATAGGAACAACTCTAAAGGCTATCTCTGAAGCAGGAACAAAAAAAGATCGTTCAGATTGGTTTAATGAACTCCGATCTGGGGAAGAGGCAGCTTTAGAAAAATTGATGCCTACATTTACAACAGATAAATCTCCTATTAGCCCTTATAGAGTAGCTTGGGAACTCAACCAGTTTTTAAACGATGACACTATATACATAGGTGATGGAGGAGATGTTGTAACCATAAGTGCTCAAGCAGTTCAACCTAGAATGCCTGGTGCCTGGATGGACCCAGGGCCCCTTGGAACTTTAGGTGTCGGAGTACCATACGCGCTTGCAGCCAAATTAGCTGCACCTGAAAAAGAAATTCTTTTATATTGTGGTGATGGTGCTTTTTCAATGACTGGAATGGACTTCGAGGCTTTTGTCAGACACAAAGCCCCTGTTTTAACAGTTATTGGGAATAACTCTGCTCAAAACCAGATCAGATTTGGTCAAATTATGAAGTACGGTGAAGATAAAGGAAATGTTGGAAACATCTTGGGTGATGTTAACTTTGATGAGTTTGCAAAAATCTTTGGTGGTCATGGCGAAGCTGTTAGAGAAGCAAAAGAAATCCAACCTGCACTTCAAAGAGCAAGAGAGGCTGTTAAGTCAGGTATACCTGCAATCGTAAATATTTGGGTGGATAAAGAAGAATTTGCTCCTGGTACAAAAAACCAGACTATGTACAAATAAACTTTAGGAGGAAACCATGGAAGCTTTAAAAGGTGTCAAAATATTAGACATGACACACGTCCAGTCCGGACCAACTTGCACACAATTACTAGCTTGGTTTGGTGCAGATGTCGTAAAAGTTGAAAGACCAGGAGTGGGTGATGCTACAAGAGGTCAGCTAAGAGACGTTCCTGATGCAGACAGTTTGTACTTTACCATGCTAAACTCAAATAAAAGAAGTATAACATTAAACCCAAAGAAACCAGAGGGTTCAAAAATATTTACAAAGTTAATCCAAGAGTGTGATGTGATGGTAGAAAATTTTGCTCCTGGTGCTTTAGATAGAATGGGCTTTTCATGGGAAAAAATTCAAGAAATAAATCCAAGAATGATTTATGCGTCTGTTAAAGGTTTTGGTCCAGGAAAATATGAAGATTGTAAAGTTTATGAGAATGTTGCTCAGTGCGCAGGTGGATCTGCTTCAACAACAGGCATGCTTGGAGAAGTTCCTTTAGTCACCGGTGCACAAATAGGAGATAGTGGAACAGGACTACATTTAGCATTGGGTATAGTTACTGCTTTATTCCATAGAGAAAAGTCAGGAAAGGGACAAAGAGTATCTGCCGCAATGCAAGATGGAGTTTTAAATCTTTGCAGAGTTAAACTTCGTGACCAACAGAGACTTTCAAGAGGGCCTTTAAAAGAATACTCTCAATTCGGAGAAGACATTCCTTTTGGTGACTCTACGCCTCGCGCAGGTAACGATTCAGGTGGTGGTCAGCCAGGAAGAATTCTAAAATGTAAAGGTTGGGAAAAGGATCCTAATGCATATACATATTTTATTACCCAGGCGGCTGTTTGGGAAAAAGTATGTGATGTTATTGGTAAACCCGAATGGAAAGAGGATGAAAATTACTCAACTCCTGCTAAAAGACTACCAAGGTTAAACGAAATATTTGATACAATTGAGTCATGGACAATGACCAAGACTAAATTTGAGGTAATGGATATATGTAACCCTTTAGATATACCAGTTGGTCCAATATTATCTCTAAAAGAATTAGCTGAAGATCAAGGTCTGAGAGACACTAATACTATAGTTGAAGTCGATCACCCTGAACGAGGGAAATATTTGACTGTTGGTAATCCGATTAAGTTATCTGACTCCCCAGCAAAAGTTGAAAGATCTCCACTTCTCGGAGAGCATACTGATGAGATATTAAAAGAATTTTGTCAGATGAGTGACGATGAAATTAAAGCTGTAAGAGAGGCCGGAGCAGTATAAGATATATTTTAATTTAAGGAGCAATAATGAAAATAATTTTAATGGGGCAACAGGCATTTGGAAAAAGTGCTTTAGAAAAATTTCATACAGAAACAGACCATGAAGTAGTAGCAGTATATTGTGCACCTGACAAAGAGGGTAAACCAGTCGATCCTGTTAAAGAATACGCTCAAAGTGTTAGTTTGCCTGTTTACCAACCCTCAAATTTTAAAGACCAAGAGGTACTAGACCAAATTAAGTCTCATGGTGCGGATTTATGTGTCATGGCTTATGTAATAATTTTTGTGCCTGAAGGAGCGAGAGATATTCCCACTCATGGATCTATTTGCTTTCACCCCTCACTACTTCCACTCCATAGAGGACCAAGTTCAATAAACTGGCCTATAATTGGTGGCTCCACAAAAACAGGTCTTTCAATTTTTTATCCAAATGATGGGCTAGATGAGGGTGAAATATTACTTCAAAAAGAAGTTGATATTGGTCCTGATGATACTTTAGGAGATGTTTATTTTAAAAAGATATTTCCATTAGGCCTTGAAGCATGTGTTGAAGCTGCAAATTTAATTGAGTCTGGTAATGCACCAAAGACACCTCAAGATGACTCTAAAGCAACATATGAGTCTTGGTGTAAAAAAAGTGATGCAAGAATTGATTGGAAAAAACCCGGAAACGAAATTTATAATTTAATAAGGGGTTGCAACCCTCAGCCTGGTGCATGGGCTGAATTCATGGGTGATGAGTATGTCTTTTATGACACTAAGTTTATTGACGAGCAAAGTGCTGAGCATTTTCCAGGTCAAATCATATCAATTAATGCTGAAAACGTCAGAATCGCAGTTAAAGGTGGATTTATTGAGGTATCAAGATTTAAATCAGACCAAGGTAAATTATTTGTTAAAGACATGAATACTGCAGTATTTACAGAGGGTGATTTATTCTCATAATAGCTTTTAGTGGCTAAACTTAATAAAGATTCACTTAAGACCTTATCATTTATAACTTATTTCATAATACTTTTTGTATTCTGGTTTATTTTATCTGGTTACCTTAAATCGCTTTTACTTTTTTTTGGACTAGTCAGTGTTCTTTTTGTTTTTTGGATGTCTTATAGAGCTAAAGCTCTCGAGGAAGACTCTCTTCCTTTAAAAATTATTCTTAGATTACCATTTTATTGGATTTGGTTATTTAAAGAAATTTTTAAATCTGGAATTACTACAACAGCTTTAATATGGAATGGTAAATACTCTCCACAACTAATAAGCGTTAAAGCATCTCAGAAGAATAGAACAGGTATTGCAAACTATGCAAACGCTATAACTCTTACTCCGGGTACAGTAACAATAGAAGTAGATAAAAAAACATTTCTAGTTCACGCATTAAGTAAGAAGCTATCAGAAGACTTGCAAACAGATGATATGAACAAAGTAATTACGGATTTAGATAAATGATTTTTTTTGCAACTTTAATTGTTCTGGGCGTCTCTGTAGCATTATGTTTAGTTCGAGCAATCAAAGGACCAACTCCTTTTGATAGAATATTATCTATATCAAGCATTGGAACTATTATAGCCATAGGTATCAGTGTTCATGGTTTTGCATTCGATAGACCTGATTTTGTCGATATTTCTTTGATGTATATACTTTTGAATTTTTTAGGCACCATTGCAATACTTAGGTATTACAAAATAAAAAGAAAAAAAAGTAATGTCGTATAATTATATCGAGTTAGTTTCTTTAGTCTTATTAGCTATTGGCTGCTTCTTCATTTTATCTGGTAGTCTAGGCCTTATAAAGTTACCCGATGTATTTAGTCGAATTCATGCTGCTGGTTTAATTGATACTCTAGGATCAGGTTTTATAGTCTTAGCTTTGATAGTTTATTCTGGTTTTAGTTTATTAAGTCTTAAACTTTTATTAATACCTTTATTTTTAATATTTACTAGCCCTGTAACAGGCCATGCAATAGCTCTATTTGCACATGAGTCGGGGTATAAGCCAAAGGGAAAAAATAAAAAATGAACTTTTTATTAATTAATTTTTTCTTAATTTCGCTTCTATTGGTAACAACCTTTTTTATTTTTAAAACCACGTCATTAATAAGTGTTGTTGCACTCACAGGCGCTTTTACTTTGTTATGCTCAGCTATATATGTGAATTTAGATGCGGTTGATGTAGCATTTACTGAAGCTGCAGTTGGTTCTGGTATATCAACAATTTTAATGGTAATGGCTGCTGCGAAATTACCAGAAGGAAAAAAAAATAAATTAATAAACTTATTTCCGAGCATTATTCTTGCAGTAGCGATATCACTTATATTGATTATTATAATTGCAAACCTCCCTTTATTAGGAGATCCTAATGCACCAATACATCTTCATGTAGTTCCAGAGTACTTAAAGGAAAGTAAAGATTTTTTTCATATACCTAATGTTGTTACTAATATTTTAGCAAGTTATAGAGGTTTTGATACTTTGGGAGAAACAATAGTTATATTTACCGCAGGCTTAGGTGTCATTGCTTTATTAACTAGCAACACTCTTAATCGTAAAACTAATTTTAAAAAAAATAAAAAAAATGAGAGATAAAATTTCATCTAGTCCAGTATTAAGCGTTGTTAGCAAAATTCTTTTTGCACCGATTATTATATTTGGGCTTTACGTTCAATTTCATGGTGACTATGGACCAGGCGGTGGATTTCAGGCTGGGGTAATAGTAGCAGCAGCATTTATATTGTATTCAATGATATTTGGGCTTTCAAAAGGAGAAACTTTAGTTCCAATAATGATCAATCGATATTTAATGTGCATAGGTGTTTTGTTATATGCAGGTGTCGGAATAGTTTCAATATTTCTTGATGGGATGTATTTAGATTACAATGTTTTGTCATCAGACCCATCAACTGGTCAACATATTGGTATTATATTAGTTGAGCTAGGAGTAGGCATTACAGTTGCAACTGTAATGATTGCTTTGTATCACTCTTTTGCTTCCTTCGGGGAAATTAATGAGTAATTTTATTTATTTTTGGAACCATTTTGCCTTTATTTTACTTATGGTTGGCGGATTATTTATAATCATCACTAGTCAAAACTATTTAAAAAAAGTAGTTGGCTTAGCAATTTTTCAAACTGCAGTTTTTGTATTTTTTGTATCACTCGCAAAAGTTTTAGATGGAACCGCCCCTATATTAACAAAAATGGCAAATGCCTATTCAAATCCATTGCCACACGTCTTAATACTGACCGCTATCGTCGTTGGAGTGGCTACTTCAGCGCTTGGATTAGCTTTAGTATTACAAATTTACAAGAACTACGAAACAATTGAAGAAAAAGAAATAGAGTCTTTGGAGCTAAAGTCAGATAAATAAATGTTTGATATATTTTTAGACGATGCTCCTGCATTGGTAGTAGTTTTACCTCTACTTATTTCTGCAATTATTGCATTTATGCCGTCAAAAATATGGCCTTGGATAATTTCAATCATCACTTTGTTGTTACATTTATTTTTATCATTACATCTTCTTAAAGAAATTTCTGTTTCTGGTTTAATTATATATGAGTTTGGAAATTGGGAACCACCATGGGGTATTTCTTTTAAAATAGATGGGGTGAATATTGGACTTCAATTGTTATTTTCAATTTTTGTTTTGGTATCAACATTTTACTCAAGAAAAATCTTCTTGAATGAAATTGACTATAGGGATTCTGGAAAGGCGTATTCTTTGTGGTTATTGGCAGTTGGAAGCCTGAACGGAATTATTTTAACTAATGATATTTTCAATTTATTTGTCTTTTTAGAAATATCTGCATTAGCTTCTATTTCTTTAATTGCCTTAGGTGCAGGACAAAATAGAAAAGCATTACTCGCAGCTTTTAATTATCTAATTATCGGGGCAATCGGGGCTACATTTTATGTAATCGGGGTTGGCTTTGCCTACGCTATGACAGGTACATTGAACATGAATGATCTTGTAATTCAACTGGCCCAATATTCCGATGGTCAGTTAGCTATCTTTGCAGGTATGTCATTCATGCTTATAGGTCTTATGGTAAAGGCTGCAATTTTTCCTGTCCATATTTGGTTACCACCTGCATATAGTTATGCTCCATCAGCTGTCTCAACACTTTTGGCTGCTTTAGCGACAAAAACAATTCTTTATTTTTTTGTGAGACTTTTGTACGAAGTATTCATAATTTATCCGAACTATTTAAGTTTGTTTTTAGATTTTGTTTTATATCCTCTATCTTTACTCGCTATATTCATTGGGACTGTAATAGCCATCTATCAAGATGATATCAAAAAACTTTTGGCATTTTCCTCAATTGCCCAAATTGGTTACATCACACTGGCTTTTAGCCTTAAAGACCACAGTGGAGTATCTTCGGGCTTTGTGCATATATTTAATCATGCTTTGATTAAAGGAGGATTATTTATGGCTGTTGGTTACTTCGCTATTCTTTATAAGGATCGAGTAACTCTAAACAGTTTAAAAGGTTTTGGCTATAAATACCCCATAACTTCATTTGCTTTATTAATTTGTGGATTATCTTTAATTGGATTACCTCTAACAAATGGCTTCATTTCAAAATTATATTTATTTCAAGCTCTTTATACAAACCAGATGTATTTTTCAATCGCTTTAGTTGCGGTAAGCTCTGCATTAGCTGTTGTATATTTCTGGAAAATAGTGGAACAGATGTGGTTTTCAGAAATTAAATTTAAATCTGAAAAAGAAGATGCTTATATTTATTTACCAATATGGATAGTTACAATTTCAATCATTGTTTTTGGGATATATTCAACACCAATAATTGAATTTTCTAACTTGTCCGCAGACTATTTAATATCAGGTTATCAAAATTGAGTAATTCGTTTTTAATTATACTGGGTATTATCACCCCACTTTTTGCAGCGTTATTTTCTTATGTCTGTAGATATAATAATAACTTCAGAGACTCTTTTGGTATAATTGGAGGTCTCATAACCTTTGTAATCAGTTTAAAAATTTTTCATGGAATACAAAATAATGAGGTATATCAAATAACTTTTTTTACACTTTTTGATGGGGTAGATTTTGCTTTTAAAGTATCAGCTCTTGGATCTATTTTTAGTTTAGTGGCATCTTCATTATGGATACTGGCATCTATCTACACTATTGGTTATATGAGGGGTGCTGGTGAAAAAAATCAAACAAGATTTGTAATTTTTTATTCAATCGCAATCCATGCTGCATTGGCAATAGCTTGGTCTGGAAATCTTCTAGTCTTATTTATTTTTTATGAAATATTAACTTTTTCAACTTTCCCTTTAGTTGGACATAAGCAAAACGCTGAATCGCAATCTGCAGGAAGGCTCTATTTGTCGATTTTAGTGGGTACCTCTTTAATATTTTTCTTACCAGCTATATTTTGGATTTGGCTTAAAACAGGCACTTTAGATTTTCAAGATGGGGGAATACTTATGAATAAATTCCCAGCAGAGTACCTATCTTTTCTAATAGCTATGCTTGTGTTTGGTATAGGTAAAGCAGCAATTATGCCTATTCATCGTTGGTTGCCTGCTGCAATGGTGGCGCCAACTCCAGTTTCTGCATTACTCCACGCCGTTGCTGTAGTAAAAGCTGGTGTATTTAGCTTTCTCGTGGTTGTTGTTTATATTGTTGGTCCAGACTTTTTACTTCAAACAAAAAGCTCTGACTGGTTAGTCTGGTTAGCATGTTTCACTATAATGGCTTCTAGTATCATAGCGATAACAAAAGATGACTTAAAAGCGAGATTAGCTTATTCTACTATAAGTCAACTTTCCTATATTATTTTGGGAGCAGCTTTGGCTTCATCTTTAGCTCTAAAAGGGGCATCTTTTCATATTATAACTCATGCTTTAGGTAAGATAACTCTATTCTTCTGTGCAGGTGCTATTTATGTAACTGCCCATATTAAAAAGGTAAGTGACCTAAAAGGTATGGGCTACAAATTACCCTTAATATTTTTTGCTTACACTTTAGGGGCTCTATCTATCATTGGGGTTCCTCCCTTTATTGGTTCTTGGAGTAAATTTTATTTAATCATGGGCTCTATTGAGAGAGAATTTATAATCGTTGCAATAATCTTAGGTATTTCCTCATTGCTAAATATTTATTATCTATTACAGCCTGTAGTAATAGGCTTCACCCAAAACTCTAAGAAAGAAATAAAATTAATTAAAGCCCCTTTAACTGTTTGGCCACCATTAATTACAGGTTTAGGCTGTTTAGTTTTCTTTTTTTATGCAAACTATTTTTTGAATAATATTAGTGGAGTAATAGTGAATTAAATGAAAAAAAATGATTTAAAGAGTATGGGTAAAAGCTTTACAAAGTACATACTTATAATCGGAGCACTTTTAATTCTTTTAGACTTTACTTTTCACAGACATGAATACTTTTCCTTTGCCGAGATATATGGCTTCCCAGCATTTTTCGGTTTTGTAAGTTTTGTTTTTATAGTCATGTTAGGAAAGTGGTTGAGGAAATTCTTAATGAGGAAGGAGGATTATTATGATCAGTAATTTTATTCCCGGTTTAATTATGATAATTACTTCATTCTTATTGCCAACCATTCCTCAATACTTTAGACATCCTGCGATGTTATTATCGGTGGGTTTATCAGCTTTATCTCTATTTAATGGTTATGGAACTTTTTTAGAGTGGGACATACTTGGTTTAAATTTAATATTATATCAATCAGATAGTTTAACTCTTCCATTTGCTATTATTTTTCATATTGCAGCTATACTTGTAATAATTTTTAGCTGGCACAGTAAAAATTTAATGGAGCACATGGCGACACTAGCTTATGCAGGCTCTGCTATTGGTGCTCTCCACGCAGGAGATTTTTTTAGTTTATTTATTTGGTGGGAAGCAACAGCTCTTACTTCAGTCTTTATAGTTTTTGCTGGAAATACAAATGCAGCAAAAGATGCAGCTATGAGATATTTGATCATTCAAGTTTCTTCAGGTGTATTACTTTTAATTGGCGCATGTTTAATGCTATATCAAACAGGAAACCATAATTTAGCTGTTCTAGATTTAAAAACAAATTTTGGAATTTTTATATTTATTGCTTTTGGAATTAAGGCTGCATTTCCTCTATTAAATGGTTGGCTACAAGACTCTTACCCTGAGTCTTCAGTTACTGGCACAGTGGCACTTTCTGCTTTTACAACAAAATTGGCAATTTATGCTTTAGCTAGAACTTTTCCAGGCACTGACACACTGATTTGGATAGGTGCAATAATGACAGCTTTTCCTGTATTTTTTGCAGTCATAGAAAATGATTTAAGAAGAGTTTTGTCATTTAGTCTTAATAACCAGTTAGGCTTTATGGTTGTTGGTATTGGTATTGGGACAGAACTTTCTCTTAATGGAACGGTAGCGCATGCGTTCGTTCATATAATTTATAAAGCTCTTTTGTTTATGAGTATGGGTGCTGTTTTATACAGAGCTGGAACAACAAAAGCTTCTGAATTAGGGGGCCTTTACAAATACATGCCATTCACAACAATATTTTGCATTATAGGGGCCATGTCTATTTCTGCATTTCCGTTGTTCAGCGGATTTGTCGCCAAATCTTTAATAATGTCCTCGCTTGGAGGCATGGGAATGGTTTTAATTTACCTTATTTTATTCTTTGCTTCCGCAGGTGTTTTGGAGCACTCAGGGATAAAGATACCTTACTTTGCTTTTTTTGCGCACGAGAGGAAGAATAAAGTTAAAGAGGCTCCAATTAATATGCTCATTGCAATGGGCATCGCTGCTTTTTTATGTATTGCTATAGGTGTATTCCCAAAATATTTGTATCAAATACTTCCATACGCAGTTGAGTATCAGCCCTATACTTTAGACCATGTAATAAGTCAGCTACAACTTTTAGTTTTTGCAATTATTGCATTTTTATTTTTAGTTAAATTTAAACTTTATCCCTCCGAGATTAGATCAACTGTTTTAAATTCTGATTGGTTTTACAGAAAAATGTTACCTGGTATTGGTAAACCCTTATTTAAAAAAATAGGTTTATTAACAGATAGTTTATATAAAAATTTAGGTTTATCTTTTAAACAAGTATTAAGTAAATCTTATAAATTTAGTAATTTATCCTACATTAAAGTTACAACACCAAGTTTTGCAGGCACAATTCTAATATCAATTTTATTTATAATGTTAGTAATCGTTTTGGTGTGATTATTTTTTTATTTTTGCAGACTCTAGTTTAATAGCTTCTTGTATAAAAATTTGCCAAATTCTAACAATTATTTCAGCGTCAATTTTATTTTTTTTTGCTTTTGATTGAACTGACTTTAAAATATGAGTAATTCTTTCGTGATCAATTATTTCTTCTCTATTTTCCTTTAATTTAGTGACTTTGTGTATTTCTTTAAATCTATCACCAATCAGCTCAATAATCTTGTTATCAATATTATCAATTTTCTTTCTTACTTTTTTAAGCTCTTCAATGTTATTTTTTTTAGTCATTTTTTTCTATATTGCTGTACAGTAAATTTATATGAAATTAAAAAATTCTAAACATAAAGTTGCCGTATTTTGTGGATCTATGTTTGGATCAAACAAAAATTTTAAAGATTTAGCTGTAACAGTTACAAAATATCTAGCACAAAATGATTATGACATTGTTTATGGAGGGGGCGAAAATGGATTAATGGGTATTGTTGCTAAGACAGCATTAAAATATAACGCCCATGTAACTGGTATCATCCCATCTTTTCTAGATAAGCGTGAGAAAATTCATTCAAAAATAAACAAAATTCATGTTACGAAAACAATGGAGCAAAGAAAAAAAAAGTTTCTACAATTGTCAGATAGTTTTGTCGCTTTACCCGGAGGCGGGGGCACAATAGAAGAAATTAGTTTAGTAATCAGCGCTCTTCAATTGGGTGTTATAAAAGGTAAAAAATGTATTTTGTTTAATTATAATAATTATTGGTCTGATATAATTAATCAATATAAGAAAGTAATGAACTCCAAATTTGCTTATAAGAACTTTAAAGATTTATTTTTAGTTTGTAATAATCTAAAAGAATTTAAAGAATTATATTAATTTTTTCTTAGATAACTTAGCCAATTTTTTAATTCTTTGTGTCTTAACGTATCTTTTAACAAAGATTGACTATAGCTCTTTATATTGGGTCTTTTAAAGTCTTTAATTAAGCTTTGTATTTGATTTTTACTAAATAGTTTTTCTTTGAGTAAAATATCTTTTCTTGCATTTAAAATTTGTCCTGTATACTTAAAATTAAATTCAGGATGATATTGGGTACCCCAAAATTTATTGCTTACAAGAGACTGAATTGAGTAATGATTGTCTGACAGAACATGAGAGCTATTTGGCTTTTGGGATATATGGTCAATATGAGAGGCAAAAGCATCAAATATCATAGGCTTATCTTTATACATCGGATGATGCGCACCATATTTATTAATACTTATATTATAGGCTATACCAATTTCTCTACCTTTAGGATTTTTTTTAACTGTGCCACCATTTGCAACAGTAAAAAGTTGCATACCCCAACAACTACCAAACATATTTACCTTTAACTTTGATAACTTTTTCATGAGAGAAATTTGGTTTTTAATTTCTCTTGTATTATCATAAATATTAAGACTTGAACCTGTCCATACAATGCCAGTAAATGATTTGATGAAACTTTCATCATAATTTTCATCTAAGTTCATAGAGGGATAAATGAATTTAGTTTTTATTTTTGAATTAATTATTTTTAGTTGGTCTCTATAAAACTCACATATTGGTTGTAATCCATATCTAGCTAGTTTACTCCATCCATTTTTGTCATATCCATTAACTATTAGTAAATTCATTCATATTTAATATATTTAGATTAACCACATGTCAGCATTTATCTACAAGTCTTTATCTGTCCTTTTTTTTGTTTTAATGAGTGTATGTATAAAGGCAACAGGAGACAACTTACCATTATTTGAGGTAGTCTTTTTCAGAAATCTATTTGCACTTATTCCATTGATAGTTGTCATTTATTATTTAAATCTAAAAATATCCTCCATCAACAATTATAAACTTCATTTTTTTAGAGGTTTAGTAGGAATTTCAGCAATGAGTCTTTTCTTCATATCTCTTAGATATGTTCCACTGATCGAAATGCAAACAATCAGTTTTTCATCTGTTTTTTTTATATCTATATTATCAATTTTTTTTCTGGGTGAAAAAATTGGATATAGGAGGGTAATTGCAATCATTATAGGTTTTATAGGAGTAGTAATTATTTTGAAACCGGACGTAAATTTATTAAACAACTATTCTGTTTTGCCACTTTTAGCTAGTATATTTTTGTCAATGGCAGTGATAATTTTAAAAAAAATATTAATAACTAATAACAATATTTTAACAGTATGGGCCTTTACTCTATTTGGAACAGTTTCAAGTTTGTTTTTCTATAATGATGATTGGATATGGCCAAATAATTTAGACTTAGTTTTTTTAATAGCTTCGGGTTTTTTAGGATTTACTGCTCAATTTTGTCTTACAAAATCTTTTCAATTAGCAGATGCATCTGTTCTTGCTCCTTTAGACTTCACTTCTGTTGTTTGGGCATTTGCCATAGGTTATATTTTTTTTGGTGAGTTTCTCTCGAAAGAGGTCTTACTAGGAGGTCCATTAATTTTACTTTCAGTCGGATATATTTTTTATCGTGAAACTGTCCTTCGAAA